>DATARB010000001.1:0-50059 GCA_036264375.1 Pseudolabrys sp.
CTCGCCGCCGGAGATGATGATGTCCTTGGAGCGGTCCTTGAGCTGGATATAGCCGTCCGGGTAGATCACGCCGATATCGCCGGTGTGAAACCAGCCGCCCTCGAAGGCCTTGTCGGTGGACGCCTTGTTCTTGAGATAGCCTTTCATCACCACGTTGCCGCGCATCATCACTTCGCCCAGCGTTTCGCCGTCGCGCGCGACCGGCGCCATGGTCTCGGGATCGCGCACGTCGAGCGCTTCCAGCGCGCTGTAGCGCACGCCCTGGCGCGCTTTCTTCGCCGCCTGTTCGCTCGCGCCGAGCGTGTCCCAGGCCGCGTTCCAGTCGTTGACCACCGCCGGCCCGTAGCATTCGGTGAGCCCGTAGAGATGCGTGACGTTGAAGCCGGCCTCCTTCATCGCCGCCAGCACGGCTTCCGGCGGCGGCGCCGCGGCGGTGAAGAATTCCACCACATGCGGCAACGGCTTCTTCTCGGCCTCCGGTGCATTGATCAGCGTCGCCATCACGATCGGTGCGCCGCACAGATGCGTCACTTTGTAAGTCGCGATGGCGTCATACATCGCCTTCGCGCGCACGGCGCGCAGGCACACATGCGTGCCGGTCACCACCGAGATCGACCACGGGAAACACCAGCCGTTGCAGTGGAACATCGGCAGCGTCCACAGATAGACCGGATGCTTGCCCATCGAACATGTGACGATGTTGCCGACCGACAGGAGATGCGCGCCGCGATGGTGATAGACCACGCCTTTGGGATCGCCGGTGGTGCCGCTTGTGTAGTTGAGGGTGATCGCGTCCCATTCGTCGTCAGGCATCGACCAGGCGAAATCGGCATCGCCCTGCGCGATGAAATCCTCGTATTCGATCGCGCCCAGCCGCTCGCCGGGACCGGAATATTCCGGATCGTCGTAGTCGATCACCAGCGGCTTTACTTTGCAGAGGCTGAGCGCCTCCTTCATCACCTTGGAGAACTCGCGGTCGGTGATGACGACCTTGGCGTCGGCATGATCGAGCGAGAAGGCGATGATTGCCGCATCGAGGCGCGTGTTGAGCGTGTTGAGCACGCCCTGGGTCATCGGCACGCCGTAGTGGCACTCGAGCATCGGCGGCGTGTTGGCGAGAAACACCGACACCGTATCGCCACGCCCGATGCCGTGCCTGGCGAGCGCCGACGCGAGCCGGCGCGTCCGCGCATAGAACTCGGCGTAGGTCCGGCGCAGGGGGCCGTGGATGATGGCGGTATGGTTGGGGAATACCGACGCCGAGCGCTCGAGGAAGCCGAGCGGCGTCAGCGGCTGGTGATTGGCCGGGTTGCGGTCGAGATCGGTGTCGTAGGGCATTTTCGCCATCGGTTAAGTCCCCCTCGGGAGACAACGTTACGAAGCCGGAGGACAGCGATCAATCGCCGCGATAGGCCTCGTTCACTTCAGCGAATCAAGCAGGCCTTTGACTGTCTGCGGCCGCAGCGGGTCGGCTGCTGGCGCCTCCACCCCAAGCGCCTTGAGTTCGGCGCGTGAATCGGGCGAGTCCATCGGCTGCTGACGGACCGCCATTTTGAAGTCCGTGATGGCGTCCTCGCGGTCGCCCTTCATGCGGTAGGCGACGCCGCGTTCGTGGTAGGCCTGCGTAAAGCTGGGCGCAAAAAGGATCGCCGCACTGTAGTCATCGATGGCGCGCTTGAGATCGCCTTTGGCTCGATAGCCATTGCCGCGCACCGTCAAGGCCAGCACATTCTTCGGTTCGATACGCATCGCCTCGCTGGTGTCGGCGATGGCGCCGGCGGCATCGCCAAGCTGGAGTAAAACGATCGCGCGTCTCACGTAGCCGCGCACCGACTTGGGATCGAGCTTGATCAGCTCACCGTAGTCGGCGAGCGCGGCCTTGGGGGCAAGCGCCATTTCGCGCGCCTGCCCGCGGTGCCAATAGACCTCGGCGTACTTGGGATCGATGCGCAGCGCCGCATCGAAATCGGCGATCGCGCGTTTATTGTCGCGGCTGTAGTAGTAGCTCAGCCCGCGCCAATCATAGGTGGATGCGTATTGCGGACCGCGCCGAATGGCTTCGGTGAGATCGGCGATCGAGCGTTCGAAATCGTGTTGGTGCTGGTACACCAAGCCCCGGCGGGCATAGGCCTGGGCGTGCGGAGTGGCCTGGATCGACTCGGTGTAATCGGCTATCGCCTCCTTGAAGGCTCCTTTTCTCTCGTAGGCAATGCCGCGATAGTAATAGGCGTAGGCCAGTGCCGTGGGCACGAACGGCTTGCCGTCGATAATGCGGGTGCAGCCCGAGATCGCGATCTCCATCTCCTTGGAGAGACAATCGCCGAAATCCGCAAGAGTCTGCTGCTGGATGAGATCCTGCGGCGTGCGGCTGTCCAGAGGCGTGTCGGCCAGCGCCGGCTGGGCGATCAGGCCGAGTAGAACAATAAGCATTCCAATGCGCATGAAAGCCCCCCGCGCTGGCCGTGAAACTGCGCCAGCTTATCTTAGTCGCGGGACCCCGCCAGCGGGTTCAACCGCGCCAAATATCCAGCGCGCCCTCGCGCGTGAGCTCGATGGAGATCAAAAACATCAGGATGAGCGTGATCCTGTAGAATAATTCCTGCGACACGCGGCGCACGAGCCAGAAGCCGAGCTGGTTGGTGGCGAGCGCCAGCGGCAGCAGCGCCAGCGACGTGCCCAGGCCCTTGGTCGAGAACTGGCCGAGCGCGACGTAAGGGACTACCTTGAATATGTTCATGGTGGCGAAGAATACGGCGGTGGTGCCGACGAAGATCATTTTAGGCAGCTTCTGCGACAGGACGTACATCTGGTAGGGCGGCCCGCCCGCCTGGCAGATGGTCGAGGTGAAGCCGGACAGCGCGCCCCAGATGACGCCACCGGGAATGCTCGCCGGCTTTGCCTCCTTGGCGATGCGCATCGCGCCGGCCCAGTTGTAGATCACGAAGGCGATGGTGGTGACGCCGATGAAGATGCGCACGGCGGCGTCCGAAATATACGACGCGAGCCAGCCCGCCGCGGCGATGCCGATCAGCGCGCCGGGGATCATGATGGCGAGGATGCGGCCGTTCCATTCCTTGCGGTAGACCCAGACGGCGGTCCAGTCCTGCACGATCATGATCGGCAGCATGACGGCGGCGGCTTCCAGAGGCGGCATCACCAGCGCCAGCATCGGCACGGCCATCTGCCCGACACCGGCAAAGCCGCCCTTGGACAGTCCCAGGGCCACCACCGCGGGAATCGCCAGCGCATAGAACAGGGGATCGGTGATGATGGTCACGGGAGCTCTTTCTTCCCTCTCCCCGTCCTTTACGGGGAGAGGGTGGCGAGGACCGGGAGGTCCGAGCCGGGTGAGGGGCCGTGCACAGCCCCTCACCCGGCCGCCTTCGTTTCACTCGGCGGCCGACCTCTCCCCGCAAGGCCGGGAGAGGTGACACTGAGGCGGGTCGTAAATTTGCGCCGGATCAAAGCGGAAAGCCGGCGAAACCGCCAGCCTTCTTGTTTCAACATCCCGGCCGTTCCACTATTCGCGGCCAAAGAGCAAAAAACGGGGGAGGCCATGGACGCCCGCACCAGCCGCTACCATGAGGTCTACGCCCGCTGGCAGCGCGACCCGGAAGGCTTCTGGGGCGAGGCGGCGCAGGACATCGACTGGTACACGCCCCCGCAGAGGGTGTTCGACCCCGGCGCCGGCATCTACGGCCGCTGGTTCACAGGCGGTGTCTGCAACACCTGCTTCAACGCGCTGGACCGCCACGTGCTCTCCGGGCGCAACGATCAGGCGGCGCTGATCTACGACTCCCCCGTCACCAATACGGTGAAGACCTTCACCTATGGCCGCCTGCTGTCGGAGGTGCAGATCCTCGGCGCCATGCTGCGCGACTTCGGCATCGAGAAGGGCGACCGCGTCATCCTTTATATGCCGATGGTGCCGGAGGCGGTCTTCGCCATGCTCGCCTGCGCGCGCATTGGCGCGGTGCACTCGGTGGTGTTCGGCGGCTTCGCCGCGAAGGAGCTCGCCACCCGCATCGACGATTGCCAGCCCAAGCTGATCCTCTCCGCAAGCTGCGGCATCGAGGGCACGCGCGTCGTCCCCTACAAGCCGATGCTCGACGAAGCCATCAACCTGGCCACGCACAAGCCGAAGGCCTGCATGATCCTGCAACGCCCGCAATGCGAGGCGCAGCTTAACCCCGGCCGCGACTACGACTGGCGCAAGGTGTGGGAGCACGCTGTCGACTACGCCAAGACATCCGAATGCGTGCCTGTCGACGCCACCGATCCGCTCTACATCCTCTACACGTCAGGCACCACCGGCATCCCGAAGGGCGTGGTGCGCGATAATGGCGGCCACATGGTCGCGCTGAAATGGTCGATGCAGAACCTCTATGGCATCGATCCCGGCGAGATCTTCTGGTGCGCCTCCGACATCGGCTGGGTGGTCGGCCATTCCTACATCGTCTATGCGCCGCTGCTGCACGGCGCGACCTCGATCCTGTACGAGGGCAAGCCGGTCGGCACGCCCGACGCCGGCGCCTTCTGGCGCGTCATCGCGCAGCACAAAGCCGTGGCGCTGTTCACCGCGCCGACGGCGTTCCGCGCCATCCGCAAGGAAGACCCCGAGGGCAAGCTGATCGCGCAACACGACCTGTCGCGCTTCCGCACGCTGTTCCTCGCCGGCGAACGCGCCGATCCGCCGACGCTGCAATGGGCGGAGGACCTGCTGAAGGTGCCGGTGATCGACCACTGGTGGCAGACCGAGACCGGCTGGTGCATCGCCGGCAATCCGGTCGGCCTCGGGCAACTGCCGGTGCGTCACGGCTCGGCGACCGTGCCCATGCCGGGCTACGCCATCGACATCGTCGACGAGGCGAACCACGCGCAGCCGCCGAACAAAATTGGATCGATCGTGGTGAAGCTGCCGATGCCGCCCGGCGCCTTCCCGACGTTGTGGCAGCAGGACGAGCGATTCAGAGAGGCCTACCTCGAGGAATTCCCCGGCTACTACAAGACCGCCGACGCCGGCTTCAAGGACGAGGACGGCTATGTCTACGTGATGAGCCGCACCGACGACATCATCAACGTCGCCGGCCATCGGCTTTCCACCGGCGGCATGGAGGAGGTGCTCGCCGCGCACCCGGACGTCGCCGAATGCGCCGTGCTCGGCATCAAGGACGAGCTCAAGGGCGAGGTGCCCTGCGGCTTCATCGTGCTGAAGGCGGGCGTTGCGCGCGCGCCCGACGTCATCGAGAAAGAGATCGTCGCGCTGGTGCGCGAACGCATCGGTCCCGTGGCGGCGTTCAAGCTGGCGGTGACGGTCGCGCGGCTGCCGAAGACGCGCTCAGGAAAGATTCTCCGCGGCACCATCAAGAAGATCGCCGACGGCGAGCCCTGGCAGATGCCGGCTACGATCGATGATCCGGCGATTTTGGGGGAGATCGGCGAGGCGTTGCGGGGGAAGGGGGTCACACACTGAAAATAGGCGGACTGCATTGCAGCCCGTAGCCCGTAGCCCGTAGGGCGGATTAGAAGCGATGCGTAATCCGCCACCCCGTTTGCCGAACGCTACGCTCGCGGCGGGTTACGCCTTCGGCTAACCCGCCCTACACGGACTATCGCGCTCTGCAGTGGTACGCATTCTCGCTCAACACGGTGATGGGCTTCTCACTCACCGGCATCGGCGAAGACAACGGCTGCTACGATCCCGGCGGCGCGCACAAGCCGTGCTCGCCGGCGGTGGCCGTGGGCTGAAATTTGGATTGGGAAGGGCGTCGCGGACGACGCGCGCAAATAATTCCTTACGCCGCCTTTCGTTTCACCGCGCCCCGTGCACGCGTCTTCTGAGGCTCCGGCAACAACACATCCGCCGGCACGCCGAAGCGCGCACGCAGGCGCTGCACCATGGTCATGCTGAGGCCTTTCTTGCCGCTAAGCACCTCGCTCACGCGGCTGGCGGTACCGAGGATCGGCACCATGTCGGCGCGCGAAAGGCCGTGCTGGTCCATGAGATAGCGGATGGTCTCGGCGGTGCTTGGCGTCCGGCGCGGCCATTTGCTCTCTTCGTAGGCCTTTATGAGGTGTGCCTGGGCTTGAAGTCGTGCGATGTCGGCCGGTTCGTCTGAGGACATGAGTCGATCGACCAGCGCGCGCGCACGCGCGAGTTCGGCGTCGCTATCGATCACGATCAATGTTGCGTTCATCACACGGTCTCCGCTACCCCAACCGCGCCCGATCATGCGGCGCGGAGAAATCCAGCTGCGGGCCGACGGGCACGATGCCGGTCGGGTTCACCTGCCGCTGGCTGTTGTAATAGTGCCGCTTGATCTGCTGCAGGCTCACGGTCTCGGCCACGCCCGGCTGCTGATAGAGATCGCGCACATAGCCGGACAGGTTCGGGTACTCGTAGATGTGCCGCCAGTTGCACTTGAAGTGCGCATAATAAACCGCGTCGAAACGGATCAGCGTGGGAAACAGCCGCCAGTCGGCCTCGGTGATCGTCTTGCCGGTGAGATAGCGCTGCTGCGAGAGAATTGTTTCGATCTCGTCGAGCGAGTCGAACAGGTTGTGGAACGCCTCTTCGTAGGCCGCCTGCGAGGTGGCGAAGCCGGTGCGATAGACGCCGTTGTTGATGTTCGGGTAGACGAGCTCGTTGAGCTTGTCGATCCGCGCGCGCAAGGCTTGCGGATAGTAATCGGTGTGCACGTTGGTGAAGGCGTCGAACGCCGAATTCAACATGCGGATGATCTCGGACGACTCGTTGTTGACGATCGTCTTCGTCTGCTTGTCCCACAGCACCGGCACGCTGACGCGGCCGGTGTAGCGCGGATCGGCGAGCACGTAGATCTCGGACAGCTTGCTCTTGCCGTTCACGGCGTCGCCGGTCGATCCCTCGTCTTTGTTGAAAGTCCAGCCGTCCTTGAGCATGTCGGGCGAGACGACGGAGAGCGAGATGACGTTCTCCAGCGCCTTGAGCTTGCGGTAGATGATCGTGCGGTGCGCCCAGGGGCAGGCGAGCGAGACGTAGAGGTGGTACCGGTCCGGTTCGGCCGGAAAGCCGCCCTCGCCGGACGGGCCGGGGCTGCCGTCCGCTGTCACCCAGTTGCGAAAGCGGGTCGGCGGCCGCACGAAGTGGCCGTCCTTGGTGCGCGCAACGTCATCCTGCCAAACGCCATCGACCAGCATTCCCATGGGATCGGTTCTCCAAAGTCCCGGAACGGCTCATTTAGGCGGTCCGGGCGCCCGGCGCCACGGGCGATGGACCGGAATCGGCCCAGGTGCTATCGGCTGCGGGTTGTTGGCGCCCCGACGAGGCAGGCGCCGCCTGCCGGGACGACGTCGAGACGATGAGCGAACTGCAACTGACGATCCTGCCGGAGACCGCCGGCGACAGCGTGGCGATCGACCGCCTGCATGAGCGCACCTTCGGCCCGGGCCGCTTCGCCCGCAGCGCCTACCGCATCCGCGAGGGCAGGGGGCATGCGCTCGATCTGTCCTTCACCGCGCGCATTGGCACGTTGCTGGTCGGCTCGGTGCGGCTGACGCAGATTTGCATCGGCGACACGCCGGCCTTGTTGCTGGGGCCGCTGACGGTCGAGCCGCCGTTCCGCTCGCACGGCATCGGCCGCGCCCTGATCGACCGCGCCCTCGCCAACGCCAAGGCCAAGGGGCATACGATGGTCGTGCTGGTCGGCGACGAGCCTTTCTATGGCAAGGCCGGCTTCAGGCGCATCCCCAAGGGCCAGGTGAAGATGCCGGGCCCGGTAGACCCGGCCCGGTTGCTGATCGCCGAGCTTGTGCCGGGCGCCTTCGACGGCATCTCAGGGCTCATCCGCCCGGATTGGGCGGGGGTTTAGAGCACTTATTTCGGCCATCCGCTCAACAGCCTTTGTCGCGTCACCCTGAGGTGCGAGCGACTGTTAAGTCGCGAGCCTCGAAGGGCGACGGCCGAGGCCGCCGCCGAAGGCTCGGGTACCCGGGCCGTTCATCCACCAATGTCGGGTTTACCCGACATTGGATTCGAAAGTGCACAAGTCGGCTACAGCCGACTTGTGATGGCTCGCGCGTTGCGCTCGCACCTCAGGATGACGGATCAAGGCTCACACGCAGAGGATGTTCTCCTCGAACCCCAGCGCGGTGGGGTCGATCGGCTTGAGGTTGGTGGCATTGAGGCAGCGATAGCCGGCGCGCTCCAGCCGCGCGATGATCGCGGCGCCGTCGAGCGGCTCGGGCCGCGCGCGGTCGGTGAGGATCTCGCACAGGATCGGCACCTTGCTGCCCTTCTTCTCCAGCACGCGGCTCATGCCGTCGAACACGGCGGCCTCGAAGCCCTCGACGTCGATCTTGATCAATCCGACGCGGTCGAGATCGATCGGATGGTTGTCGAGGTAATCGTTGAAGCGGATCACCTCGACCGAGATGGTCTCTGTCAACGACTTGGCGTGGTCGAGGAAGCCGGGCGCAAGCGAACTCGAGCCGATATTGGTATCGTAGTTGTCGAAGTTCTCCGGCCGCGGCGGCACGGTCGCCATCGGCAGCCGGCCGGGCTGCGCGCCGCAAGCCACGTTGTTGGCGTTCATCTTGAAGCCGGGATTGAGCTGGCTGAGCCGCTTCACGAAGGCGAAGTAATGCGGCACCGGTTCGAAGGCGTGCACTTCCCCGCTTTGCCCGACACGCGAGAGTGCATAGGCCGACCAATAGCCGCAGTTGGCGCCGATATCGATGAAGATGTCGCCCGGCCCGAGATGCTGGTCGAAGATGCGTTCGAGAAACATCTCGTGGGTGTGGAAGTAATATTTCCGCATCAGGCGATGCGTGCGCAAATCGATCTCGTAGTTCACCCTATTGCGGAAGCGCGTCGCGGCGATGCCGGCCGGCGCGGCGGAGAAGCGCTCGATCATGTGGCGCCGGACCATGTCGGAGAATTTCACCGGATCGCTCGCCGCGTATTTTGCGAAGAAGCGAACCGACTTTGAGGCGATCATCGTGAACCTCGCTGCTTGTGCTGGGCGGGCTGACGGCGTGTCGTGTGCCAGTGTGTCCGGCGCGTCGCGATTTCGAAAGCGTCAAAAATGACGGCAGCGACGGTCGGCACGGGAGACATAGAGGAGGTTTCCATGCGGAGCGCGCGCCGATAACGCGCAGCGCCTCGTCGGGGTCCTACGCACCGCATTGGAAATTAGTAGGGTGTGATCGGGCCGCTCGTCCCCGCGAAAGCGGGGGCCCAGCGCGAGACGACTGTCTCTGATAGAACCGGATTCCCGCTTGCGCGGGAATGAGCGGAGCAAGTGGCGGCGCGTCAGCGGCCTTCGCGCGCCCACGTGGCAGCGAGGGAACCGATGAGCAGCAACAGCCCGAGCAGCCCGGCGAAGATCGGCAGCACGCCGATGCCGCGCACGACGCTGACGTCGCGCATCTTCAGGCCGATCCAGTCGTCGCCCTGGAACGTCGTGCTTGACCGCACCGGAACCACGCGCGGCACATCGAGGCTGCTGCCCGGCTGCAGACGCCGCGCGTCGCCGCCGGTCGCGTTGGCGAGCTTCTGGAGCACCTCGGTCGTCGAGGTGACTTCCTGGAACTCACGCGGATTGGCGGGGCCGACATTGGCCAGCGCGTTGAGCTTGCCGTCGGTCGCGCGCCACAGCCCGAGCTCGTTGGCGCTCACCGAGGTGCGCCACAGGCCGGGCGTATCCGGTTGAAGGTCGAGCGTGCGCGTGGCGCCGGTCGGCGAGGTGAGCGTCACCTGATTGACGCTGTCGGCCATGGTCTGCCGCTCGACGGTGATGTCGTGCCCGCGCACGATCATGCGCAGCGCCTCTTCCTCGAGGTCCGGCTGCTTCATCAGCCAGTGCGATAGCCGCCGCAGGAGATCGAGGTGCGGGCCGCCGCCTTCATAGCCGCGCGCCCAGAGCCAGATCTGGTCGGACAACAGCAGCGCCACGCGCCCCTTGCCTTCGCGGCCGAGCACCAGCAAAGGCTTGCCGTCGGGGCCCTGCATCACTGTGGTGCCGTTGGTGCGCTTGGTGTTCACCAGCCGGTACCACTCGCTCCAATGCGGCGGGTTGGTGTCGGAGCCTTCCAGACCGCGCGTGACCGGATGGCGTTGGCCGGATTCGGTCAACTGTGCGCGGTAAGGCTGCTCGGTCATGTCGCCGCTCGGTTCGGCCGGCAGGATCTGATCCAGCGGCGTGCGCCAGATGCTGGTCGGGCTCGCGTAATCCGGGCCGGCGGCGATCAGCACCGCGCCGCCGTCTTCCACATACTTGGCGATGTTCTCGAAATAGGCCATCGGCAGCACGCCCTGGCGGGCGTAGCGGTCGAAGATGATGAGCTGGAATTCCGAGATCTTCTGCTGGAACAGCTCGCGCGTCGGAAAGGCGATCAGCGAGAGTTCGTTGATCGGCGTTCCATCCTGCTTCTCCGGCGGCCGCAGAATGGTGAAATGCACGAGATCGACCGAGGCATCGGACTTGAGCAGATTGCGCCAGGTGCGCTCGCCGGCGTGCGGCTCACCGGAGACGAGCAGCACGCGCAGCTTGTCGCGCACGCCGTCGATGGAGACGACGGCGCGATTGTTCACCTGCGTCAGCTCGTTCGGCACCGGCGCGGCCTCGACCTCGACGATATTCTGGCCGGCATGCGGGATCGGCACGTTCACCTTCACGTCGGCGCCGACAGCGACCGTGCGCTGCTCGATCACATCGCCGTCGCGGCGCACGGTGATCTGTGCGGTATTGGACTTGGTGTTCTGATCCTCGACGTGGAAGCCGATGGTCTGCGACTGGCCGACGATGCCGAAGCGCGGGGTTTGCGTGAGCACGACACGGCGGTCGATTTCGTCCGGATGGCCGGTGATCAGCGCATGCAGCGGCGCATTGAAGCCCAGCGCCGAGATGTCGGCGGGCACGTCATGCACGCGTCCGTCGGTGATCATGATGGCGCCGGCGACGCGATCGGGTGGCACGTCGGCGAGCGTCGAGGACAACGCCGAGAACAGCCGCGTGCCGTCGTTCTCGCCGTCGGATTGGGCGGCGTCGGCGACGCGCACTTCCAGCCCGGGGATGCGATGCAGCCGGTCGAGCAGCGCCTTCTGCGCGGCTTCCGTCTGCGCCTTGCGGTCGCCGAAGTCCTGGCTCGGGCTCTTGTCGATAATGACAGCGGCAACCGAGGGGATCGGATCGCGGTCCTCGCGCGTGAACGATGGATTGGCGAGCGCCAGCACCAGGAGGCCGAGCGCGACGGCGCGCACGGCGGCGCCGCGGCTGCGCGCGACCAGCAGCAGGATCGACATCAGCACGGCCACGCCGAAGGCCGCCCACACGACGTATTGGGGCACCAAGGGAGCGAATGAGACGCCGAGGTTCATAACAAGCGCATCCACTTATTCTGCGTCATGCCCGGCCTTGTGCGGGCATCCACGTCTTAACTGTCAGGCGGCAAGCAAGGCGTCGCGGGTTTGAGCATCGCAAGTCGGGTAAACCCGACTTGCGATGACAAGCCCGGCCATGACGCCGAAATTCTGTCAGCCGCTTGCGAGCATCACAGTCCATCTACTGCCCCAGCCGCTCGAGCAGCGCCGGGATATGCACCTGGTCGGCCTTGTAGTTGCCGGTCAGGGCGTACATCACGATGTTGACGCCCACGCGAAACGCCATCTCGCGCTGGCGCGGCTCGCCCGGCACCAGCGGCAGCATCGGCTGTCCGTCCGGGCGTATGGCCCAGGCGCCGGCGAAATCGTTCGACGTAATCAGGATCGACGAGACGCCGTCGCCCGCGCGCGCGGGACGATTGCTATCGTCCTCATCGGGCTCCGCCGGCAAGGCTTCGACCCAGAGCTGGCCGTCGGTGAAGCGGCCAGGGAAGTCGTGCAGCAGGAAGAACGTCTTTGTCAGCACGTGGTCGCGCGGCACCGGCTCGAGTTCGGGAATGTCGAGCGAGGATAATATCGAGCGCAGCGCCGTCATGCCCGGGCCCTGCATCGCGCCGCCGGGGCCAGGCGGCGCGTCGATCGCGTCCCGCGTATCGAACAGCACGGTGCCGCCGCGCTTCATGTACGTGTCGATCTTGTCGAGCGCGGCCTGCGACGGCTTCGGTGCACTCGGCGAGACCGGCCAATAGATCAGCGGGAAGAAGGCGAGTTCGTCCTTCGCCGGATCGAGCCCGATCGGATCGCCGGCTTCGAGCGCGGTGCGCTGCGCAAGGAACAGCGTGAGGCCTTGCAAGCCCGCCTTGCTCACGTCGTCGACGGCGGGATCGCCCGTGACGATGTAGGCGAGATGCGTCTGCTGCGTCGCCTTCATGGCGAAGTCCTGCTGCGCCTGCGTCAGCGGCTGCTGCGGCGGAGCCGGCTGCGCTTGCGCGGTGCCGTGCCAGGCGAACGCACCGATGAGCCCGGCAATCAGCAGCGACGCGGCGGCACGCCTTCGCTGGCGCATTCCGAGGATGCCGCCCGAGAGCATAATCACCACGGCCGCGTCGAGCACCAGCAGCGCCAGCGCGGCGAGGAAGATCGGCCCGCGCAGATCGAGCGGCTCGCCGTGGCGGTAGACATCGATGCGCGCGTTAAGCGGCGACACGTCGAGCGGCTGCGGCCGATCGGCAGGCGCGAGCGTGTTGACGGCGACGAGCCCTTCCGGCGGACCGTAGAAGCCGGGCGGATGATCGGCGCTGGCACGCGCGTTGTAATTGGTCGGGATCGGCCGCGCGGTCGGTGGCGGTGACGAGAAGGCGCCGAAACCGTCGAGGATGCGCGTCGGCGGCACCACCGGCACGGTGCGGCTGTTGGCGGCGGTGTTCGTGACAGTGGCTTCGGCGCTTTCGCCGGCGTCAGTGCTCGCCGTCGCCCCGGCAATGTTGACGATCCGGCGCAGCATGTCGACGAAGGCGCCCGAGATCGGCAGGTTCGACCAGCGCGGATCGGCGGTGACATGGAACAGCACGATCAACCCTTTCCCGCGCCGTTGCGCGGTCACCAGCGGTGTGCCGTCGGCAAGTGTCGCCCAGGTGCGCTCCGACAATTGCGCGTCCGGCTCCGCCAGCACCTGACGGTTGACGGTGACATCGTCCGGCACCGCCATGCCGTTGAACGGGCTCTCGCGCGAGAACCCCGAGAGCGGCTGCGGCTTGTCCCAGCTGAGGCTGCCGCCGAGGATGCGGCCGCCGCGGCGCAGGCGCACGGGCACCAGACTGTCGTCGCTTGCCGCAAGACGCGGACCGGCGAAACGCACCAGCACGCCGCCATTGTCGACCCACTTGGTCAGCGGATCGGTCGCCTCGGCGACATTGCCGACGTCGGCGAGGATGATCATCGGCAGATGCTGGTTGAGGAAGCGGTTCACCGCTTCCGCCGGCGCCACGCCTTCGGCGACGCGCACATCGGCAAAGGGATTGAGCGCGCGCGAGAGATAGTAATTCGGCCCGAGCAGCGGCTGCGAGCGGTCGGCGGACGAGCCCGAGATGATGCCGACGGTGCGGCGGCGCCAGCGCTTGTCGAGCAGTTGCACGGCGCCGGCCGAGCGCTCGCCGACGATTTCCAGCCGCGCCACGTCATTGCGGATTTCGACCGGCAGATTGATCGAGGCCTCGGTCTCGCGGTCGCCCGACTTGAACGCGAACGGCGCCTGGCCGAGCGGCAGGCCTTTGAGATCGACGGCGTTGACCATGCCGTTTTCCGCGATGCCGGTCTGCGCGCGCAGCACCTTCACAGTCAGCGCGCCCGCGGCATTGTCGGCGCCCGCCAGCGCATGCGCCACAGGCACGCCGCCTTCGACGATCGTGAGCGGATGATTGCCGATAATGTTTTTCAGTCCGGCGACGAAATCGGAGCCTTTGCCGGCATCGACGCCGTCCGACAGCCAAACGACTTCCACATTGGGCGTCGCCTTCAGGAAACGCTCGATCACCGGCAATGCGTCGGCGCGATCGACCGTCTGCGGCTTCGGCTTGAGCTGCCTGATCTGCACGCGCGCGGCGCCCGCCACTTGCAGCGAGACGTCGCGTGAGGTCTCCGACAGCGGCAGCACAGCCACGCCGCGGTTGTCGGCTTCCGCGCGCGCGGCCATCTCGTCGGCGGTGCGCAGGCGCGCATCCCAGGTCGAGGCCGCCGCCCAGCCGTCATCGAGCAGCATCAGCAGCGGCGCGGCGCGGTCATTGGCCGCAAGCGGCGGATTCCACAAAGGACCGGCCGCCGCGAGGATGATGAGCGCGGCGAGCAACAGCCGCAGAAGGGTGAGCCACCACGGCGTGCGCGACGGCGTCTCTTCCTTCGGCGCGATCTCGAACAAGAGCCGCGTCGGCGGGAAGTTGATGCGGCGCGGGCGCGGCGGCACCAGCCGCAACAGCCACCACAACACCGGCAGCGTGAGCAGCCCGAGCAGGACGAGCGGTTGGGCGAAGGCGAGCGGCAGGGAGCCGATCATGCGCTCCTCCCTGCTTGCGCCGGGGTGCGGCGGCTGCCGATCGCCGCCGGCTGGCTATTGGAGCCCATGCGCGAATGCAGCACGAGCAAGAGTTCGCTCGCCGGCCGGTCGGTGCGATGAATGGCGAAGCTCCAGGCGCGCAGATCGGTCTCGGCGCGCACGGCGGCGCGATGGTTGGCGATCAGCCCCTGGTAATCGTTGCGCCAGGTCTCGGCGCGGCCTGCGGTCACGGCGCCGGCGCCTTCGGGCTCGATGAATTCGATGCGGCCCGAATAGGGGAAGCTCTCTTCCGCCGGATCGACGATCTGCACGACGTGGCCATGCGCGCCGGTGGCGGACAATTGCGAGATCGTCGTGCGCACCTCGGCGATCGGGCTCCACAGATCGGACAGCACCACGATCTCGGCGAGCGGCGACGGCGCGAAGGACGGCGGCAAGCTCGCGCGCTCCTGCGTATCGTGCAGGAACGCTTCCGCCATCTTCTCGATCACGTTGCGGCTCGCGGTCGGCCGCAACAGGCCGGGAACGCCGACGCGTTCGCCGCCCTGCACCAGGATTTCCGCCAGCGCGAAGGCGACGACCAGCGCGCGGTCGAGCTTGCTCTCGGCGCCGAGGCCCGATGCAAAGGCCATCGACGGCGAGCGGTCGGGCCAGATCCAGATCGTGTGCGACGCCTCCCATTCGCGCTCGCGCACATAGAGATGATCGTCGCGCGCCGAGCGGCGCCAGTCGACGTTCTGCGCCGGCTCGCCCGACATGAAGCGGCGATATTGCCAGAAATTCTCGCCGGGTCCGGCGCGGCGGCGGCCGTGCACGCCATGGATGACCGATGAGGCAACGCGACGCGCTTCGAGCACAAGCCGCGGCATCGACTCGGCGAGCGTACGGGCGCCCGCTGTCGCCTGCCTGACTGAACCTGTCTCGATGTCGGCCGCTTTCGGCTCCGCCATATGTCTATCCGATGCGCGCTTTGAGGCGCCGGATCACGTCGGGAATGGTCTCGCCTTCCGCCCGCGCCGCGAAGGTCAGCGCCATACGGTGCTTGAGGACCGGCTCGGCCAGTTCCAGCACGTCGTCGACCGATGGCGCAAAGCGGCCATCGAGCAGCGCGCGGGCGCGCACGGCGAGCATCAAGGCCTGGCTGGCGCGCGGGCCGGGGCCCCAGGCGATCAGCTTGCCGAGATCGCCAGCCTCGGGGCCCGGACGCGCCGAGCGCACCAGGCGCAGGATCGCCTCGACGACGGATTCGCCGACGGGGATACGGCGCACCAGGCGCTGCGCGGCAAGAAGGTCGTCGGATGTCATCGCCGCCTTGGCGCGCGTCTCGTCGGCGCCGGTGGTGTCGAACAAAATTTTCCGCTCGGCTTCGAGCCCGGGATAATCGACGTCGATTTCCATCAGGAAGCGGTCAAGCTGCGCTTCGGGCAGCGGATACGTGCCTTCCTGCTCGAGCGGGTTCTGCGTCGCCAGCACGTGGAACGGCTTGGGCAGATCGTGCCGCGCGCCGGCAACCGTCACATGCTGCTCCTGCATCGCCTGCAAGAGCGCCGATTGTGTACGCGGCGAGGCGCGGTTGATTTCGTCGGCCATGAGCAGCTGGGCAAAGACCGGGCCCTGGATGAAGCGGAAGCTGCGCTTGCCGCCGGCGCTTTCCTCCAGCACCTCGGTGCCGAGGATGTCGGACGGCATCAGGTCGGGTGTGAATTGCACGCGGCGGGAGTCGAGCCCGAGTGCGATGCCCATCGTCTCCACCAGCTTGGTCTTGGCGAGACCCGGAACACCGACCAGCAATGCATGGCCGCCGGAGAGAACGGTAACCAGTGCCCGCTCGACCACGATCTCCTGGCCGAAAATGACGGAGCCGATGGTCTCCTTGGCCGCGCGCACATGGGCGGCGGTCGATTCCGCCGCGCGCACGATCATGTCGTCCAGCTTTTCCAGGCTTTCGCCGCTTGCCACCGCCATGTTTTCCGGTCCTTTCATCGGGCCTTGCCGTTCCGCCCGGGAGTGCGAAGGCTCATATGAGCGTGATGAGACGCCCGCGCCATACGAGTCTATGCAACAAACACACCATCCGCCATTTGGATGCGTCCTGAGGAAGCCGAATCTCCAAGCCTCCTTGCCGGGCCGAGCTTACGCTATCTTGCGCCCCCGGGCCGGTTCATCACGAAGATGCGAACAGGCGCGAAACGCCCGAACCAATAGGATAACGATGGCGAAGACAGGGCAGGGCGGATTGGACCGGCTGGCGGCATCGCTGCCGCGCGAAAAAGGCGGTTTGCCGCCCGTGGACCAGTGGAATCCCCCGTTTTGCGGCGATATCGACATGCGGATCGCCGCCGATGGCACGTGGTTCTATCAGAAAAGCCCGATTGGGCGCGCGGCGCTGGTGCGGCTGTTCGCCTCGATCCTCAAGCGCGAGGACGGCAAGTATTTCTTAGTCACGCCGGTAGAAAAGGTCGGCATCGTCGTCGACGACGCCCCGTTCCTTGCCGTCGAGATGGCGGTCGAGCAGGGGCCGGACGGGCAGATCCTCGGCTTCCGCACCAATGTCGACGATCTCGTCAAGGCAGGACCCGGCCATACGCTGCGTTTCGAGCCGGAAGCCGGCACCGGTGGGCTCAAGCCCTACCTGCATGTGCGCCGCGCGTTGTGGGCCAAGGTGACACGCGCGCTATTCTATGACTTGGTCGCGCTGGGCGAGGAGCGCGATATCGACGGAAAGGCGATGTTCGGCGTCGCCTCGAACGGCGAATTCTTCCCGATGGCGGAAGCAAGCGC
The DNA here is from genome assembly GCA_036264375.1 of Pseudolabrys sp. GTDB lineage: Bacteria > Pseudomonadota > Alphaproteobacteria > Rhizobiales > Xanthobacteraceae > Pseudolabrys. Next base: position 17,193 of record DATARB010000001.1, read on the forward strand.
ATTGCGGGAGTTCGCTTGATGCAAGAGTCGTTGAAAAAAGAATCCCTGAAGCAAGCGTCCGTGACGGACACGCTGACGGCGCCGGAGTTTTTCGCGCGCGCCAAGGAGCGGCTGAACCTCGACGTGCCGGCGGGCCTCACCGATCCGGATGTGACGCCTGCGCGCGGCGACCACGACGCCGATCCGGTGATGCAGAAGATCGCCCAGGTGCGGCCGATCCGCCCGGCCGCCGTGCTGGTGCCGGTCGTCGACCATCCCGAGCCCACCGTTCTGCTGACGCAGCGTGCGCAACATCTGCCAAATCACCCGGGGCAGGTGTCCTTTCCCGGCGGCAAGATCGAAAGCAGCGACGCCGATCCGCTCGCCGCGGCGCTGCGCGAGACGGAGGAGGAGATCGGCCTCGACAGAGGCCACGTCGAGCCGCTCGGTTATCTCGATCTCTACATGACGACACTCGGCTACCGCATCGTGCCGACCATCGCCCGCGTGAAGCCGGGATTTAAGCTCAACCTCAACGTCGCCGAAGTGGACAACGTGTTCGAGGTGCCGCTCGCCTTCGTCATGGACCGCGCCAACGTGCAGCGCCATTCGCGCGACTGGCAGGGCATGACGCGGCACTATTACGCAATTACATTTGGCGAGCGCTACATTTGGGGCGTGACGGCTGGTATCCTGTGTAATCTGTACGATCGGATTTACCGATGATCCGCCCAGTCCTCACCGAGGTCCTGCTGTTCATCGCGCCGTTCGTGCTTTACGCCGCGTTCCTGGTGGCGACGCGCGCGGGCGTGCTCGACGTGAAGTCCTGGCCGATCGCGCACATCGCGACGCTCGCCATCCTCGCGCTGCTGCTGGTCGTCGGCAGCTTCATCTGGTTCGCGAATTATAGCGGCGCGCCGGTCGGCACCACCTATGTGCCCGCGCATCTGGAGAACGGCAAGTTCGTGCCGGGGACGACGAAGTGAACTGGTCTGCAATGAGCCAGAATGGAACACGCGCCGTCACCCTGAGGTGCGAGGGGCGCGAGCCCCGAGCCTCGAAGGGCGACGGCGCCGTCATCCTTCGAGGGCGGCCTTTGGCCGCCACCTCAGGATAACGGCGATGCCCGGCCGCACCGATCGCAAGCTTGATGCTGCGTGGCTCGAGAGTGGCGCCCTGCCACGCTTGCTTGACGTGCTCGACCGTGACGGCGAGGAAGCGCGCGTGATCGGCGGCGCGGTGCGCAACACGCTGCTCGGCCTGCCCGTGCACGAGTTCGACGTCGCCACCACGGCAGTGCCGGAGGAGGTCGCGCGCCGCGCCGAAGCGGCGGGCTTCAAGGCGGTGCCGACCGGCATCGAACACGGCACCATCACCGTGGTCGTCGGCAAGCAGACGTTCGAGGTGACGACGCTGCGCCGCGATGTCGAGACCGATGGCCGCCATGCGAAGGTCGCGTTCGGCCGCGACTGGCGCGGCGACGCGCACCGCCGCGACTTCACCATCAACGCCTTCTCCGTGACGCGCGACGGCGCGCTCTATGACTATGCCGGCGGCCTCACCGATCTCGAAGCGCGCCGCGTGCGCTTCATCGGTGATCCGCGCGAGCGCATCCGCGAAGACTATCTGCGCATCCTGCGCTTCTTCCGCTTCCACGCCGCCTACGGCCACAACCATCCCGACGCCGAGGGCCTCGCCGCCTGCATCGCCGCGCGCGACGGGCTGGACGCGCTGTCGCGCGAGCGCGTGCGCATGGAACTGATGAAATTGCTGGTGGCGCCCGGCGCGGCTCCGACGCTTGTCGTCATGGCCAATGCCGGGCTGCTGCTGCGCGCGCTCGGCGGCGTGCCTTATCTCGCGAGTTTCGCGCGGATGGTCGAGATCGAAACGGCCATCGGCGAAGCGCCGGATGCTGTGCGCCGGCTTGGCGCGCTCGGCGTCGCGATCGTCGAGGACGCCGAACGGCTCTGGCAGAAGTTGCGCTTGACCAATGCCGAGCACACGCGGATCTCTGCCATGGGTGAACATTGGCCGCGCCTGTCACCGGCCGCCGGCGAGCAAACCGCGCGCGCGCTGCTCTACCGGCTTAAGCCGCAGGCCTTCAGCGACAGCGCGCTGCTCGCCTGGGCGCGTGCGCAGGCTGCCGCCGATGATGCTGCGTGGCGTAGCTTTGCGACACTGCCGCAGCGCTGGACCGCGCCGATGTTTCCGATCAAGGCCGCCGATTTCATCGCCCGCGGCATCGCGCCGGGGCCGGCGCTCGGCGTTGTGCTGCGCGCGGCGGAGGAGGCGTGGATCGCGGCGGATTTCCCGCAGGAGGAAAACGCGCTCGATGCGATCAGGGATGCAGCGGTGGTGTCGGTGGCGAAATGAAAAGCCCCGGGCTTTGACCCGGGGCTGTCACGAGAGATCAGGCGCTTCAGAATTTGTAGCTCAAGCGCGCGACGACCTGCTGGATATTGGATTTGACGTCGAAGCTGTAGACGCCGGTCGCCGTGCCGGCGACGTTGTAGCTCTTCGTCTGTAGGCCGATGTAGCCGTACTCGACGCCGACGATCCAGTTCGGCGTGATGCCGTATTCAAGACCGCCGCCGATGGTCCAGCCGCTGAGCCAGTTCGTCTCGCTGCCCGATCCGATATTCGGCGCAACCGTATCGTTGACGCTGAACTTAACGTCGGCGCCGGCATAACCGCCCTTGATGTAGGGCAGCCAATTGTTGAAGGCGTAGCCGATGCGGCCAACGACGGTCGCAATGAAGTCGATCCTGGTGGAGAAAACGTCGTCGGCGGCGCCGAACGTGCCATTGGCGACATCGCCTTTGATGCTGGTGCCGGCGATGGTGCCTTCAATGCCGAAGACCCATTGGTTAATCTGGTAGTTGCAGCCGATCTGCCCGCCGCCGACAAACCCGGACTTGGTCTGGGTGAAGCCGTTGCCCGGCGACAAGTCACCGAACGTGGTGGTGTTTGCGGTGTTGGTCCACTCGGTCCGTCCCCAGCCGCCACCAGCATGTCCGCCGATGTAGCAGCCCGTCCAGTTGTAGACGAGGATTGGCGGCGGAAGGATCCTGGCCGGCGCCTTCACCGGCATGTCGGCTGCGATTGCCGCGCCGCTCATGGCGCTCAAACCCAACAAAGCAACCACGAAACGACGCATCTTCTCCTCCTTCGTGCCCTGGGCGAGAACGGCGCCGAGCGCGGTTGAAATCGGAGACGGGCGACGGACCGATCCCCAGCCACTGCCTGTGGAACAACGCTAAGGGGAATTGGCGGGGAGACTCAATCTGCGAATGCCAGCGCGCATGGTATCGACGCACTATTTCTGTTAAATGTTGCCTGTATGCAACTCATAGTGGTATAAAGCTGCCACTCTCGGAATATGTTTCCACAGCCGGGCGGTTTGGTTGAAACTCGCCGTGCCGATCCCGACCTATCGCGGATGAGACGGAAGCCTGATCATGGCGTACGGTGACCGCCCGCAGGACCTCGCCCGCCGGCTCGCGCAAGCGAGCGCGCGCCGCAAGCTCGAGCGCGATTCATTCCGGCGTGAAACCTTCGCGCTGCCGCGTGAAGAAGCACGCGCCAAGGCGCGCGAGATGTTTCGCCGCTTTCCCAAGGCCGCTTACATGACCGAAATCGAAAGCTGGCGTGAGCTGCCGGGCGGCGACATCGAATTCACGATGCGGCGGTTGCCGACCGCGGATTAGCCGCGCGATCGAAACGTCCCGCGCACACAAAAAGGCCGCCCGAGTGGGGCGGCCTTGCTAGTCTTGGGAGGTTCGACGATCAGAAGTGATAGTTCAAACCGGCGCGCACGACGTTCTCTTGCGCCTTGGCAGAGAAGGATTGGCCGAACAGCGTCACGTCGTTCGAGTTGGTTTCGATGAAGAGATACTCGATCTTGGCGCTCCACCGGGGCAGGAACATCCATTCCACGCCGCCACCGGCGGTCCAACCGGACTTGGTCGTATGGTCGGTCACGGTGCCGCCCGGTGCGCTGATGTCTGCCTGGTAGTTCACCCACGCTCCGCCGCCTGTGCCGTAGACGAGCCAAGGCCCGTTCACGATGCCCAAGCGTCCACGCGCGGTGGCGAACCAGGGCATTTTTGTATCGACGGTGAAGGGGATGCCGGCAATCGTGCCGCCATTGCTGTTGTTCTGGCTCGAGCCGTTGAAGTCGCCTTCAAAACCAATCAGGAGGCCGCTGGCGCCAAAGAAGTTGTTGTTGGTTACCCAGTTGAAGCCGAGCTGGCCGCCACCGGTGACTCCGGCCATGTCGCCGGAGAAGTTGTTCGAGCTGTTATTGGCCCAGGCTCCGCCAAGGTTCACGCCCAGATAGAAGCCATTCCAGTTGTATACAGGCGCCGGAGGCGGCGGCGGCGGCGCCTTGACCGGCATGTCTGCCGCGTATGCAGCTGATCCAGCCATGACCACCAGGCCGGTGAGAGCCGCAAAAACTTTACGATGTCGCATCGGTCAAACCCCCAATGAGTTACAGACTAAAATCAGCATACACAGCATCAACACCCGTACAATGTGAAATGAAGGTTCCGTCGTCCAAAAGTCATGGGTGTTGTATTAAAGCACTAGTATTAAACGGTTTCTGGTATCCCGGTAGCGATAGGCTTTGAAGCAACGCTTCGGCAATGCTCTTGGTTGTAAGACGTGAATACGTACCGCGTACTTATGGTTGTGTGGCTGCATGTTACCCAACTCTTGCGGCCCCGGCTTGTGCAGTTAATGAATGGTGTCTGATTCGACGGTGGACGAAGAAACGCTGCGCAAACGGCTCGTGCTATCCGGGGTATGTGAAGGCCCGCTTGCCGGGCCGGGACAGAGCCTTGCACTGGGCGCCCAACACTCTAAACCACGCGACCCCGCAAGACGTGGATGGCTGGGACCCATGAACATCCTCTCCGGCTTTGCTCATATCTCGCTGTGGCAGATATTTCTTGTCGCCGGGGTCGCGCTGTTTGCCTCCGTCGTCGGCGGGGTGTCGGGCTACGGCACCGGCGCGCTGATGCCGCTGGTCCTGGTGCCGCTGGTCGGCCCTGAACCGGTGGTGCCGATCATCGCCATCTCGTCGATGTTCTCGAACACCAGCCGTCTCACCGCCTTCGTGAAGTATGCCGACTGGCGCCGCGCTGCGATCGTGCTCGCATGCGCGATGCCGACCTGCGTGCTCGGCGCCTGGGGCTATACGCGGCTGTCGAGCGCCGGCGCGGCGTTGGTGATCGGCGGCATGTTGATCGCAAGCGTGCCGTTACGGCGCCTGCTCAAGAAGCACGGCGCGAAGGTCGGCGACGGAGGGCTCGCGCTCGGCGCGATCGGTTACGGCGTCGTTGTCGGCGGCACCGCCGGATCGGGCGTGATCCTGTTGTCGCTGTTGATGGCGGCGGGCATCGAAGGCGCCGGCGTGATCGCGACGGACTCCGCCATCTCCATCGTCATCGGCGTGGTGAAGATCGGCGTCTTCGGATTTGCCGGCGTCATCGGCGCGCAAGTGATCGCGTTGGCGCTGCTCATCGGGATCGTCGCGTTTCCCGGCGCGTTCCTCGCCAAGGCCTCGTCGAGCGCATGCCGGTGCATGTGCACACGGCGATCCTGGACACGGTGGTGCTGCTCGGCGGCGGCGTCATGATCTGGAGTGCGTTGCGGTGAGACTGCGCCGCTTTCACCTCTCCCCGCGTGCGGGGAGAGGTCGGCATTCGAGCGATAGCGAGAATGCCGGGTCACGCCTGCCGGCGTTCGCCACCCTCTCCCCGTCAGTACGGGGAGAGGGAAGAAAGATCACGGCCACTTCACCACGGGCGGCATCGAGGAGAGGATCGACTCGACATTGCCGCCGGTCTTGAGGCCGAAGATGGTGCCGCGGTCGTAGAGCAGATTGAACTCGACATAGCGCCCGCGGCGGATCAGCTGCTCCTCGCGCTCGGCCTCGCTCCACGGCGCCGCGAAGTTCCGCCGCACGAGCTCCGGATAGATGCTCAAGAAGGCGCGGCCGACATCCTGCGTGAAGGCGAAGGTCGCCTCCCAATCGCTCTCGCGATAATCGTAGAAGATGCCGCCGATGCCGCGCATCTCGTTACGGTGCGTCAAGAAAAAATACTCGTCGCACCACGTTTTGAATTTGTCATAGGGCGCGATTGTCGCGTGCGCGTCGCACGCGCCTTTCATCGCCGCGTGGAAATCCCTGGTGTCGGGATCGTCTTGGGTGCGGCGCTTGTCGAGCACCGGCGTCAGATCGGCGCCGCCGCCGAACCAGGTCTTGCTGGTGACGACGAAGCGCGTGTTCATGTGCACGGCGGGCACGTGCGGATTATGCGGATGCGCGATCAGCGAAATGCCGGAGGCCCAGAAGCGCGGGTCGTCGGCGGCGCCGGGGATGTCCTTGCGGAATTCCGGCGCGAATTCGCCAAATACGGTCGAGCAGTGCACGCCGACCTTCTCGAACACGCGCCCGCGCATCAACGACATCACGCCGCCGCCGCCCGGACGACCGGTGTGGTCGGAGCGGCTCCACGGCGTGCGCACGAAGCGGCCGGGCTCGCGGTCCGCGAACGCCGCATCCGCGGGCAGGGTGTCTTCGAGTTTTTCGAAGGACGCGCAGATATCGTCGCGCAGCGTCTCGAACCAGGCGCGTGCGCGGGATTTGCGGGAATCGAGGTCGGTCTCGTCCATGCTGCTCACGCTTTATCCTGCTGCGCGCGCCAATCTATCACCCCGGAAACCCGCCCGTCTGCCGGAGCGCCTCGCCGGCGACCATGGCCACGGCCATGGCGATGTTGAGCGAGCGCAGGCCCGCCTTGATCGGCACGCGCAGCCGCGCATCGGCGGCGTGGTGCACCGTTTCCGGCACGCCGGCGCTCTCGCGGCCGAACAGCAGCACCTGATCGGTTCCGAACTGGTGGTCGAGGTAGGAGCGTTCCGCGGCGGTGGTCAGCAGCACCAGCGTCAGCCCCGCGTCCCGCCGCCAGCCGTTGAAGGCGGCGAAAGAGGCGTGGCGGGCGATGGAGACCCGGTCGAGATAGTCCATGCCGGCCCGGCGGAACGCCCGGTCGGTGACCGGGAAGCCGGCCGGCTCAATGATGTGCGCCTCGACGCCGAGGCAGGCACAAAGCCGCAGGATCGTCCCGGTATTCTGAGGGATGTCCGGCTCGTAGAGGGCAATCCGCATGGCGGGCCAATCAGATTAATTTCACAAAATGCAGCGGCGGAACGCTTTAGACGAATGGCCTAGGCGTGGGAAGTCGCCCCATGCATTTGCCGCAGGACGCGCATGAATCTGTAATCATTCGCCCGACGCCCGTCCTCGTTTGTTGACTGTGTGTTGTTGGACTTGCGCTTGCACCGCAAGGGTGCCAATAGAACCTCACCGAAGCGCTGTCCTGTGTTTTTTCAGGGCTGCGCAAGCGGTCGTACCGCCGCCCTTGGGATCTTGCGTCCTAATGGTCTCAAATGCGAGCGGATGAAATAATACGAACTGGGGGAGAGGCTCAGACGTGACGACCGTGTCTTCTGCGGAGCACACGCGCCGCGACTTCCTTTACATAGCAACGGGCGCCGTCGGCGCAGTTGGTGCAGCCGCTGTGCTCGTGCCGCTGATCGCGCAGATGAACCCGGATGCCTCGACCATCGCCGCCGGCGCGCCGGTGGACATCGACCTGGCGCCCATCGCCGACGGTCAGATCGTCAAGGTGTTCTGGCGCTCGAAGCCGATCTTCATCTTCCATCGCACGAAGAAGGAGATCGACGAGGCCAAAAACGTCGACGTCGCGAGCCTGCCGGATCCGGAGCCCGACTCCGCGCGCGTCAAGGACGGCCACGACCAGTGGCTCGTCGTCATCGGCATCTGCACCCATCTCGGCTGCATTCCGCTCGCGCATCAGGGTGAGTACGACGGCTGGTTCTGTCCGTGCCACGGCTCGCAGTACGACACCGCGGGTCGCATCCGCAAAGGCCCGGCGCCGAAGAATCTATATTTGCCGCCCTACGCGTTCCTTTCCGACACCAAGATCCGGATCGGCTGATCCGCGACGGCTGTTATTCAAAGGTTTGATCATGAGCGGACACTCGACCTACCAGCCGCAGAACCCGGCTCTGCAATGGTTGGAAAAGCGGTTGCCGATCGGCGGCCTGATCCATTCTTCTTTCATCGCCTTCCCGACGCCGCGTAATCTGAACTACTGGTGGACGTTCGGCGGCATCCTCTCCTTCATGCTCGGCGTGCAGATCGCCACCGGCATCGTGCTGGCAATGCACTACACGCCGCACGTCGATTTCGCTTTCAAGTCGGTCGAAGGCATCATGCGCGACGTCAACTTCGGCTGGCTGTTGCGCTACCTGCACGCCAACGGCGCCGCGATGTTCTTCTTTGCGGTCTACGTCCACATGTTTCGCGGTATCTATTACGGGTCCTACAAGGAACCGCGCGAGGTGCTGTGGATCCTCGGCGTCATCATCTACCTGTTGATGATGGCGACCGGCTTCATGGGCTACGTCCTGGTCTGGGGCCAGATGAGCTTCTGGGCGGCGACCGTGATCACCAACCTGTTCTCGGCGATCCCCGGCGTCGGCGACGCCATCGTCACCTGGCTGTGGGGCGGCTATGCGGTCGGCAATCCGACGCTCAACCGCTTCTACTCGCTGCACTACCTCCTGCCCTTCGTCATCGTCGGCGTGGTCGTGCTGCACATCTGGGCGCTGCACGTGACGGGCCAGAACAATCCGGCCGGCATCGACGCCAAGTCGGACAAGGATACGGTGCCGTTCACGCCCTACGCCACGATCAAAGACCTCTTCTTCATGGCGTGCTTCTGCATCGTCTTCGCGTGGTTCGTGTTCTATATCCCGAACTTCCTCGGCCACGCCGACAATTACATCCCCGCCAACCCGGCGGTGACCCCGGCCGAGATCGTGCCGGAATGGTACTACCTGCCGTTCTACGCGATCCTGCGCTCGATCCCGGATAAGCTCATGGGCGTCATCGCGCTGTTCTCGTCGATCCTGATCCTGGCGTTCCTGCCCTGGCTCGACACCTCGCGCGTGAGGTCGGGCCGCTATCGCCCGCTGTTCAAGCAGTTCTTCTGGCTGTGGGTGATCGCCTGCATCGGGCTGGGCTGGCTCGGCTCCAAGCCGCCGGAGGGCATCTACGTCGTCCTCTCGCGCCTGTTCACGGTCTACTACTTCGCGTTCTTCCTCATCATCCTGCCGCTGCTCGGGATTTTCGAGAAGCCGAAGCCGGTGCCGAACTCGATTTCGGAATCGGTACTCGAAGCCAAGGGCGCGAAAGCGTGAGCGGGGGGACGGTCATGACCATGCATCGCACTATCATCGCTCTCACGCTCGCAGGCGGCGTTGCCGCGCTCGCGGCACCCGCTATGGCGCAGGAACAACAAGTCCCGCCGCCGCGGCAGTCCTGGTCCTTCGCCGGCCCGTTCGGCAAATACGATCAGGCGCAGCTGCAGCGCGGCTTCAAGATCTACCGCGAGGTCTGCTCGACCTGCCATTCGATGGACCTGCTGTCCTTCCGCAATCTCGCCGATGCCGGCGGCCCGGGTTACACCGAAGCGCAGGCGGCGGCTGTTGCGGCCGAGTACAAGATCAAGGATCTGGACGACAAGGGCGAGCCGATCGAGCGCCCCGGCCGTCCGGCCGATCACTTCCCGGCGCCATTCCCGAACGCGCTGGCGGCCGCCGCGGCCAATGGCGTCGCGCCGCCGGACATGTCGACGCTGGCCAAGGCGCGCACCTATCAGCGCGGCTTCCCCTGGTTCGTGTTCGACATCTTCACGCAGTACCAAGAGCAGGGCCCGGACTACATCTCGGCCATCCTGAAAGGCTACAAAGACACGCCGCCGGCCGGCTTCACGCTGCCGTCGGGCGGCAATTACAACGAGTATTTCCCTGGCCACAACATCGCCATGCCGAAGCCGCTCTCGGACGGGCAGGTGACCTATGACGACGGCTCGCCGCAGACGCTCGATCAATATTCGAAAGACGTCGCCGCCTTTCTGATGTGGGCGGCCGAACCGCAACTCGACGCGCGGAAGCGCATCGGCTTCCAGGTGATCATCTTCCTGATCATCCTCTCGGGCCTCCTCTACTTCACCAAGAAGAAGGTCTGGCACGAGGTCGAAAAGCCGCGCGAAACGGCGCATGGCCAGGACCCGGCGAAGACGTCGATCTGACGTCGGCATAAAATTCAAAATGCGAAGGGCCCCGCGAGGGGCCCTTTGTATTTCAGAGCATGATTGCGCGTGCGGCGGTTAGGAGATTATTGCGATCGGCTTCGGCAAGCGCGCCAGCCCGACGCAGGATAATATCATTCGGCAATGTAAAGAGTTTGAATCGTACGACGCAGGGGCGCGCGAGGCCCGCCGCCACAAGGTCAACAATCGCAATATCGCTCGACCATTTCGTTCGGCCGGCGGTCGTAACCATCGCGCAAATCGTGTGCGCGTTCGAGCGGTTGAATGCCCGAGGCGACAAGACTACGGAGGGACGGCGCTTTTCGGCTGCCACATCGACGAAAGGAAACGGTACGACTACGACATCGCCGAGATCATAGATCACGGAACGCCTCTTCATCGGCGGGCGTATTCCACTCGGTCATCGTCTCGCTGATTGCTTTCAAATAGCTGTCGGCGGTGCGCGTCTCCCGGACTTTGACGACCTCGCCGCGCCTTGCCTGGAAGCGCTTCCAGATTTCACGCATTGGGCCAACCGGTTTGACAGCGTCGGTTGCGCGACCATCCTTTCCAAGCTTGGCCTTCTCCCAATGGCCAACAATGCCGTCGATCTCGAGGTCAATCGAGCCGCCGGCCGGCAGATTGATGATTCGGTCCCGCAATTCCCTGTCACCCTCGATATGCTTCGCCCACAGAAGGTCGTCCCCGATCTTCAAATAGCCCATCGCCTACCTCCCACGGTTGCTGCCCCAATATGGGGTGGGGCGGGGGTGGGGTCAACGGCTTGAAAAGCAGATTTTCCTAGTAGATTCGCGGCAATTGCAGCTTTTCGAGCATTCGAGGGCATGCTCAAAAGCTGGCCAGAAATGACGATTGAAGGAACCCCATGACCAAATCCATCCTCGGCATCATCGGCGGGTCGGGCATCTATGATCTTCCGGGCCTTCAGAACGTGCGCGAGGAGCGCATCAGGAGCCCCTGGGGCGAGCCGTCGGGCGCGCTGCGCATCGGCGACATCGCCGGCCTGCCGGTGGTCTTCCTGCCGCGCCACGACAAGGGCCATCGTCTCTCGCCCTCCGACATCAACTACCGCGCCAATATCGATGTCCTCAAACGCGCCGGCGTCACCGACCTCGTGTCGCTCTCGGCCTGCGGCTCGTTCAAGGAGGAACTGCCGCCGGGCACCTTCGTGCTGGTCGATCAGTTCGTCGACCGTACCCACAAGCGCGAGAGCTCGTTCTTCGGCAAGGGCCTCGTGGCCCACGTGTCGATGGCGCATCCGGTTTCGCCACGGCTCAAGCTGCACATCGGCGAAGCCGCGGCCAAGGCCGGCATCGCGGCGGTCGACGGCGGCACTTACATCTGCATGGAGGGCCCGCAGTTCTCCACTTACGCCGAAAGCATGACCTACAAGACGCTCGGCTACTCGGTGATCGGCATGACCAATATGCCGGAGGCGAAACTCGCCCGCGAAGCCGAGATTTGTTACGCGACCGTCGCCATGGTCACCGACTTCGATTGCTGGCATCCCGACCACGACGCCGTCACCGTGCAGGACATTATCGCTGTGCTTCAGGACAATTCCGAGCGCGCCAAGCAGTTGGTGGCGCGGCTCGCCCAGGATTTCCCGCGCGAGCACGAGCCGTGCCCGATCGGTTCGGATCGCGCGCTCGACACCGCGCTCATCACCGCGCCCGAAGCCCGCGATCCGGAACTGATCAAGAAGCTCGACGCGGTGGCGGGGCGGGTGCTCAACCGCTAGGCTGCCCAAAAAAGCGAACCGGGGGAGAAGCGATGCGCGCAAGATTTGGCTTTGCTGCAGGTCTGGTCGTTGCCGCCGCGTTGGCTTGGTCGCCGGGCTGCGCACTGGCGCAGACACCGATCACGGTCGGCGTCGTCTCCCGCACGATCTTCTATCTGCCGGCCTGGACGGCCGAACAGCAGGGCTTCTTTAAGGCCGAGGGCCTTGAGCCGAAGATCGAAGTGTATAACGACGCCCACAAGATCTTCACCGACCTGAAAGCGGGCGCGATCCAGATCGGCATTTCGTCGATCGAAAGTGTGATTGACGACGCCTACAAGGGCGGCAGCCTCCGATTGATCGCCGGCAGCGCACAACGCCCGCCGCATTTCATCATCGCGCAGCCGGTGATCAAGACGCTGGCCGATCTCAAAGGAAAGACCATCGGCGTTGTGTCGATGCACGAGGGTACGACATTTTTCATCAAGGATATCGCCAAAGCCGGCGGCTTCGCGCTTTCCGATGTGACAGTGCAGGCGGTCGGCGGATCGCCCGCGCGGGCGCGACTGCTGAAAGAGCGCAAGATCGACGCCGGTCTGCAACCTTATCCTTTGAGCTATGAGGCCGAGGCCGACGGCTTCAGCAATCTGGGTCCGATTGCCAAACTCGTGCCGGACTACCAGTTCACCTCCGTGATGGTCGATGACAAGTGGGCGCACGAGAATCGCGCGCACGTGATCAGCTTCCTGCGCGCGCTGCGCAAAGGCACGGAGTACATGTTCGCGCATCCCGACCAGGCGGCCGATCTCGGAGCCAAGGAATTGCGCACGACGCCGGCGAACGCCAAGCGTGCACTGGAGGATACCGTGCGTATGGATGTGATGGCGCGCGATCTCTCGCTGACCGATCTCAGCCTCAGGCGCGTGTTCGAGACCATGCAGCAGGCCGAGGTCATGAGCCGGGACGCCACCTACGACCGCAGCAAATTCGTGGATGAGACATATCTGAACGACAGCCGCCGCTGAGGCTGCGGCCCTTATAGCTCGAAGGCAAAGAAATGACCTTTACCGACCTCGACACCGACCTGCGCGACGCGATCCGCTCGATCCCGGATTATCCCAAGCCCGGCATCATCTTCCGCGACATCACCACGCTCCTGGGCAACGCGCGCGCCTTCCGCCGCGCGGTGGATGAATTGGTGCAGCCCTGGGCCGGCATGAAGATCGACAAGGTCGCCGGCATCGAGGCGCGCGGCTTCATCCTCGGCGGCGCGGTGGCGCACCAAGTTTCGGCCGGCTTTGTGCCGATCCGCAAGAAGGGCAAGCTGCCGCATAAACGTGTCAGCATGACCTACGCGCTGGAATACGGCGAGGACGTCATCGAGATGCACGCCGACGCGCTGGTCGAAGGCGAGCGCGTGGTGCTGGTCGACGATCTCATCGCCACCGGCGGCACGGCGGAAGCGGCGGTGAAGCTGTTGCGTCAGCTCAAGGCCGAGGTGATCGCCGCCTGCTTCGTCATCGACCTGCCGGCGCTCGGCGGCGCCGAGAAGCTGCGCGCGCTGGGCGTCCCGGTGCGCACGCTGATCGCGTTCGACGGGCATTAGCTCTCCCCGCAAGCGGGGAGAGGTGAGCTATCTCTTCGGCCCCCAAGGCCCGCCATCACCGCTTAAATCCACCGGCGGCTGTCCCGGCAGAAACGGCTTGCCGCTGGACGGGCTTTGCGCGCTGCCCCAAGGCCCTTGCGTGGCGGCCGGAGCCTGCTCGGCCTCATTGCTCCACGGCCCGGGCTGTGCGTTTTCGATCTGGCCCGGCTCGGCCGGCGCTTCCAGCGCGAGCGGACCGGGATCGTGGCCGCCGGCAAATTTCACCAGCGCCGCGACGCGCGCATCGACCGATGGATGCGTGTCGAAGATATTGGAGAAGCCGACGCGCGGATTGTCGATGCACATCTCCATCACGGCGGAGTTGGCGCTTGCCAGCTCGCCGCGGTTCTCGATCTTGCGCAGCGCCGAGATCATCGCGTCGGGATTCTTGGTCAGCTCCACGGAGCCCGCGTCGGCGAGATATTCCCGCTGGCGCGACAGCGCGAAGCGGATAACGATCGACAGCACCCAGGCGACCACAATCAGCGCTATGGCGATGATGATGGCCAACCCCGCGCCGCCTTTGCGGTCGCCATCGTCGCGCGAGCGCCGGCCGCCGAAGCCGCCAAAGAACGCGTTCTGGAAAAACAGGCGGAACACCATCTCGCCGAAGAACGAGATCACGCCGGCGATCACCACCGCGATCACCAGCATGCGCACGTCGCCGTTCCTGATATGCGTGAGCTCGTGGCCGAGCACCGCCTCCATCTCGGCGTCGTTGAGGGCGTTCATCAGGCCGCGCGTCACGGTGATCGCATATTGCTTCTCGTTGAGGCCGGTGGCGAAGGCGTTGAGGGCGTCGTCGTCGGCGATCTTGAGCTTGGGCATGGTGATGCCGCGCGAGATGCAGAGGTTCTCGAGCAGGTTATAGAGCCGCGGCTCCTGCTGGCGCGTGACCTCGCTGGCGCCGGTCACGGCGTCGATCATGGCCTGGTGGAACCTGTAGGCGATGAGGATCCAGACAATCGTGCCGATCGTCGCGAACGGCGCCGCCTTCACGAAGTCGAAGGCCGCGGCGCGCATGAGATAATCGATTGGCGCGTTGCCCGCGCTGAGCGCCTCGGCCGCCAGCGCGCCGGCATAGACCAGCACATAGACCAGCGCGAACAGGCCGATCAGCAGCGCCACCGACCGCCGGCGGTTCGATTGGATGTGCGTATAGAGACCGTAGGCGGCCATGATGCTCAATCGGACTTTATGTTTGTCATTCCGGGGCGCGAGCTAAGCTCGCGAGCCCGGAATCCATAATCACAGACCGGGGTTATGGATTCCGGGCCCGGCCCTCCGGGCCGTCCCGGAATGACGGTGTCAAAACTTCACGCTCGGCGCCTGCTCGAGCTGCACGCGCGCCTCGCCCAGATCGAAGAAGGTGCGCGGCTGGAAGCCGAACGTTGCGGCGAACAGCGCCGCCGGGAACTGCTGGATACCGGTATTGTATTCCTGCACCGCGTTGTTGAAGAACCGGCGCGAGGCGGCGAGCTTGTTCTCGATGTCGGACAGGTCCGACTGGAGCTGCTGGAAGTTCTGATTGGCCTTGAGATCCGGATAGGACTCCGACAGCGCGAACAACTGCCGCAGCGCGCCGGACAGAGCATTCTCCGCCGCCACCTTCTGGTCGACGCCGGGCGCCGCGATCGCCGCATTGCGCGCCTGCACCACCGCCTCCAGAGTTCCGCGCTCGTGCGCCGCGTAACCCTTCACGGTCTCGACCAGATTGGGGATCAGGTCGTGGCGCTGCTTGAGCTGCACGTCGATGTCGGCGAAGGCCTGATTGGTCCGCTGCCGCATGGCGACCAGGCCGTTGTAGATGCTGATCACCCAGATCACGATTACGACAACGACGCCGAGGATCACCCACACGGTGGTGGACATTGGTCCGGCTCCTGAAAATAAATTCGATGGAACAAGCCTAGCTCGAAACGATCGTGCGCCGCTATCGAGATGCGGAACCCGGTGTTCCGAAAGGCGTGGATAGCTTGTCGATCCGAAACCAAGTAATTGTGCAAACAAGAAAAAAGGCCCCGAACCGAAGTTCGGGGCCTTTTCGCCAGACGGCTATTCGGGGGGTAAGGGGGGAGCCGCCCGACTGAAACATATGCCGCAATAACGCGTCGGTCTGACATTGGTTCCTGGGATCGTTCGACCTCCGCGCTTTTTTTTGCACGGTGGTGCGGTCTCACCTTCGACACGATTTTGGAGTTCCGTGTGTTGCGGAGAGGGGACTCATTATTCGGAGGGCTTGCCATGAGTTCAGTCATGATCAGGTGTCCCACCACCGGCGACTCGGTTTCCACTGAGATCGAGACCGAGCCGAACGTCTTCCGCAAACTTCCCAACGTTGCTGCGCGGATGCGTTGCCCGGCGTGCGGGCAAGAACATATGTGGATGACGAGTTCGGCGTGGCTGTCGACGGGGCCGCGTCTCGTCGCGGCCATGCAGCCGGGCGAGGGCGCGAGGGTTTAGGCGCGTTCAGACGTTTCATCGCGAGGCCGAGCGCTGGGCGCTTGGGTTCTTGCGTTCGCGACATGATTCACTGAATTCGCGCGTAGTTTTTTGCTCGCGCATACCTACCGGCACCTTAACGCATGACGCGCTTTTACGTCGCCGCTATGTCATCCACCTGTCATTACGCGCTTCTACCAACCCCCGGTCGGTAAAATTCAACCGGCATTGGGGGCGGCAAATGATGACTCGTTGGAAGTGCGGCGTTAGCCGCATGGCTTTGCTTGTGTGCGCCGGTTCTTTGGCCGCACCGCTGCCCGCCCTTGCCACCGATATCACCACAACGGTCACTACGGCGCAGACGCTCAATCCGGGCGATACGCTGAACGTGACCAACACCGGTGCTGTGGCGGCTCCCACCAACCCGGCCGTCTCGATCATCGGCGGCGCAACAGCAAGCTTTTTGACCAACTCGGGGACGATCCAATCAACGGGCTCGGGTGCCGCGCGCACCATCCGTTTCGTAACCAGCACGACCGCCAACGTCACCATTACCAACAATGCGGGCGCATTCATCCAGGGCCCGGGGGACGTGATCCAATCCAATATCAATATCAATAGCGGGACGATTTCGATCATCAATGCGGGCACGATCCGTTCCACCGGCGTGGGCGGAAGCAATGGCCAGGCCATCGATCTGGATAACATTCAGGCCGGAACGGCGACGGTCAACATCACCAATCTGGCGACGGGTGTGATCAGCGCGGCGGACTCCGACGCGATCCGTCCTGCCAATAACGCCACCGTCAACAACTACGGGCAAATCATCTCGAATAACGCGTCGGCGGCTAACGGCAACGCCAGCGGCAATGATGGCATCGATTTCAACACCAATACCAATGCGGGCACGGTGAACAACTACAGCACCGGCCTGATCTCGGCCGCTCGCCACGGCATCACCGCTGCGCAGGGCGTCACCGTTTTCAACGCCGGCACGATCATCGGCAACGATGGCTCCGGCATCAACATCGACAGCACGACCAACACCAGCATCACTAACGTCACCAACACCGGCACCATCATCGGTACGGCGAAGACGGCGGATGGCGACGGCATCGACGTCGATCGCCTGCTCAATCTGGAAAACTACGGCACGGTCAAAGGCCTCGGCATCGCCGGCGCCGGTAATCTCTCCGAAGGCCTCGCCATCGGCGGCGGCACCATCAACAACTACGCTGGTGCGCTCATTTACGGCGCGCAGCGCGCCATCACCGTAGACGACAGTAGCCTCGGTAACGCCTTCGCTGCCGTGAACATCATGAATGCCGGAACGATCCAGAGCGGAACCGGCGACGCCATCAAGATCACCAGCACGTTCAACAACACGCTCGTCAATTCGGGCACCATCATCGGCAGCGTCGCCATGGGCAGCGGTGACGACACCGTGACCATCAAATCCGGTTCGAAGATCACGGGCCTCGTCGACGGCGGCGCGAACACCGTTGGCGGTGACACGCTTGTCTACAAGAAGGTTGGTCTCACCGCTACCAAGGAAGCCGCGCTGCAAGCCGGGCAGACGGTCAACATCGGCGGCACGCTCTACACCGGCTTTGAGAACTTTACCGGTAGCACGGTGGCTTCCTTCTCGTCCTTTGCCACCAGCGGCCAGACGAGCGCCATCGCCTCGATGATCGACAACATGACGGGTGCCGCCAACGCCGGCACCCAGGCCTTGATCGATCAGGTCGCGTCGTCGAGCGACGTCAACGGCGCGCTGTCGCAGCTCACGCCAACGGCGTTCCAGGGCCTCACCACGGCGGGCGTCAACAACTCGTTCCAGACGACGCAGATGGTCGATCAGCGCCTGTCGAATGTGCGCGACGGCGGGCTCGCCTTCGACGCGTCGGGCTTTGGCAACGCCATGGCGATGTTGAACGGCGATCAGAACCGCACGGTTAGCGAATCCGTCAGCGCCTATGCCTCGGCGCCGGCCTTCGCCGACAACGCGGCTTTCGCCGCGCTCGACAAGGCGGCCGCCGGCCCGATGCCGACCAAGGCGCCGCGCATGATCGAGGGTGACTCGCCCTGGGGCATGTTCCTCTACGGAAACGCCGTCTTCGCTCGCCAGGAGGCCACCGCGAACTCGCCGCAGAGCAAGTTCAATGCGGCCGGCATCACCTTCGGTGTCGACCGCCGCGTCACCCCCGATCTCGTCCTCGGCGTCCTCGGCGGCTACACCCGCACCAACGCCGATCTCGATACGGTCGGCTCGACCAGCAAGATCGACACCTGGCTCGTCGGCGGCTACGGCACGTATTACCGGCAGAATTGGTTCGTGAACGGCGCCTTCGTCTACGGCCACAACAAGTACGACAACAACCGTATCGCGCTGGGCACCTCCAACACCTCGAGCCCGTCAGGCGATCAGTATGCCGTGCAGGGCTCGGTCGGCATCGACCTGCGCTTCAACCGTTGGATCGTCACGCCTGAGTTGGGCGCGCAATACACCACCGTGCGCGTCGACAGCTTCACCGAAGCGGGCGCCGCGGCGCTCAATGTCGGCGCCGACCAGGCCGACTCGCTCCGCAGCAGCCTGGGCGCGCGCTTCCGCTACGAGTGGGCGACGTCCTGGGGTCTGATGCTGCCGGAATTGCGCGCGAGCTGGCAGCACGAGTGCCTCGACAAGGAACGCGACATCACCGCGAGCTTCGTCGATCAGGCGCTGCCCGGCGCGTTCGCCACCACCGCGGCGGGCTCGGGTACGGACTTCGGCGTGCTCGGCGCGGGCCTCACCGCCAACGTCGCCGACCACACGCAGGTGTCGATCGGTTACGACTTCAAGTTCGGCGGCCAGGACTTCGAAGCGCACCAGATCAGCGGCCGCCTGCGCCACGTGTTCTAAGTGAAGGCCTCTCCATTCCCTCCCCCTGCAAGGGGGAGGGTTAGGGAGGGGTCTTCTTCGCGATCTCGTGGGGTGGGCAAAGGCGCGTAGCGCCGGGCCCACCTTTTCTTTTTTGCTCGATGGAAATTCCGACGGAGGGCTCGGCGGCTGCGCCGCCTTAGCCCATCCTACAGTGCTCTCCACATGGTCATGGCCGGGCTTGACCCGGCCATCCACGTCTTACTTCTCGTGATGCAGTTAAGGCGTGGATGCCCGCGACAAGCGCGGGCATGACGACTGAGGGGACTAGCCCGCTTCCCTGAACCGCACGGCGGCTTCGAGATCCACCGACACCAGTTGCGACACGCCGCGCTCGGCCATGGTCACGCCGTAGAGGCGGTTCATGCGCGCCATGGTGATCGGATTGTGCGTGATGATCACGAAGCGCGTGTCGGTCGACTTGGTCATCTCGTCGAGCAGGTCGCAGAAGCGCTCCACGTTGTGGTCGTCGAGGGGGGCGTCCACTTCGTCCAGCACGCAGATCGGCGCCGGATTGGTGAGGAACACCGCGAAGATCAGCGCCATCGCGGTCAACGCCTGCTCGCCGCCCGACAGGAGCGACAGCGTCGCCGGCTTCTTGCCCGGAGGCTTGGCAAGGATTTCCAGGCCGGCTTCCAGCGGGTCGTCGCTTTCGATGAGCTGAAGCTCCGCCGTGCCGCCGCCGAAGAGCTGCGTGAACAGATGCTGGAAGTGCTTGTTCACCTGCTCGAACGACGTCAGCAGCCGCTCGCGCGCTTCGCGGTTGAGGCTCTGGATGCCGAGGCGCAGCTTCTTGATCGCTTCCACCAGATCGTCGCGCTCGGCGGTGAGCGAATTGTACTGCGTCTCGACTTCCTGCAATTCCTCGTCGGCGCGCAGGTTCACCGCGCCCAGGCGCTCGCGCTCGCGGCGCAGGCGGTCCAGCGTTGCCTCGGTCTCCGCGAGATCGGGCAGGGCGTCTTCCGGCTTGAGCTCGGCCATCTCCGCGACATTCGCCGGCTCGGTCTCCAGCATGTCGTGGATTTCGCGGGCGATGTCGGTCAGGCGGCGTTTGGCGGCCTCGAAACGCTCCTCGGCGCGGGCGAACTCCTCGCGCGCGCTGCTGGCCGCCTCGAGCGCGGCGCGGGCGTCGCGGTCGGCGGTGGCCAAAGCGTTCTCGGCTTCCTGCAAGCGATCGGCGCAGGCGCGGCGGTCAGCTTCGGCAAGCTGCACTTCGCTGATCAGCGCCTCGCGCTGCTCGGCAAAGGCCTGTGGCGCATTCTCGAGCTCGATGCGCGCGGTCTGCGCCTCGGTGATGCGCTGCTCCAGCGTGGCGAGCTGCACGAGGGCGCCTTGTTGCCGCTGCATCGAGGCGGCCTGATCGGCGGCCAGCGCCTTGAGGCGGCGATCGGCCAGTTCGGCCTCGCGCACAATGGCCTGCTGCTCGGCGCGGATTTCGGCGAGCGCGGCGCGCTTGCCGGCAATGTCGTCGCGGACTTGCGCGAGCTGGGTCTCGAGATCTTCGGCGGGCGAAAGTTCGGCGAGCGCGGCTTCGGCGGTGGCCTTGGCCTCGGCCGCTTCGTCGCGATTGGTGGTCAGGCGCAACTGGCCTTCCGAGAGAGCCGAGAGACGCGCGGCGTTGCGGTTGTTCTCGCGTTCGGCCGCCTCGTAGCGGTCGCGCTCGGCATGCGCCTCGCGCTGGCGCTCGCGCGCGGCGGCGCGCGCCTCCGTTTCGGCGCTGGCTGCGGCACGCAGGGCCGCATCGGCGGTTTCCGCCTGGGCGCGCATCTCATCGGCTTCGGCGCGCGCGATCTGCAATTCGGATTCGATGTCGGCAAGGCGCGCGCGCTCGGCGAGGCGGCGCGCGGCGCCGGTCGGCGCATGCGCGGCGGCGGCAAAACCGTCCCAGCGCCACAGATCGCCTTCGGGCGACACGAGGCGCTGGCCCGCCTTGAGCTGCGCGGCAAGACGCCCGCCGTCGGCGCGATCGACCACGCCGATCTGATTCAGGCGGCGGGCAAGCTCGCCGGGCGCCTGCACATGCTTGAGCAGGGGCTCGACGCCTTCGGGCAGCGCCGGGTCGGTGGGATCGATCTGCGCGCCCATCCAGCGCATTGGCGCGGACGGATCGATCGGCGCATCGAGTTCGTCGCCGAGCGCGGCGCCGAGCGCCTTCTCGTAGCCCTTGCCGACGGTGACGCT
Source organism: Pseudolabrys sp. (assembly GCA_036264375.1). GTDB lineage: Bacteria > Pseudomonadota > Alphaproteobacteria > Rhizobiales > Xanthobacteraceae > Pseudolabrys. Next base: position 38,291 of record DATARB010000001.1, read on the forward strand.
GTCCATCACCGGCGGCCAGAGGTTCTTGGTCTCGACCGCGAGCACCTTCGACAGCGTCTTGGCTTCCGTCTCCAGCCGTTGCACGCGGCGTTCGGCGTCGGCGAGCGGCGCGCGCGTGGCTTCGAGTGCCTGGCGCGCGGCCTGGTGCGCGGCTTCCGCCTCGAGCGCGGCGGCTTCGCCGGCGGCGACGGCGGCCTGCACCTGCTCTACGGCGGCGGCGAGCTCGGCGAGATCGGGACCGCTGGCGGCCTGCAACGCGGCCAGCTCGCGTTCGATCTCGAAGATCTCGGCCTCGGCGCGCGCGGCGCGGCTGCCGTGCTCGCGCACGGTGTTGTCCAACTGATTGCGTTGCGCGGTGAGCGCCGCGAGCTGTGCCGTCAGCTCGGAAAACACCTTCTCCGCCGCCGACAATTCACCATCGGCTTCCGCCACCTTGGCATCGACGCCCGAGCGGCGGCCGGCATTGGCATGCGCCTCGGTGCGGATCGTCTCTTCCTCGGCGGCGATGCGTGCGATGGCTTCTTCCGCGTCGGCGGCAAGCCGCTGTTCGCGCTCGCGGTCGGCGGCGAACTGCACCAGCCGCTGGTCGAGCTCGGCCAGGCGGCCACGCGCGCGCTGTTCTTCGCGGTCGAGGTCGGCGAGCGCCATATTAAGGCGATGCAGCGCGGCGCCGGCACGCGCTTCGGTCTCGCGCAACTCGGGCAGACCGGCGGCGGTTTCCGCCTGGCGCTTGGAGGCCTCGACCTCCGCCTCGGTGCGGGCGGCAACTTCGCGCACGCAGAGGTCCTTCGCGGATTCCGCGGCGGCGACTTCGGCGGTCGCGGCGGTCCAGCGCAAGTGATAGAGCGTCGCTTCCGCCTTGCGCACCTGCGCCGACACTGTGCGATAGCGCACCGCCTGCCGCGCCTGCTTCTTCAAGGCCTCCATCTGCGAGGTGAGCTGGCCGATCACGTCCTCGGCGCGTAGCAGATTGGCTTCCGCCGCCTTCAGCCGCAGCTCGGCCTCGTGGCGGCGCGCATGCAGTCCGGCGACGCCGGCGGCTTCTTCCAGCACGCGGCGGCGCTGTTCGGGCTTGGCCTGGATGATTTCACCAATGCGGCCCTGGTGCACGAGCGCCGGCGAGCGCGCGCCGGTCGAGGCGTCGGCGAACAAAATCTGCACGTCGCGCGCACGCACGTCGCGGCCGTTGATGCGGTAGTTCGACCCCGACTCGCGTTCGATGCGGCGGGCGATTTCGAGAAGGTCGGTATCGTTGAACGCCGCCGGCGCCGAGCGCTCGGCATTGTCGATCGAGATCGCAACCTCGGCATTGTTGCGCGCGGGCCGCGTGTTGTTGCCGTTGAAGATGACGTCGTCCATCGACGCCGCGCGCATAGATTTGTGCGAGGATTCGCCCATCACCCAGCGCAGCGCTTCGACGAGGTTGGACTTGCCGCAGCCGTTTGGTCCGACCACGCCGGTCAGGCCGGGCTCGATCAGGAAGTCGGTGGGTTCGACGAACGACTTGAAGCCGAGAAGGCGCAGCCGTGTGAGCTTCATACTTCAGGCCTCATGCACTTTCTGCTTGCGCAGGATCAGTCCGAAACGCATTCCCGTTTCGGTGACCGTGCGCCCCGGCGGGAAAAAGCCCGTAAGCCCGCAGGAATTTCGACGTTGCGATTGAACAATCCGCCCGGGCGATTGGCCCTGACAGCGTATTTTCGTTGCCGCATTGGCCGGGAGAATGAACAGCCGGGCCTGCTTGAGCAACACCCCGCGCGCGAATCAGCGGCGGTTTTCCAGACATTTCGAAGAGTCGCACGGCGAAATTAGGGCGGTTCCGCCCTAACTCGCGCGCTGCGCAGCGTTTGAAGGTGAGATCAGTCCTTGTCAGCCCTTGGCGAGAAGGGGATCGATGATCTTGGCAATCTCGTCGATCGACATCGCGCCGGGATACGAGGTGCCGTTGATGAAGAAGGTTGGTGTGGACTGCACCTTGAATACGTCGATTGCCCGTTGACGCACGGCCTGGATGCCGTCGAGCACCTTCTGATTCGCCAGGCAGGCGTTGAACGTCTGCTCGGTGAAACCGGCCTGCTTGGCGATGTTCAAAAGCGGCGGCAGCGGCTTTTCAACGGCCCAGGTCTGCTGCTGGCGGAACAACGTGTCGACCAGGGCGAAGTATTTGCCCGAGTCGGCGGCGTTCTCACCAACCGAGCAGCGCGCCAGCATCGAGGCGGCGGCGGCCAGGTTGTCGAGCGGGAATTCGCGGAAGATGTAATAGATCTTGCCCGTGTCGATGTAGCGCTTCTTGAATTCCGGGAACGTGGCGTCCTGGAAATGCGCGCAGTGCGGACAGGTCATCGAGGCGTATTCGACGACGGTGACCGAGGCCTTGTTGTTGCCCAGGCTCATGTCGGGCAGGGCCTCCGGCTTCATCAGCTCGGCGGTCGGCACGCTGTCGGCCATCGCGCGCGCGAAGGGCGGCAGCGAGGAGACGCCGAAGAAGGCGGTGCCGATGGCCACGGCGGCGGCGCCTTGGCAAAGTTCACGTCGGGTGATCTGCAACTGAAAACTCCGTAGGTTCGTGCCTGACGCCAATTTATCCAAAAACGGTCCGCTTTGCGCCAAAAAACCGGTTCCGAAAGCGCCTTTGGCTAGCTGGATACAACGATTGTGGCAATGCCGGGTCGCCCTGAAAGGTCCGCCGCACCCTCACTTTCGCTTGATGGCCGCGCCCAGGCGGGCGAGCGCCAGCCGCAGGTCCTCGTCCTCCACCTGCGGCATGCTCGCGGCCAGACGGGCGGTCACGGCCGGATCGGGCGGCGGCGGGCGTCGAGGGGCCACGCGCCGGCGCAAGGGAGCCTGGCGCAAGGCGATGCGGCCGATCGCCTGCCAGCCGAAGAAGCGGTTCACCCGCTCCAGGATCACCGCCGACATATGCTGGATTTCCAGCGCCGCCGGGCCTTCGACCCGCAGCACGAGCGTCGCCGGTTCCGGGGGCTCCTCGCCCAAGGTCCCGGCGCCATTTTGGCGCGGCCAATTAATCTTCATCGGCTCGCAGTGGACGGCGATCTCGGGACCGACGATATCCGCCCAGCGGGCGAGGATTTCGCTCGAGGCAAAGCCCTGCTGCTTGAAGGCACCGCTCAGCGTTGAAACGAGCAGGTCCGACAGCGGCCGGGGAAAACTACGCGAGGGCTTGTTCATGCTGGGGTGTCTCATGCCATCGTCGGCGCCATGACCCTAGCAGTCCGCCTGCCCCGGCGAAAGAAAGCCGCCCCCGATCCGGCCGAACTCCTCGCCTGGTACGACCGCCACGCCCGCGTGCTGCCCTGGCGGGCGCGGCGCGGCGAGGCCAGCGATCCGTACCGCGTCTGGCTGTCCGAGATCATGCTGCAGCAGACCACGGTGAAGGCGGTCGCGCCCTATTACGCGCGTTTCCTTACGCTGTGGCCGACGGTGACCGCGCTCGCGCAAGCCAAACTCGACGACGTGCTGCGCGCCTGGGCCGGGCTCGGCTATTACGCGCGCGCGCGCAACTTGCACGCCTGCGCGATCGCCGTGGTGGAGCGCCACGCCGGCATCTTCCCCGAGACGCTCGACGAACTTCGCGCGCTTCCCGGCATCGGCGACTACACCGCCGCGGCGGTGGCGGCCATCGCCTTCGACGGCGCCGCGGTGCCGGTCGATGGCAATGTCGAGCGTGTCGTCACGCGGCTGTTCACCGTGGAAGAGGAACTGCCGGCGGCGAAGCCCACGATCAAGCACCTCGCGATGTCGCTGTTGCCGCCGCACCGCGCCGGCGATTTTGCGCAAGCCTTGATGGATCTCGGCGCCACCATCTGCACCCCGAAGAAGCCGGCCTGCCCGCTCTGCCCGTGGAGCGACGTCTGTACCGCCCGTGCGCGCGGCGACCAGGAGACCTTCCCGCGCAAGGCGCCCAAGCGCGAAGGCAAATTGCGCCGCGGCGCCGCCTTCGTCGTGCTGCGCGCCGATGGCAGCGTCTTGCTGCGCACGCGCCCGGACAAAGGGCTGCTCGCCAAGATGACGGAAGTGCCCGGCAGCGACTGGTCGCACGGCTTCGACGTGAAAGACGCGCTCGACGCTGCGCCGCTCAAAGCGGCATGGCGCCGCTTGCCAGGCGTCGTGCGCCACGTGTTTACGCATTTCCCGCTCGAGCTCACCGTGTTCCTTGCGCAGGTGCCACGCGCGACGCCGACGCCGAAAGGCGCCCGCTGGGTGAAGCTCGACGTGGCGGCGGATGAGGCACTGCCGAACGTCATGCGCAAGGTGCTCGCGCACGCGCTCGATCATCATGCCACGAAAAACAAAGCTGCCGAGGACCGCTATGTCTGATCAAATGTCCGACCAATGGACGCCGAGCCTGCGCTATCCCGATCCTCACGTCACGTCGCTCGACAAGCGCTTCGACAAATACCGGTTGTCGCTGGCGAGCGTCGAGCGCCTCTACACCGGCGCGCGGTGGAGCGAGGGGCCGGTCTGGTTCGGTGACGGCCGCTATCTGTTGTGGAGCGACGTGCCCGGCGACTGCATCCGCCGATGGGACGAGGAGACCGGCGCGGTCAGCATCTTCCGCAGGCCGTCCAACAACGGCAACGGCAACACGCGCGACCGGCAAGGGCGCCTGATCACCTGCGAGCACCTCACCCGCCGTGTCACGCGCACTGAATACGACGGCAGCATCACCGTCATCTGCGACCGCTTCGAGGGTAAGCGGTTCAACTCGCCGAATGACGTGGTGGTGAAGTCGGACTGCTCGATCTGGTTCACCGATCCGCATTTCGGCATCACCTCGAATTACGAAGGCGACATCGCCGATTCCGAACTGCCGATGAATGTCTACCGCGTCGACGGCAAGTCTGGCGCGGTGACGGTGGTGGCCGACGGCATCAACGGGCCCAACGGCCTCTGCTTCTCGTCCGACGAGAGCAAGCTCTACATCGTCGAGTCGCGCAGCGCGCCGCGCTGCATCCGCGTCTACGACGTCGCCGGCTCAGGCGACAAAATCGCCAATGGAAAGATCCTCATCGACTCCGGCCCGCAGGGCACGCCGGATGGCATCCGCTGCGATATCGACGACAATCTCTGGTGCGGCTGGGGCATGACGCCCGAGCTCGACGGCGTGCGCGTTTTCACGCCACAGGGTGAGCCGATCGGCCACATCGCGTTGCCGGAGCGCTGCGCCAACCTGTGCTTCGGCGGCCGCAAGCGCAACCGCCTGTTCATGGCCGCCGCGCATTCGCTCTACGCGCTGTATGTGAATACGCAGGGCGTGGCGGGCGGATGAGTGCCGAGCGCCGCAGCGCCTCTTCACCTCTCCCATAGGGAGAGGTCGGCGCACGAAGTGCGCCGGGTGAGGGGTTACAAAATCGAAAGTTCTGGAACCCCCTCACCCCAACCCTCTCCCCGACGGGGAGAGGGAGCCGGCCCTGCTCGCGGCTCGATTCTTTAAATCGCCGGAACGCCGGCGGCCGCGGTCAAGAACGCCGCTTCTGTCTGCCCCGCCTTGTCGAGCTTGGGCTTCCTGCGCAGCAGCGCCTTGCGGTTGATCTTGCGCGTGGCGATGCCGTTCAGCTTCTTGTCGGTCGCCTTTTCTTCCTTGAGGGTCATCGCCAAGAGCTTGGCGATGTCGCTGCGGCCGATAAGCTTCGCCCAGGCCACCAGCGTACCGTAGCGCGTGATCTCGTAGTGCTCCACCGCCTGTGCCGCCGCGATCAGCGCCGCGTTGAGCACCATCTTGTCGTCCACCTCGCTGGCGATGTCGTTCGCCTCGTCGAGGATGCCGTCGATGGCCGGGCATTTGGTGCCCTGCGCCTTCGCCTTGAGCTTCTTGAAGGCCTGGTCGAGCCGTTTGATCTGCCCCTTGGTCTGGCGCAGATGCATGGAAAAGCCCTTCTTGAGCTCGGGATCGGAGGCCTTCGCCACCATGTCCGGCAGCGCCTTTTCGATTCTGTGCTCGGCGTAATAGATGTCCTGCAGTGTGTGCAGAAACAGGTCGTCGACGGTTTTGATGTCGGACGAGAACCAACCCATGGTCGCCTCCCTTTTTGTCGTTGCTTCTGGAATAAGCCGCCGAAGCGGCGCGGGTTCCCAAACGGTGCGGAGATGGGCTAGGGAAAGCGCTCCGAATTCAAAAACGACAAAGCGAAAGGCAATACGCGATGAGCATCCAACGTCACGAAGTCGGCGCCCGCATGAGCAAGGCCGTGGTGCACGGTAACACCGTCTATCTGGCCGGCATCGTCGCCGATGCCGCCAAGGGCAAGAGCGTCACCGAGCAGACCAAGGACATCCTCGCGCAGATCGACGGCCTGCTCGCCAAGGCCGGCAGCGACAAGAGCAAGCTGCTCACGGCGAACATTTGGATCACCGACATGGCCACCTTCGCCGAGATGAACGCCGTGTGGGACACCTGGGTGTCGGCCGGCAATACTCCGGCGCGCGCCACCGTCGAGGCCAAGCTCGCCGCGCCGGACTACAAGGTCGAGATCATGGTGGTGGCGGCGCGCTGATCTGGCGAATTTGCCAGGGACCGGCCGCACATTCAGCGTCATGCCCGGCCTTGTGCCGGGCATCCACGTCTTTCTTTCGGCGGTTGAATAAGCAAGGCGTGGATGGCCGGACGAGCCCGGCCATGACCGTGTCGAGAGCGCGAACCAGGAGCTGCACCGATGCAAAACCTTCTGCCGATCGCGGAAAAGATCGCCGCGCGTTTGATCGAGCGCCGCGAGACGATCGCAGTTGCCGAGTCCTCGACCGGCGGGCTCATCGCCGCGGCTCTGCTCGCGGTGCCCGGCGCATCCGCCTACTTTCTCGGCGGCGCGGTGGTTTACACGAAGGTGTCGCGCGCGGCGCTGCTCGGGATCGGCAACGCCGAGATGACCGGCCTTCGGCCTGCGACCGAGCCTTATGCGTTATTGATCGCGCGCCGCGTGAGCGAGCGGCTGGGCGCGACGTGGGGGCTTGCCGAAACCGGCGCGGCCGGGCCGAAAGGCAACGGCTACGGCGATCCGGCGGGTCATTCCTGCCTGGCGATCACAGGCGCGGGAGCATTCGAGCGCGCGGCCACGCTGCGCACGGGAAGCGCGGACCGGCAGGCGAACATGGATGCTTTCGCCCAGCGCGCGCTCGAGCTTCTGCTCGAGGTCGTATCTGTCCGGGCATGACCATGGGTTAGGCGGGACGAGGCCACACGCTCCGCTCATTCCCGCGCAAGCGGGCCTCCAGCGCTTACACTCGCAAAGCACAGAACTGGATGCCCGCTTGCGCGGGCATGAGCGGGATATTGACTATTCCGCCGCTTCCGACATCTCCGAGCGCATCTGGGCGCGGAAGGTGTCGATCGGCATGAGGCCCTTGTCGGTCTCGATGTGCCAGAAGGTCCAGCCGTTGCAGGCCTCCAGGCCTTGCGCCAGAGCGCCGATGCGGTGGATCGAGCCGACGCGGTCTCCCAAGGACAGCGCGCCGTCGGCGCGCACCAGCGCGTTGTGCCGCTTTTTCGCATCGGTGAGGCGCGCGCCCGGCGTCACGAGCCCGCGCTCGACCAGCGCCGAGAAGGCCACCCGCGGCGCTTCGCGCGCGGTGACGAAGGGCGCGATCGACGGCGCTTCCAAAGGCTCCGTCTCGTCGATGCGCCTCTGCGCGGCCTTGGCATATTTCGCTTCGCGCTCGATGCCGACGAATCGGCGGCCGAGATGCTTGGCGACGGCGCCGGTCGTACCGGTGCCGCTGAACGGATCGAGCACCAGATCGTCGACGCGCGAGCTCGACAGGATCACGCGCGCGAGCAGAGACTCCGGCTTCTGCGTCGGATGCAGCTTCTTGCCGTCGCCGCCTTTGAGACGCTCGTCACCGGTGCACAGCGGAATCGTCCAATCGGAACGGACCTGGATGTCCTCGTTGCCGGCTTTCATCACTTCGTAGTTGAAGGTGTAGCCTTTGGTCTCCGCCTCGCGCGACGCCCAGATCAGCGTCTCATGCGCATTGGTGAAGCGGCGGCCACGGAAATTCGGCATCGGATTGGTCTTGCGCCAGATCACGTCGTTGAGGATCCAGAATCCGAGATCCTGCATCAGCGAGCCGACGCGAAAGATGTTGTGATAGGAGCCAATCACCCAGATCGTGCCCGCCGGCTTCAAGACGCGGCGGCACGCGGTGAGCCACTCGCGCGTGAACGCGTCGTAGGTGGCGAAGCTCGCGAACTTGTCCCAGTCGTCGTTGACCGCATCGACGTGCGAATCGTCGGGGCGCTTGAGATCGCTGGCGAGCTGAAGATTATAAGGTGGATCGGCAAAGACCAGATCGACCGAAGCCGCCGGAAGCTTTGCCATTTCGGCGACGCAGTCGCCGACCAGGATGCGATGCTGTTGTGGAGTCTCAGAAACTCCACGGGGCGCCCGTGAGGGCGCCCCGCGACGCGACACTACCATGACTCAAAACTCTGACTCAGGCGACGCGGTCGGCGACGCGGGACCTACAACCGACTGACCGCACTATGAAGTTCCAAGGTGAAAAAACTGTTTATGGACTGCTCTTTCAACTCGGCAATTTCTGCCCATTTAACGAGGGGTTAGGGCTTGTGGCGGCTGGCGGGCATTTGTCTCCGTATTATGTGACGCAGCATACATTGCGCGGTTGAACGCGAACCGCGAAGATGCGCGGCATCTCGTCTCGTCGCCTATTCCATATGATCTGCGTCTGCTCCTGCCGGATAAACGCATGATAACGTCAGGACGCTTGGCAAGGAGATGTTTCAATGCGCTGGGATGATTTCCGCCGCAGTGACAATGTCGAAGACGACCGCGGCGGTGGCGGTTTTGGCGGCGGTGGCGGCGGCTTCGGTCTTCCGATGGGCGGCGGCGGGCTCGGCATTGGCGCGGTGATCGTGCTCGGTCTTGTCGGCTGGGCGCTCGGGATCGATCCGAGCGTGCTCATCGGCGGCGCGGAGATCGTCACCGGCGGCAACTCGCAATATCAGCGGCCCGTCGATCAGAGTCCGCGCCGTACCGGAGCACCGACCGACGACATGGGAAAGTTCGTCGCTGCTGTGCTCGGCAACACCGAAGATGTGTGGACCAAGATTTTCCAGGATGCCGGACAGACATACCGCGCGCCGCGCCTGCTGCTTTACTCCGGCGCCGTGCAGGGCGGCTGCGGCTACGCGCAGTCGGCGATGGGGCCATTCTATTGTCCGCGCGACCGGCGCATCTACCTCGATACATCGTTCTTCCGCGACATGCAGACCCGCTTCAAAGGCTGTAGCGGCAAAGCCTGCGAGTTCGCCGAGGCCTATGTGATCGCGCACGAAGTCGGCCATCACGTGCAGAACCTGCTTGGCATCCTGCCGAAGGTGCAGGAGGCGCAGCGCAGCGCCGGCAGCAAGGCGGAGGCCAACCGGCTCCAGGTGCGCACCGAATTGCAGGCCGACTGCTTCGGCGGTGTCTGGGCCAATCGCTCGAATCAGCAATGGAAGACGATCGAGCCCGGCGACGTCGAGGCGGCGCTGCAAACGGCGGCGGCGATCGGCGACGATCGGCTGCAGAAACAGTCGCAAGGCTACGTTGTGCCCGACGCCTTCACGCATGGCTCCTCGGCGCAGCGCCAGCGCTGGTTCACCGCCGGCCTGAAAGCGGGCACGATCTCAGCCTGCAATACTTTTGCAGTGCAGCAACTATAGCGCCGAAGACGGTGGTGCGTTACCGCCAAAGTCCGGTATCATCCAGTCCATGTTCGAGTTCATCTCCGTCAACACGTTCTGGACCATTCTGCTGATCACGCACGGCTTGCTGGCGGTCGCGACATTGGGCGCGCTCACCCATCAGGCCATGGCGGTGACCGCGCCGGCGCGACTGGCGGCAACGTCGTCCGGCTTCGTCACGCGTTTCCGCAATGTGCGGGGCGCGGGTTATGCGACGGCAATATGCGTGTTGTGGGTGGCAACCTTCATCCTCGGCGCCTGGATCTATACCAAGTACCGCATCGCGATCCGCATTCCGCTCGAGCGCACCGGCTACTTCAAGGCACTGGGCTTTTTCGAATTGAAGGAACACGCCGCGGCGCTCGGCCTCTGGATGCTGCCGGCCTATTGGCATTTTTGGCAGAACGCGAAAAATCCGGCCTATGACGCCGCGCGCAAGTGGATCACCGTATTGCTGGCGGCGATCTGCTGGTTCGCCTTCCTCACCGGGCACGTGCTCAACAATGTGCGGGGTTTCGGCTGATGACAGTTGCAACAGAGCCGCGCGCGCAGGCCAATAGCAAACAGGTATCGCCGCTGGCGTTGTCAGCGGCCTTCGGCGCCTTCGCCATCGTCTTCGCCATCGCGGGGCCGCTCGTCTATGTGGTGAGTGAACTCGGCGGCGTTCCCTTGTTCACTTATCACCCCGGCACCGGCCGCATCGATTTCGGTTTCGCCGCCGCGCGGCCGAACGAAGGCCCGGCGATGTATTGGTATGGCTGGCTTGCCACGACCTTGATCGGCGCGTCGCTTGCCGGCCTGATCGCCACGTTGTTGCCGCCGAACGTCACCGCCAAAATTCCGTTATTCCTCATTTGGCTGCTGCCGCTCCTGGTGCTGCCAATCCTGGCCTACGCGCTGATGCCGTTCTGGACGCGATGACATGAGGCCGCGCCGCATTATCGCTGCCGCTTTTGTCGTCGCCGCCTCGGTCGCTGCCCAAGTTCTCGCCCATGCCGGCGGGCTCGGCGACGATCACGGCGACGGTACCGACGCGATCTTCTTCGGCAAGGTCCTGGACGCGCGCGGCGCGGCTGTTGCGGGCGCGCGCGTCAACCTGACCTTCAAGACCATGTCCTTCGTCACCACCACCAACGCCATTGGCGATTACCGGATCGCGGTGCCGATCGATCCGGAGCAATCCGAGATCACGTGCCGCAAGGAGGGCTATCAGCAGACCGGTACAATGCGGCGTGCGCCGGCCAGTGCAGAGAAGGCGCCGATCGAAGTCGATTGCATGCTGAAGAAGACGCCTTGATGCGGGGTATTGTCGTGGCCTTGGTTTTTGCCGCGCTTGGCGCGCAAGCCGGCGCCGAGCCGCTGACGCTGCGCTATGGCCAGTCCTATTCGACCATTCGCAGTATTTACGCGCTGCCCATCGTGGTGGCGCAACGCCAGGGATTTTTCCAACGCGAGGGTTTGGACTTTCAGGTCGTCGTCCCTCTCCCGGGCGGCTCCGACAAGATGATCGACGCGTTGCATGACGGCACCGTCGATGTCACCCATGTCGCCACGCCGTTTCTCATCCGCAAGGCGCTCGCCGGATCCGACGCGGTCGCGATCGCGGCGGAATTCAACAACCCGATCTACAGTTTGGTCGCCAAGCCCGGCATCAAGAGCTTCGCCGACTTGAAGGGCAAGCGCATCGGCTTCGCCGATCAGGGCGGCAGCATATCGATTTCAATCCGCAAATTGCTGGCGCTGCACGGACTCAAAGATGCCGACTACGAAACCAAGGTGATCGAAGGCACCCCTGCGCGCGCCAACTGCCTGAAACGAGGCGACTGCGACGCGGTGCCGCTTGGTCAGCCGCAGGACGTCGCCGCGCAAGCCGAGGGCTTCACGCTGCTCGGTCTGACGACCGAGGCCAGCCCGGAATTTCTCTACACCGTGACCGCGGTGCGCCGCTCCTGGGCGCAGGCCCACCAGGAAACCTTGCTGCGCTATCTACGCGGGCTTCGCGCCGCGTTTGAATTCATTCGCGATCCGGCCAAGCGCGGCGAAGTCGCGGCAATCGTCGCCGAGACCAA
>DATARB010000074.1:0-1615 GCA_036264375.1 Pseudolabrys sp.
AGGTAGGTAGTGCCGCGCGCGCAATGCGACAAGGGTACTTGCTGGATATTGCCCGATATTGCGTCATTGTTCCGATCTTCTGCCCGTTTGGTTCGCCTGGTCCCGCCCGCGAGATCGCTATCTCGCTGGTGGCGGCCGGCACGCACTCACAGCACCAAACTCGTGCGCCGCGTGCTCACGATTTCCAGTGCTGCCCCACCCAACTACCTCGGTAGACGCGTCCCAATTCGAAAGGAACGATACCATGACCCAGATCGACGCCAGCCTTTCCGGCAAGTTCACCATCGGCGGCGATATCATCATCAACCGCCTCGGCTTCGGTGCGATGCGCATCACCGGCCCTGGCATATGGGGCGAGCCCGAGCACCGGCCCGAGGCGCTCCGCGTGCTGAAGCGCCTGCCCGAGGTCGGCGTGAACTTCATCGACACCGCCGACAGCTACGGCCCCTTCGTCAGCGAGGGGCTGATCGCCGAGGCGCTGCATCCTTATGAAGGCCTGCTGATCGCCACGAAGGGCGGCCTCGTGCGCCCGGGCATAACCCAGGGCGAATGGCCCAGATTCGGCGACCCCAATTATCTCGGTCAGTGCGTGCGGATGAGCCTCCGCCGCCTCAAAATCGAGCGCATCGACCTGTGGCAGCTCCACCGCATAGATGGAAAGGTGCCGCAGGAAGAGCAGTTCGGCGCCATCCGCGAATTCATCGACCAAGGCTTCATCCGCCATGCGGGCCTCAGCCAGGTGACGATCGAGCAGATCGAGGCGGCCCGCAAGGTTTTCCCGGTCGCGACGGTGCAGAACCGCTACAGCCTTGCTGACCGAGCTGACGAGGCCGTACTCGACTATTGCGAGGCGAATGGGATCGGCTTCATCCCCTGGTATCCGCTTGCGGCGGGCGATCTCGCGAAGTCTGGCGGCGTGGTCGACACGCTTGCCAAGTCCAAGCGCGCAACGCCCGGCCAAATCGCACTGGCCTGGATGCTGAAGCGCAGCCCCGTGATGCTGCCGATCCCCGGCACCAGCCGCATTACTCACCTCGAGGAGAATGTCGCCGGCGCTGCCGTGGCGCTTACGGACGAAGAGTTCGCTGAGCTCGACGCGGCCGCGCTCCTGACAACCGATCGTGTGGCGGCTGAATGAAGGCCGCCAGTCCCTCGAACAGGAGAGTATCCGCCCTCAAATCCCAATACGCAATCCTGGTTTGATCCGATGCGACGGACGGACACAGCGCGTAGCAGCTTCGCAAAACGGCCGTTGAACTCCGGATGGCGCCGATCCGCGGCGCCGTCGTAACGCGCAGGGGATCCGCCCGAGCAGTGGCTTCAAGGTGCTCCCACCGCGTCCAGTATATCGAGTGAAGGGCACTGTTGCAGCGTCTTATCGGTCGACGCGCCGTTGCGTCGGCGAATGCAGAGGAGAGGTCATGACACGATTACCATTGCGAACGATCGATGATGCCCCGGAAGCCGCTCAGGAGCCGCCATTGGGCCACCGATCCGACTTCGGCGAGACCGCAATCTGCGCTGGTCGGTCATACCGAGTCTCAGCGGCCGTAAGGGCGAGCCTGATGCGAGAACGAAATAGGACGCAGAAATGAAAATAGGAAGAATGCTTCTC
>DATARB010000084.1:0-8659 GCA_036264375.1 Pseudolabrys sp.
ATCCTCATCGCATCCCATCAGGCGGCGGCCTCGCGCCGACCCCGGACAGAAGCAAGTCCCCGGCGAGTGGATGACGCAAAAAAGGGATTGACCAATCGAGGCCCGTTACAGAAGCCCGGATGAGCGAAGCGAAATCCGGGAGGGCGTCGCAAGCGGAAATGACGCCCCCGCGTTCGCTCCGCTCACGCGGGCTACAAGCTCTGCACACATCCCGTCACCCTGAGGAGCGAGCCAACGGGTTCGCGCGAAGCGCGGCCCGATGATAAACTCCGCGAGCCTCGAAGGGCGACGGCCGAGGCGTGCCAGCCAGTGGTGAGTCAACGGCCGTGCATCCTTCGAGACTCGCGCAAGAGCGCTCGCACCTCAGGATGACGGAGAGAGGCTTTCGGCTTGGAGAAAATACTTTCTCGGTTTCGTTTTATGCTGAGCTGACACGTGGGTTCGCGCGCTTCCGCCTTCGCCCTGCGGGCTTCGTCGGACAAGCCGCGCCTTAGCCCACCCTACATTTGCTGCCGCCTGTCAGGGCCGGGCACAGCCCGTCGAAGACGGGCGTAAACGCCCTTATGTCCCGGCCATCTCGCTTAGGGATGCACTGTGCTCACCGACACGGGATCACCGGGACAAGCCCGGTGATGACAAGTTGAGAGGCGCTGTCGCGCCGGCCCGGTCGCGGAACATTCGTTCGCCGCTCCGGTTGGTCCGGGGATGGACCCCTAACCGCGAGAGGATGCGCTGGCTCAAAGCTGGCCACACCCCGATGTCCGCAGTTCGAAAGCTTTGGCTCGCCCTGACGGGAAGGACGGAACCGGCGAAGCAACCGGCAACGCCGCCCGTCATCATCCATGATCCGGCCGCGCGGGGGCCGCATGATCTCGACGATCCGTTCTTCGACGGCGAGGTTCAGGCGCGCGTCGCCGACGTGATCGCGCATGCCGGGCAGAAGAAATAGTGGCGCCAGAGCGGTGCGGACGGTATTTCGGTAGGATGTTACCTTTTTGTTCTTTGGGGTAGAACAATACGATCCGCTTCTGATGCCTGAATTTGCTCCTTTCTGTGTCGCCTAAGTATCATTACGCGCGGTGATGACCGCGCATAATGTTCTTGAATGTCGGCAGTCCCAGGGTATGCAAAGCGACGCGTGCGCGCCGTCAAGTTCCGCATCTGGCAAAATCGACGCGTGGGCACGGCGGGCTTGTGCCTTCGCCCTGCGGGCTTCGGCGGACAAGGCGCGGCTTGGCCCTGGCTCCCCCTCTATTCGCGACGGCTTGCCGCGCGCTTTTACGTCAACGCACGAAGACCCGATCCGTCAGCCGAGGAGCCAGCCATGCCGTTCGTTCGCGTCGATCTGATCAAGGGCAAATCCGCAGAATACCGGAAGACGTTAGGCGAGATCATCTACAAGGCGATGACCGATGTCATCAACGTGCCGGAGAATGACAAATTCCAAATCATTACCGAGCACGCGCCGGACGAGATGAACGTTACCGACAGCTATCTCGGCAGCACCTTCAGCAAGGACGTCATCCTCATCCAGATCACGCTGAGCGCCGGCCGCACGGTCGAGCAGAAGCAAGCCTTCTACAAACGCATCGCCGACGACATGCACGCGCAGCTCAAGGTGCGGCCCGACGATGTCATGATTCAGCTCGTCGAAGTGGCGAAGGAAAACTGGTCCTTCGGCAAAGGCATTGCGCACTACGTGACGTGAGACGTCACGCCGCTTCTTGCGCTTCGCCCGGGTGGCGCCCGGCGCGTTGCGGCAGGATGAACAGGCAGCCGAGGATGAACGCCGCGATCACCGCCGACGCGAGCGGGCGGCTCAGTGCGAGTCCGCCGTCGCTGAGCGGCTTGTCGAGGAAATCGCCGACGGTGGCGCCGAGCGGACGGGTCAGGATGAAGGCCAGCCAGAACAGCAGCACGCGCGAGATGTTGGTGAACCAATAAGCGGCGACGATCACGGCGAGGCCGGCGGCGAAGGCCAGCGCGCCGTCGCCATAGCCGAGTCCGCCGGTGTCGGCCGCCCAGTCGCCGAGCGCAGTGCCGAGCGTCTGCGAAAAGGTGATCGCGGCCCAGTAGAAGGCTTCGACCTTCGGCGTCGAGACGGTGTTGACCGAGATCGAGCCTTGCGACCAGTACCAGAGGCCGAGCGTGGCGACGAGGCAGGCGAGCAACACGGTCGTGCCGCCGGTGTAGCCGATGCCGAGCGAGCGGTCGGCGAAGTCGGCCATGGTGGTGCCGAAGGTGGTCGAGGCGATGATCGTCGCCCAATAGAGGAACGGGTGAAAGCTCTTCGCCATGATCTGGCAAACGGCCAGCACGACGAGCGCCGCGAGGAACAGCGCGGTGCCGGCCAGGTAGCCCCAGTTCAATGTCATGGTGACGGTGTCGCCGCCGGTCTCGCCGAGCGTGGTGGCGGCGATCTTGATGATCCAGAAGACGAGGGTGACTTCAGGCACCTTGCTCAGCGTTGCGCGCGCTGCATCGTTCATGGGTTCGACGCCCTTGTTGACGGTTCACAGATGGCGTCGCCCCGCCGGCGTTAGACCGCGGGGAGATGGCAAATTTATGCGGTGGCGGAAAAGTGCCGCGGTGCACTATGTCCTCCGATTGCGCGGAGGATCAAGAGGCGAGGACCTTAAGCGTCGAGCAGCCAGGCCGAGAATGCGCTCACGATGACGAAAGCGGAGAGCGCCATCCAGAGCACACGCAGCGTCGCCCCGTCGGTCTTCGGCCGCACAAAGTGCCGGCCATCGCGGTTCGGGCGCTGATAGGGATCGAACGGCAGAGACGAAAAGGCAAGCCGTTGCGCGTCGTTGAGGGTCCAGGCCGCGGCCGGGAAGATCGCTTCGTATAATTCGCGGCTGCAGGCGCTGGCGGCTTCACAGGCCGAGGCAAACGGCGCAACGGATTGCGCCCACGCCGAGCGGCGGTACGGAACTCCCATAGTATTTCCTCCGGTAGTCTTTTTTGTTGCGCCCATGGAACGCCAATCCGGCCGCGCTGTCCAGCGGTTGCAAGGGTCCGTTATGCCTTTGCGCTGCAACATGAATGCGGAGAGTGTGAGGGAACACTTTGATGGGCCAACCGGTTTCCTAAGCCGAACCGCGGCGCGAAACCGCCAATCAAATTGGGAATAAACCGATGAAAAGAATTGCCATCGCTGTTGCCGCCGTCGTCTGTCTGAGCGGCGCGGCCGACGCCAAAGGCTGCATCAAGGGCGCGGTGGTGGGCGGCGTGGCCGGCCATTACGCCGCTCATCATGGCCTGCTGGGCGCGGCGGCCGGATGCGTGATCGGACGGCACGAGGCCAAGAAGCACGCGCGCGAGCAGGCGGAGCGCGCCCACCAGGATGAAAACCGCTAAGCGAGCGGGTTCAGCGATTTTTCAGGATGAAGCAGCCGCTCGTAATGATCGTTGACCGCCTCGTAGCATTCGCACGCGATCTGCCTGAGGCCTTTGACGTCGAGGATGCGCACGTGGCCGCGCTTGTAACGGATGAGGCCGGCCCGTTGCAGCGTCTTGGCCACCATCGACAGGCTGGTCCGGCGAACGCCGAGCATCTGAGCGAGGTGCTCCTGGGTAATGAGCAAGTCGTCGCTCTTGGCGAGATCGCGGGTGCGCAGCAGCCAGCGGCACGTGCGGGATTCCACCACATGGCGGGCGTTGCAGGCGACGGACTGTTGCGCCTGGGCGAAGAGAACCTGCTCATGGCGGATGAGTAGCGCGCGGAAATTGTGGTTGGAATCGGCGACCTTCACGAGGTCCGTGGGCGAGATCACCGAGCCGACGCCCGCCATCTGCACGATGGCCTTGTTCAACGAAACCCTCCCGTCGAGGGCGCCGCCGGCATTGACCACGCCGTCGCGTCCGACCATGGCCGTCTCGACCATCTCGCCGGTATCGAGTTCGACGACCAGGGAAATGATACCGGTGTGCGGAAAATAGACTTTGTTGATAACCGAGCCGACATCGGACGGCGTCATGCCGGGCTTGAACTCGATAATCTTCAAATAAGGGAGAAGGGCCGCATAGGCGCTTTCCGATAGTGCCGCGAGAATGCGATTTGGCGAATGGTTCACGACAAAACTCCCGCCACGCGGGAGCGCGGTCGCGTCTCTCAGCTACCGACGCTCTTGATGGTTTGGGCCCGTGATAGCCGTCACATAGGAAACCGTCTGTCCAAAAGCGAGCATAATGGGCAGGTTCCAGTGCGGTATTACGCACTTAGACCGGGAGAACGTGGCCACCCAGGGCATGGGGTTACCGGCGGGTTACCTCGTCCGCGACCAAGCTCGCGCCGGAGCGGCACGGATTTCCGCCACTGTTGAAGCCAAGCGTGATCGTGCGCGCCCACAGCGCCGGGCGCGCACGCTCATGCGTGCGTGCCCACACAACCAGGGAGGACCGCATGCCGACATTCATCCTGTCGCTGAACTGGACCGACCAGGGAATCCGCAACATCAAGGACGCCCCGAAGCGCGCGAAGGCGGCGCGCGAGCTCGCCAAGAAGGTCCATGTCGACATCAAGCAGCTCTATTTGACGACCGGCAATCACGACCTGATGGTGATCGCCGAGTCGGAGAGCGGCGACAACATCGCCAAGTTCGCGCTGTCGCTTGGCGCGCTCGGCAATGTGCACAGCCGCACGGTGCGCGCCTGGCCGGAGGCGGAGTATTTCAAGCTGATTTCCGAATTGCCGTGATCATTGCCTGTCGTGGCCGGGCATAGCCCGTCGAAGACAGGCGTAAACGCCCTTATGACCCGGCCATCCCGCTGAGTGAGGCACTGTGCCTGATTGAACGGGACCACCGGGTCACGCGCCGTTGGCGCGGCCCGGTGATGACAGGAGAAAAAGAGCGCATTAGTCGGCGCTGGCGAAGATCGTGGGCGCCGCGCCGGCGATCGGGCCGGGCGTCCAGTCGGCGCCGGGCAGCAGCGTGAGCTTGACGTCGGTGAGCAGGCCGCGGCGCAGGTACGGATCGAAGTAGCGCATGGCGCGTTCGTTGAGATCGATGACGCGGCCTGGCTTGAGCGGGCCGACGTCGTTGATCTTGACGATCGCGCGCTTGCCGCCGCTGTCGACCAGCACATAAGCCGGCTGATAGAGGCGGCCATAGCGCACGCCGCCGGCCCTTGCGCGCAGATCGATCTGGATCGCGGCGGTCCATGCGGCGGGATCGTAGAACTCGCCGGAGGCGGTCTGAAAGCCGCCCGAGTCGTCGCCATGGCGATAGGGATTGTAGGTCGAGGCCGTGCCGGCGATCGCCGACTGGGCGAGCGCGGCGTCCTCTTCGATGCGCGGAAGGTTTGCCAGCGCGACCAGCTTGAGCATGGCGCGATAGGTGGCGGCAAAAGCCGGCCGCGCGCGTTGTGTGATCTGCGCTGCCGGCGGCTGCGCCGGTTGACTGCCGTTCGACGCGTGCCGCTCGGTGGAAGCGTTCATGCGAATGCCGGCCTGCGCCAGCGGCAGGACGACGGTGTCGGAGCCGTCCCCGGTCGCATCCACGGCATGGCCGTCGCCGTTGCCGGCCCAGAGCAGGCTCGATGCGATGACGAGCGCGAAGAGGAATGCGATTGCGGTCTTGCCGCCGCGCGCGGAGGCGTTGGGGAGATCACGGCGCTGCGGAGACGACGCTGTTGCGGGCATCAAAACCGTTGGCTGGACCACTATCCGTCCGCACCGATGTACTCAATGCCCTCAAAATTTGTGTAAAACGCGCAGCGCAAACATTCCGAAAATTTGATACAGATGCCGCATGCGTAAGCTGCGGCCGCTCGCCCGGCCCTTGGCGTGGGCACCCGGGCGCCCTTTTAGGGATTGATAAACAGACCTTTGATAGCCTGGGTACGAGAGTACGTCCGGCCGATCTGCGCCTGGGCCAAACAAGAACGGTGCGACTGAACCATGGGCGCTCCGCTGGCCCTTATCCGCGAGCTCGACAGCAAGATCGAAGGAAGCACCTCGGGCCGGCGCGCTTTGATGCTGCGCCAGTTGACCGACCTGTTTCTCGTCGGCGCCGAGCACTACTCGGCCGAGGAAGTCGCGCTCATCGACGACATCTTCGTGCGCCTGGTCGCGCAGATCGAGGAAGCCGCGCGCGCCCTGCTGGCGATCCGGCTCGGGCCGGTCGCCAAGGCGCCGCCAAAGGTGCTGCGGCTTCTCGCCTGCGACGACGCCATCGATGTCGCCTCGGCCGTGCTCACGCAGTCGGAGGGGCTGGACGATTCGACCTTGATCGTCTGCGCGACGACCAAGAGCCAGGAGCACATGCTGGCCATCTCGCAGCGCAAGGCGCTGTCCTCGCCGGTCACTGACGTGCTCGTAAAGCGCGGCGACCGCTATGTGGTGTTGAGCGCGGCGATGAATGCCGGCGCGAAGTTTTCCCGTGCCGGGTTCGGCATGCTCCTCGAGCGCGCGCGCGGCGACGATGCGCTCGCCGCCTGCGTCGGCGCGCGCAAGGACCTGCCAATGCCTCTGTTCGAGCAGCTGCTCGCGGCCGCGTCGGACATCGTCCGCGCGAAGCTCAACGCGGAGCGTCATGCCGCCGGCGATATCGCGCGCGCCGTCGAGGCCGCCACCACGCGCATCCGCGCCAAGACTGCGACGCTCGCGCCGGTCATGGCCGAATCGCCGGGCGGCACGAGCCGGTCGACAAGCGCCATCCTCGCCGAGCTTGCCCGCACCGGACAGATGAAGGATCTGGCGACGGCGCTCGCGCTGATGGGTCACATACCGGGTGAGATCGTGGGGGAGATGTTGAACGAGCCCCGCGCTGAGGGGCTGCTCGTTCTCGCCAAGACCATCGGGCTGTCCTGGGATACAACGCGCGCGATCCTGGAGGCGGGCGGCGAGGATTGCCGCCGCTCGGCCGGCGACATCGACAACCTCCGTGTCGCCTTCTACCGCCTCAAGCAGGACACCGCGCAGCAGATCCTCGCCTTTCATCGCGCGCGCACGCGTGGCGAAGCGGTCAACTGACCGCCGCACAGCAAGCGCAATCCGGAACCAAAATCGCAAAACCAGCGTTTGACACCGGGGCTTCCGGAGGAAACGCGGATGCGGCTGATCCTTTTAATTATCCTCATCATATTGGTGCTTGGTGCGCTGCCGACATGGCCGTACAGCGCCGGCTGGGGCTATTACCCCTCGGGCGGCCTTGGGCTTGTCGTCATTATTCTGCTGATCCTGCTGCTGATGGGGCGGATTTAGCTTTGATGGTGTTAGACACCGTTGCGGCTAGCTGAAGCGTTTCTTCACCTCTCCCATAGGGAGAGGTCGGATCGCGAAGCGATCCGGGTGAGGGGTTATGCCTTATCGAGAGTCCTAGACCCCCTCACCCCAACCCTCTCCCTAACGGGGAGAGGGAGCGCGCCGTGCGCGCGGCACCGCTTCGCTTACTCCGTCTCGTCGCTGCCCGGCTGCTCGAGCTTTTTGCGCAGCCCGCCGACGTCGGCGATCGTGCCGGTCACCGTCTTGAACGCGCTCGAGACGCGCTCGCCGAGCGTCGGTGCCTTGGCTTTCCGCGCCTTCTTCCGCTTCGTGGTGTTCGCCTTGGCGCGCGACTTGACGCGCGATTTGGCGAGGCTTCGCCGCCCGGCGGGCCTGCCCGCCTTCTTCCGCCGCGCGGCGGTCTTCTTCGTTTTCGCCGATCGCTTTGCCATGGTGCCCCCTCGGAATTTTCACCTGCTGCAATCGTCGAGCATAGGTGCAGTCACCGTCCCGCGCCAGGGCCGAAAAACCGAGTCCCATCGGGCGGCGTCCTGCGCTATTGAGGGCACGGAAACAAAGGGAGAAGTGATAATGTCCGCGCCGCTCAAAGGACCGCTGCAACCGACAGTCTACCGCTTCAAGCTGGGCGGCTTCGAGGTCGCCACGCTGCTCGATGCCAAGGCGGTCCGCGAGGGGCTGCATCCGATTTACGGCGCCAACGCATCGGCCGACGAGGTGCAGGCGGTCGCGCGCGCCAACAACATCGATCCGGTGCGCATCGAGCATGCGAACATTCCGACGCTGGTCAACACCGGCAAGGAGCTGATCCTGTTCGACACGGGCAACGGTGCGCTGCCGAAGGAATACGAGCAGCTGCGCGGGCGGCTGCCGCAGGGCCAGACGGTGGAGCGGCTCGCCGAGCTCGGCCACAAGCCGGAAGACATCGACGTCGTGGTCACCACGCACGGCCATCCCGATCACATCGGCGGCCTGGTGGAAGGCGGCAAGCCGGTGTTCCCCAACGCGCGCTACGTGTTCGGCGCGGCGGAATACGATTTCTGGAAGCGCGGCGAGAATGTGAGCGAGGCACGCAAGTTCAATCGCGAGCTGTTCGTGAAGATCTGCACGCCGCTTGCCGAGCGCGCGACCTTCATCAAGCCGGGCGACACGGTGGCGTCCGGCATTACCGCGGTGGACGCGGCCGGCCATTCGCCGGGCCTGATGGCGTTCCACATCGAGAGCGACGGCAAGCGCTTCATGGTGACGGCCGACACGGTCACGCATTTCGTCATGGCGGTGCAGAAGCCGGAATGGTTCTTCCAGATGGACGACGACAAGGACAAGGCCGTTGCGACGCGCAGGCGCGTCCTCGACATGCTGGCGACCGACAAATTGTTATTCGTCAGTTTCCACATGCCGTTCCCCGGCATCGGCTGGATCGATCGTTCG
>DATARB010000110.1:0-16818 GCA_036264375.1 Pseudolabrys sp.
CGGATAGTCGGAGCGGCCCGTCGCCATGATGGCGTCGTCGCGGATTGCCGCGACTTCCTCCGGCGTGATCTCTGCGTCGGGATTGGCCATGGCGAAAATGATCGGCTTGTCCGCCATCGACTTGATCATCTCAGGCGTGAAAGCGCCTTTCACCGACAAGCCGAAGGCGACATCGGCGCCGACGAAGGCGTCGGCCAGCGTGCGCGCCGACGTCTTGACCGCATAGGCCGACTTCCACTGGTTCATGCCGTCGGTGCGGCCCTCGTAGATCACGCCTTTGGTGTCGCAAAGGATCAGGTTTTCCGGGCGGAAACCGATCGAGCGCAGCAGCTCGAGGCAGGCGATGCCGGCAGCGCCGGCGCCGTTGCACACGAGCTTGGTGTCTTCGATTTTGCGCCCGGTGAGGTCGAGCGCATTCAGGAGGCCGGCGGCGGCGATGATCGCGGTGCCGTGCTGGTCGTCATGAAAGACCGGAATGTCCATCAACTCGCGCAGGCGCTGCTCGATGACGAAGCACTCCGGTGCCTTGATGTCTTCGAGGTTGATGCCGCCCCAGCCTTTGCCGAGCAGCTTCACGCAATTGATGATCTCGTCCGGATCCTCGGACGACACCTCGAGATCGATGGAATCGATATCGGCGAAGCGCTTGAACAGCACCGCCTTGCCTTCCATCACCGGCTTGGCCGCCAGCGCGCCGCGATTGCCGAGGCCCAGGATGGCGGTGCCGTTGGTGATGACGGCGACGAAGTTGCCCTTGGTCGTGTAGTCGTAGGCCTTGCTCTCGTCCTCGGCGATCGCCAGCACTGGCACGGCGACGCCGGGCGAATAGGCGAGCGAGAGGTCGCGCTGGGTCGCCATCGGCTTGGTGGCGATCACCTCGAGCTTGCCGGGGCGGCCAACACTATGGAATTGCAGGGCTTCCTGGTCGGTAAAGGTCGGCCGCGTGAGGCCGGGGGGCTTTGCAGGCATTTCTACTCCATGACCTCGACCGGGACGGGCCGGTGGGAAGGGAAACGTTAGCGCAATTTCCCGAAAGCTGGGAGCTAGTTTTCGGACATAAAAATGCGCGGGAAGGGGACCTTGGCCGTCACCTATGTCGTTTGATCGCGGCGGGGACACTACGGAAGGAACAGCCCCGGCTCAAGGCAAGGCCCCTCTGCGCGGCTTGCAACCCAAGCGCCCGTGGAGTTAATCGATCTTTCGCTCAATGACTGCGTGGGACGTCGACCGGGGTGTCATGATCCGTTTTTTCTTCCGATTTCTCGGGCTCTTATGCCTGGCCGCCGCGTTCATATTGGTGATCTATGACGGCACCAAGTCGATTGCGGCCAATACGCTCTATTTCACCAGCGTGCGCACGCTCTGGGAGCTGATCAACGCGGCCAGTCTTTTGAAGGTGAAACCGCTGCTCCTGCCCTACGCCGACGGCATGCTGTGGGATCCGGGCATGGTCAGCCTGCTGGCGGCGCCGGCCTGGGGCCTGCTCGGCGTCCTCGGCATCATTTTCATCCTGCTCGGCCGCCGCAAGAAGCCGCTGATCGGTTACGCACGGTCCTAGATTTGCCCGGAGTCTACGAGGTCGTCATGGCCGCGCTCGTCGCGGCCATCCACGTCTCGCTTGCCGATCCAACGATAAGGCGTGGATGCCCGGCTCAAGGCCGGGCATGACGGCGGAGCGTGGGGCGTCGATCAGTCCTCTCATTCGCGTGAATGTGTTTGCGCGGTTCCCCGCAAGCTGTGATCGCCGTGCCGTTTCGGAACGGAGGCGGCGCGCCTATATTGGGAGCACATTTCCAAAAACCAAAAAGAACGGAAAAGAGAGGACCAACCATGTTCGGCTTCAAGAAAGTTTCCATGCCGAGTGCGGCCGAGGCGCTTCCGGGCCGCGGCCAGCCGATCCGCACCGCGTCTGAGCATTTCCTCAATCACCACGCGCTGAAGGGACCCTATCCGCAGGGCCTGGAGATGGCGGTGTTCGGGCTTGGCTGCTTCTGGGGCGCCGAGCGTAAGTTCTGGGAACTCGGCGACGGCGTTTATGTAACGGCGGTCGGCTATGCTGGCGGTTTGACGCCCAATCCGACCTATGAGGAGGTCTGCTCCGGCCGCACCGGCCACAACGAGGTGGTGCTGGTGGTCTACGACCCGAAGAAGATTTCCTACGATGCGCTGCTCAAGGCCTTCTGGGAGAGCCACGACCCAACCCAGGGCATGCGCCAGGGCAATGACGTCGGCACGCAGTATCGCTCCGGCATCTACACGTTCACGCCCGAACAGAAGAAAGCGGCCGAGGCCGCGAAGGCGATGTACCAGGTCGAACTGAAGAAGAAGGGCTATGGCGCCATCACCACCGAGATCGTCGAAGCGCCCGAGTTCTATTTCGCCGAGGACTATCACCAGCAGTACTTGGCGAAGAATCCCTTCGGCTATTGCGGCCTCGGTGGCACCGGCGTCTCGTGCCCGATCGGCACCGGCGCGAAGCTCGCCGGCGCGGGGGCGTAGGGCGGCCTGCACGACTGTTGTGAGTGTAATCAAGGGGCGCTTCGGCGCCCCTCTTGTCTTTCCGGGACACGCGCGAAGCGCATGGGCCCGGAATCCATACGCCGCAGTGTTGCGGGTTTTGGATTCGGGGCTCGTCCGCCTGCGCTCTGCGGGGCCGGCGGACGCCCCGGAATGACCGGAGCTAGTCAGACTTTCTTAACCATATAAAGCGTTAATCGGGATCGATTTCCTTTCCACCGGCCCGGATTCGTTTGATGCGGGGACTCCATCTACTGTTGGCTTTGGGCGTGGCGCTGGCGGCTGCCGGCTGCGCGCGTCAACCGCAACAAGCCTATTACGTGATCGATCCGCAGACCGGCCAGCCGGTGCCGGTCGTCGCGCAGCAACAGCAGCCTTATGCGCCGCTGCAATATCCGCAGGCCTCCGGCGCTCAGCCGCAATACGCGCAACAGGCCTACGCCCCGCAGGCCTATGCACCGCAGCCGCAAGTTCCGCAGAGCAACGACCGCGGCCTGTTCTCGGCGTCGCCCGCGTCCGCGCAACAGAGCTACGCACAGACAAGCTATCAGCAGCCGGCTTACCAGCAGCCGGCGCCGCAAGCCGCGCCAAGCAGCGGCCGCGGGCTGTTCAATTCGCGCGCCAGCGCGCCGGCCTATTCGCAGCAACCGGCCTACCAGCCGCAATACGCCGCGCCGCAATACGGCGCCGGCGGCCCTTACGTTGCCGCGCCGGCGAATAGTTATGCGGCCGTGGCGCCGACGGCGCAGCCCGCGTACACGCTCGACTCGGGTGACAAGCTGCGCATCGTGGTGTTCGGCCAGGACGGCATCACCAACAGCTACATCGTCGGCGCCGACGGCAACGTGAACCTGCCTCTGGTCGGTAGCGTGCCGGCGCGCGGCTTCGCCACGCAGCAGCTCTCGCAGATGATCTCCGAGCGGCTCAAGCAGGGCTATGTGCGCGAGCCGCACGTGAGCGTCGAGGTCGAGACCTACCGGCCGTTCTTCATCCTGGGTGAAGTGACCACGCCTGGCCAATATTCTTACGTGGCCAACATGACGGCAGAGACGGCGGTGGCTATCGCCGGCGGCTTCTCGCCGCGCGCCGACAAGCGAACGGTCGAGATCACCCGCAACGCGCCGGACCAGCAGTTCCGCGGCAGCGTGCCGCTCGCTTATCCCTTGCGCCCCGGCGACACCATCGTCGTCAAGGAGCGGTGGTTTTAAGTTCGCTACGCAACAAGCCTCTTAATCGTCACGGCCGGGCTTGTCCCGGCCATCTCGTTTAGGAGGGCACTGTTATTGCCTCCCTAAGCGAGATCACCGGGTCTCGGCGCCATCGGGCCGCGCTTTTGCGCGGACCCGTTGGCATCGGCCCGGTGATGACAAGCAAGAGCGTTCGCGAACGCCGCGTCTTACTTCTTCATAGTCTTCGCCAGGAATTCGTACGTCCGCTTCCAGGCCAGGTCGGAGGCTTCCTGGCGGAACGAGGCGCGCTCGTCGCAGGAGAAGCCGTGCGGAGCGCCTTCGTAGATGTAAGTCTCCGCCTGCGGCTGCTTCGCCTTGATCTCGTCGACCGTGCTCAGCGGAATGCCCTGGTCCTCGGCGCCGAAATGCAGTTGCAGCGGGCACTTCGGCTTCTCGTCGGCGAACTTGGCGATCATGCCGCCGTAGAAAGAAACGGCCGCCGCGAGTCCGGGGATGCGGCAGGCCGCGAGGAAGGCCGCGGTGCCGCCCATGCAGAAGCCGATCACGCCGACCGGGCCTGCGCCTTTGAGATCGTTCGCCGCCGCCGCCATGTCGGCAACCATGTGATCCCAGTTGACGTTGCCCACCAGCCCGCGCGCGTGCGCGATCTCATCCGGCGTATAGCCGCATTCGAAGTCGCGGGCGAAACGGTCGAACACGGCCGGCGCCACCGCCGCGTAACCCTGCGCTGCCAGCCGGTCGCAGACGGTGCGGATGTGATGATTGACGCCGAAAATCTCCTGGATCACCACGAGGCCGCCCTTCGGCGTGCCTGCCGGATCGGCGCGATAGGCGCCCAGCGTGTGCTTGTCGGCGGTGGTGAGAGTGAACTGCTTGCCCAAAGGGAACCTCCGTTTTGTCAATCGACACGGTTACGCGGAAAATGCGGCTGCATTCGCGGCGGCTTTTAGCATGGCCGTTTCACGCCGTCATTCCGGGACCGCGCAACGAGCGTTTGTCATGGCCAAAGCAAGCCCGGTGACGACAATTCAAGTTATGCAAACGCCTGCGCCAGCAATTCATACGAATGTTTCCGCGCGTCGTGGCTGTAGATCATCGTCGTGACCATCAGTTCGTCGGCCTGCGTCGCCGCGATCAGCGGCGCGAGCTTCGCCTTCACCGTCGCCGGCGAGCCGACCGACAGCCGCGTGCGGTTCTGCGCGATGCGCGCTCTGTCTACGGGCGAGTAGTCATAGACCGCCGCGTCCTCGGGCGAGGCGAGCGGCTGGTATTCGCCTTTGTTACGGCGCACGAAATTGAGATCGACGGTCTTCGCCAGCCGGTCGGCTTCTTCGTCAGTGTCGGCGCACACCACATGGGTGCCGAGGATCGCGTAGGGCTTGGCATGCGCCGCCGATGGCTTGAAGCTCTCGTGGTAGATCCGCATCGCGGTGGCTGCGTCGAACGTGGCGAAGTGATGCGCGAAGGCAAAGGCCGCGCCGATATGGCCGGCAAGCTGCGCGCTGTAATCGGACGAGCCGAGCAAATAGATCGGCGGTAGCGTCACGTCCGACGGCATGGCGCGCACATTGTGAAACGGGTGCCCGGCGGGAAAGCCGCGGGTCTCCAAAAGCATCAGTTCATTGAATCGTTCTAAGAAATCATCCTCCTCGGTGACGCCCTGACGCCGCCGCAACGCGTATGACGTCGCCGGATCGGTTCCCGGCGCGCGCCCCAGTCCGAGATCGATGCGGCCCGGGAAGAGCGCCTCCAGCACCTTGAAGCGCTCCGCGACCGTCAAGGGTGCGTGGTTCGGCAACATCACGCCGCCCGAGCCGACGCGCAAATTCCGCGTCAAGGCCGCAATCTGTCCGATCATGATGTCGGGAGCGGAACTCGCAATCGCGGGCATGCTGTGATGCTCCGCCACCCAGTAGCGAATGAACCCGAGTTGGTCCGCCAGGCGGGCCAGATCGAGCGAGTTGCGCAGCGCTTGGGCACCGGTCGAGCCGGCGGACACTGGGGAAAGATCGAGGACAGAGAGGGGAATCATGGCGGCCGAATTCACAACCGTGATATGATGCGTAGAAAAGCGGGGGGCGGATTAACCGCGATTAATTAGGTTGTACTCTTACATAGAATCTCCTGCGAGGGGGATTGCGGGCGGGCCAGGCCGATAGCCCTTTCGCATATGTGGACGAAAGCGCACCGCCGCCACCCATGACCGATATTGCCACCGACACGGAACGGCGCCGGCTGAAGGCGCTACGCGACTACAAGGTGCTCGACTCGCCGCACGAAGCGGCGTTCGACCGCATCACCCGTCTGGCCAAGACCATCCTGCGCGCGCCGATCGCGCAGATTTCTTTCATCGATAGCGATCGGCAGTGGCTCAAAGCGAGCGAAGGCAAAGTGCCGTGCGAGATTGCGCGCGGTGAGTCTTTCTGCACGCATGCGATCGAATGCGACGGGCCTTTGGTCGTGCCCGACGCGCAGGCGGACGCGCGCTTCGTCGCCCTGCCCCAGGTGACGGCGGCGCCAAACGTCCGCAGCTATATCGGCGTGCCGTTGCGCACGGCTGAGGGGTTCAAGATCGGCGCTCTCTGCGTCATGGACACGGTGGAGCGCCACCCGACGTCAGAGGAGATCGCCATCCTCGAAGATCTCGCCGCGGTCGTCATGGACGAACTGGAATTGCGCCGCGCAGCGACCATCGACAGTCTCACCGGCGCTTTGAGCCGCCACGCATTTCTCGAGGCCGCTGAGCGCGATATTGCTTCCGCGCGCCGGCATCAGCGCGGCCTGAGCAGCATCGCGCTCGACATCGACTACTTCAAAGCCGTCAACGACGGCCACGGTTATGCCGCCGGGGACAGCGCCTTGCAGGAGGTGGTGCTTGCGCTCACCTCGTGCATGGGTGAGGCAGGTTATATTGGCCGCACCGGGGGCGACGGATTTGTCATCATGTTGCCGGACGCCGACCGCGCGATGGTCGCCAAGATCGGTGAACGCCTGCGATCGTGCGTCATGAATGCGGCGCTGGCTTTGCCCGGCGGACCGATCCGTCTCACCATCAGCCTCGGTACGGCAACACTGCGCGGCGACGATTCCGGCATCGGCGATCTGCTATGCCGGGCCGACGATGCGCTCTACGCGGCCAAGGCCGCTGGCCGCAATCGCCTGATCAGCGCTGAGCGCCTGCCGCTGAGACTGGTGGTCCGCTAGGCTCGGCCGGCTTCACGACTTCGTCAACCCCAGCTTCCGCTGCGCATCGCCGATAGATCGGCCTTGCCCCACTTTTGCGGTTTCTCGCGCGCGTCCGCGCGATTATGATGCGTCGGGCCGACTGAAAAGGGATCGACAGGGATCAAGACGCCGATGGCCTCGCTCACCGAATGGAAGGTTCCGCCGAGCGCGCAGCCGCGCCTCGAAGACTATCCTTACGATCTCGAGCGCGCGCTCTCCTCGGTGGTCGGCCTGCATTCCATCATTCCGCCCGACGCCTTCACGGCGGACACGCTCGGCGTCGAACGTGCCGGCAACGGCGTGTTGATCGACGACGGCCTCGTGCTCACCATCGGCTATCTGATCACCGAAGCGGACAAGGTGTGGCTGCATCTTGGCGACGGTCATGTTGTTGAAGGCCACGCGCTCGGCTTCGATCAGGAGACCGGCCTCGGCCTCGTACAGGCGCTCGGCCGCGTCGACCTGCCGTCGCTGCCGCTCGGCTCCTCGGCCGCGGCGCAAGTCGGAGAACGCGTCGTCGTCGGCGGCGCCGGAGGCCGCACCCGCTCGCTCGCTGGTCACATTGCCGCCAAGCAGGAATTCGCCGGCTATTGGGAATACGTGCTCGACGAGGCGATCTTCACCTTCCCCGCACATCCCAACTGGGGCGGCACCGCGCTGATCTCGCACAAAGGCGATCTCATCGGCATCGGCTCCTTGCAGCTCGAGCGCGAGCGCGCGGGCAAGAACGAGCATCTCAATATGATCGTGCCGATCGATCTGTTGAAGCCAATCCTTGACGACATGCGCAAGTTCGGCCGCGTCAACAAGCCGGTGCGGCCGTGGCTCGGCGTGTATTCGACCGAGATCGAGGACAAGGTCGTCATCGTCGGCATCGCCCCGAAGGGACCGGCCGCGCGCGCCGAACTGAAAACCGGCGACGTCATCCTCGCGGTCGCCGGCGAAAACGTCTCCACGCTCGCCGAGCTCTATCGCAAGGTCTGGTCGCTGGGCGACGCGGGCGTCGAAGTGCCGCTCACGCTGTATCGCGAAGGTCTCACCTTCGATGTGGGCGTAAATTCATCCGACCGCACGAAGTTCCTCCGCGGCCCGAGAATGCATTGATTATGCGGTCATTCCGGGACGCGTGCGTAGCACGCGATCCCGGAATCCAGAACCACCCTCCGTGCATGCGCCTGGATTCCGGGTTCGCGCCTTCGGCGCGCCCCGGAATGACAAATAAATCCTACCCCTCCTCGATTCCATCCACCTTGTTCGAATAAAATGCGAGATACGCCTTGATCTCGCCGACGGCCGGATACGGCTCGACGTAGCTCCACACCGCATTGTCGGCGCTGCGGCCGTTCGCTTCTATCGTGAAATAGCTGGCGTCGCCTTTGTACGGACAATAGGTGTGATGCGTGGTGGCGGCGAGCGCGCTC
Source organism: Pseudolabrys sp. (assembly GCA_036264375.1). Taxonomy (GTDB): domain Bacteria; phylum Pseudomonadota; class Alphaproteobacteria; order Rhizobiales; family Xanthobacteraceae; genus Pseudolabrys. The sequence goes on from DATARB010000110.1 coordinate 8,354, forward strand.
ATGTCGGCATCCGCGCGCGGGATATATTGCACCGGCGGATAGCTCGCCTCCTTCAGCGTCAGCGCGCGGGTCGTGTCGGCGATCACCTTGCCGGCGAAGGTGACGCGCACGCGTTTTCCATTGCTTGCGATAGTGATCGGATGGTCAGGTCCAGGCTGTTTCATGATTGTTTACCCTACCCAAAATTAACCCAAATGCGTCGATCGTTCGCTGCGAATCCTGGTGCGTTTCCGGGGCCTTCCGAGCCGATTGCTAAAATTTGAAAGTTCCCCGTCAGGGAATTGAGAGAGTCTGGGACGTAATGTGGCGTCCAATTTGCGCAAGAGGACGCTATCAAGAGGACGCTATGCCGAACAAGCCGGTCGACGCTCTCATTCAGGGGCTCAATATCCTGATCGTCGACGACAATCAGTACATGCGCCGCCTCACGCGCACGATGCTGATGAATCTCGGCGTCAAGTCGGTGCTCGAGGCCGCCGACGGTCTCGCGGCGCTGGAGGCGATCCGCACCTGTGATCCGGATGTGATGCTGCTCGACTGGGACATGCCGGTGCTCGATGGCATGGAAGTCGTGCGCATCGTGCGCTCGCCGGGCGTCTTCCCGCGCCCGAACCTGCCCATCGTCATGCTCACCACGCACGCGCGCCGGTCCGCCGTGGTGCAGGCCATGCGCGCCGGCGTGCACGAGTTCCTGCTCAAGCCGACATCGCCCAAGGCGCTGCACGACCGCCTCATTTCGATCCTGGTCAAGCCGCGGCCAATGATGAAGATGGGCAAGAGCTACGTGCCGCAGCCGCGCCGGGTGTCGAATTACGAAGTCACGCAGGTGAGCTGAGCGGCTTTTCGCACGCTCAGCGTCCCGACCGCCACACCGTCTGCCACAGATCGAGCCTGTTCTTGAGCGGGTCGGGTCTTGCGCTCACACCGGCATCGGTGAAGGTCATCACGCGATCCACGGCGGCCTCATGGCGCGGCCATGGCGGACGCCCGCCGCCGTTCGGATCGCCGGTCTTGGCGAAAGAGACCCAATAGGCGCTCGCCAAGGCAGCCATCGCTTTGTCGGCTATTGTGACCTTGTCGCCGACGAGCGCGTCTGGAATGTCGAAGGTGTACGGAATCTCGTAGCCGTGCAGCGTGCCCCTGAGCGTCGCCCGTTGGGATTCGGCCACATACGAGAAGCGGTAGAGCCATGTCGGCTGGCCGGCACGCGCCATCTCATTCGCCAGATGCCGCGCCGGCTCAAGCATGGTCTTGTCGGCGAGCACCTGCTGTCTCAACTCGTCGAGCGATTCATCGCCCTGCGGGTCGTAAAGCTTGCGCGCCTGGTTCGCATCGACGCCGAACAACGCGAACAGCTCGTCTTTGCTCGTCGCGCGCCCAACGCCCAAATCCCTGTCGTTTGCGCCGATCATCACCGGCACCATCGTCTGACGTCTGTTGGCTAAGGCAGTCTCTGGCGCTTCGAGGATAAGCGTTCCGTCGCGGATCGGTCCCGCAACACCGATGATCGGCTTGCCGGCCGAGAGTGCCGTGACCTCCTCCGGCGCCGAGGTCCCTTCCACGAGCGTCTCGGCCGGAAGCGCGCGCAGCGCCTTTAACGCCGCGGAACCTTTTTCCGTCACACCCACCGAACGCGCGTAGCCGACCGCCATCGTCTCGGCGTCCGCAATCTCTGTCAGCGGTGTGACCTTGGCGCGCGCGGCCGGAAGTCCGGGCGACTGCATGATGGCCTGATGAAACAAACCGCGCGACAGCGGCGACGTGAGATGGACCATCACCGACCCGCCGCCGGCCGACTCGCCGAAAATCGTGACTTTGCCCGGATCGCCGCCGAAGGCGGCGATGTTGCGCCGGACCCATTGCAGCGCGGCGCGCTGGTCCATGTAGCCGTAATTGCCACGCACCTCGCCGGGCGCTTCCTCCGCCAGCGCCGGATGTGCAAAAAAGCCGAACCGGCCGAGCCGGTAGTTCATGCTGACAATCAAAACGCCCTGCTTCGCCAGGGCGTCGCTGGGATACTGCGCCGTGCGCCCGTGAACGAGCGCCCCACCATAGATCCACACCATCACTGGCAACGGTGCGGACGATGCGGCAGGCCGCCAGACATTGAGTGTGAGGCAATCTTCCGACCCCTGGACATAATCGGTCTGCATGCAGCCCGGGCCGAAGTCAGCGGCGTCGCGCACGGTCTGCCACGGTGTGACCGGCTGCGGCGCGCGCCAGCGCAACGCGCCGACGGGCGGCTGCGCATAGGGAATTCCCTTGAAGCTGATCACGCCGTCTGACGCGACGCCGCGCACCGGTCCTGACTCGGTCTCGGCGCGTGTTGGATCGGTCTCCGCCGGCTGGGCAAAAGTTGTTGCGGCGGAGGCCATTGAAAGCACGGCAGCCAGACAGAAACCACGAATGCTCCGCATCGTGCACCCCGCTCACGCGGAGAGCGTAGCGGACATTCAAATCGAAGGCTGGTAGCCCGGTACTTTGCTGTGCACTCTTGTCACTCCACCCGCCGCTTGCTCAGCTTCCGCGCCAGCGTGCGGCGGTGCATGCCCAGCCGCCGTGCCGTCTCGGAGATATTGAATCCGGTGTCGGCCAGCGTCTCATGAATGCGCTCCCATTCGAGCGTCTTGATCGAGCTCGGCCGCTGCGTCAGCGCCACGCTGCTGTCGCCCTGGTCGCGGGTGAACGCCGCCTCGATGTCGTCGGCATTGGAAGGCTTGGCCAGATAGTGGCAGGCGCCGAGCTTGATCGCCTCGACCGCGGTGGCGATGCTGGCAAAGCCGGTCAGCACCACGATGCGCATGTCAGGGTTGCGCTCATGCAGCAGCTTGACGCATTCGAGCCCGGACGGCCCGACCAGCTTGAGATCGACTACGGCGAAGGCGGGCGACACCGTTTCCAAGATGGCGGGCAGCGCCTCCCCGCGTTCGCACAGCGTCACCTCATAGCCGCGCCGTTCGAACGAGCGGCGCAACGCGCGCGCGAAGGACGCGTCGTCTTCGACGATCAGCAGTCGCGCTTTCTCGTCAGGCATGATGCGCCTCTGCGTCGATCGCCAGCGCCTCGATCGGCAGGCAGAGCTCCACCGACGCGCCCCCGTAACGGTTGTTCCGCGCCGTGGCCTTGCCGCCGAGTTTGCGCAGCACATTGACCACCAGGAACAGACCGAGGCCGCTGCCGGCGCGGTCCTTGGTCGACTGGTAAGGCTTGCCGAAATTGGCGAGAATCTCGGGCGCGAAACCTTTGCCCTTGTCGGAAACCGTCACAACGAGAGCGTCGCTTTCCTTGCTCGCCTCGATGCCGACCCATTTCGGCGAGGCTTCGAGCGCATTGTCGAATACGTTCAGCAGGATTTGCCGGATCACCGTGTCCGAGGCAATGAGGATGTCATCGGGGATGTCGGCGTTGTAATCGACTAAAGGCGGAGACCGGGTCTCTTTCCACTCCGCCACCACGTCCTCGACGAAGCCGGCGAGCGTCATTCGCTCGAAATGTTCGCCGCGCGCCTCACCCGCCGCGAGCAAGATGTGCGACACTATGTCCTTGCAGCGCTCCAGCGCCGCGTTCATCTCGCCGAGCTCGGTCACCATGTCGGCGTCCTTGCGCAACGCCGGCAGACGGCCCCAATCGTTGAGGATCACCGAAAGCGTGCCGAGCGGGGTGCCCAGCTCATGCGCCGCGCCGGAGGCGAGCAGGCCCATGCGCACGATGTGTTCTTCCTCCGCCGATTGTTGGCGCAGTTCCGACAAGTGCCGGTCGCGGTCGCGCAGGTTGCCGTTGATGCGCGTCACGAACAGGACAAGCAGCACCACGGCAAGCAGGAACGACACGAACGTACCGTACGCGTGGAGGTCGTAGTGGCCGCCTTGGCCGGGCAGGGGCTCGAACCAGCCGGGGACGAGCCGGATCGGCCAATACGTCGTCGTCAGCAGGATGAAACAGCCGCTCGCCGCCACCAGCAGGATCCAGGTCGGCCGCGGCGGCAGCAGCACCGCGCCGAGCACGGCCTGCACCAAAAGTAGTGAGACGAAAGGATTGGTGGCGCCGCCGCTCAAATAGAGCTGCACGGTGAGCGCCGCCACATCCAGCAGCAGCTCGAAGAACAGCTCCGTGTTGGTGATTACGGTCCCCGGCTGGCGGCTGCGGAAGAAGCTCAGGAGGTTCAACGCCACCAGGAACAGCAGCACGCAGCCCATCGGAACGAGGGGCAGCGGAATGTCGAGCCAGAGCTGAACGAAGGCGATCGTCGCAATTTGGCCGCCGACTGCGAGCCAACGCAGCATCACAAGAAGAAGCAGGTTCTTCTTGTTCGCGATTTCCTGGATCGACGACTGGGTCGAGGACGCCTGCATCCGTTTCTGGCCCCGCAACGGCGAACGCGCCCGGCGATCAAACCGGACGCGTTTCAAAGCATCGGGGAAGGACCAGCCGCGATCGCAGAGTTATTAGCTCTCACGGCCCCAGATTTAGTGCGGGAATCGCATTCCGGCAAATCCGATCACAAGTCCGTGTTCGGAAGCCTCCGTCTCACTCCGTCGGCATCATCCCCGGCATCATGTTGACGTCGAGATTGTGCATGACCCACAGCGACCCGGCCACAAGAATAACCAGGACAATGACCGTGAACACGAAGGCCGCCATGTTCCAGGTCCGGGTCGAGGCCCGGTCCATATGCAGGAAGTAGACGAGGTGCACCACCATCTGCACCGCGCCGAGGGCGAGCGCGGCCGGCACGGCTGTGCTGGCCGGCACGGCGCCGGACATCACCAGCGCGAAGGGGATGGCGGTGAGCACCACCGAGAGGATGAAACCGACCACATAACCGCGCACGCTGGCGTGGCTGGCGCCGCCGCCATGGTCATCGCCGTGCGAGGCCGGCATCGAAGGATTGGCGCCGTGCATCAGGCAACTCCCATCAGATAAACAACGGTGAACACGCCGATCCAGACGACGTCGAGGAAGTGCCAGAACAGGGAGAGGCACATCAGGCGGGTCTGGTTGGCCGGGGTGAGGCCGCGGCGCAGCACATGGATCATCAGCACCACCATCCAGACGATGCCGGAGGTGACGTGCAGGCCGTGCGTGCCGACCAACGTGAAGAAGGCCGAGAGGAAGGCCGAGCGGTCAGGTCCGGCGCCTTCACGGATCAAATCGGCGAACTCGTGCACTTCCATGCCGAGAAAGCCGAGGCCGAGCAGCATGGTCAGCACCAGCCAGCCGAGCACCGCGCTCTGCCGCTGGCGCCCCATCGAGATCATCGCCATGCCGTAGGTGAAGCTCGAGACCAGCAAAAAGGCAGTTTCCACCGCGACGTAAGGCAGACTGAAGATTTCGCGCGCGCCGGGGCCGCCGGCCAGCTGGCCGCGCAGCACCGCGAAGGCAGCGAACAGCGACGCGAACAGGATGCAGTCGCTCATCAGATAGATCCAGAACCCGAGCGTGGTCGTGGATCCGTCGTCGTGATGCTCCTCGTGTGCGTCGATGGTGTCGGCGATCGCGGAGATCGGTTCGCTTTGAATGGCTTGCACTGTCATGTCAGGCCTCCTGCGAGGCGATTTGCTTGAAGTATTGGCCCTCGGTCGCAGCGACCTGCTCGGAGGGGACGTAGTAGTCGCGGTGCTCGTCGAACGAGTGCACGATGGCCGCGACGATCGCGGCGGCGAAGGCGCCGATCGCGAGCCACCAGATGTGCCAGATCAGAGCGAAGCCGAGCGCTGATGCGAAGCCGCTGATGATGAAGCCGGTGCCGGTGTTGTGCGGCATGTGGATGCGGCGGTAGATCGGCAGCGGCTTATGATCGAGGCCCTTCTGCTTTTCGTCCCAATAGGGGTCGAGTCCGTGTACGACCGGGGTCTGGGCGAAGTTGTAGAACGGCGGCGGCGATGCGACCGACCATTCCAACGTGCGCGCGTTCCACGGGTCGCCGGTCACATCACGCAGCGCCTCGCGATTGTAGATGCTGTAGGCGATTTGCAGGATCTGCGCGCCGATGCCGCAGAGGATGATGACGGCGCCGGCCATCGCCACGAGCAGATAGACATGCCAGACCGGGTTATCGACGTGGTTCAGCCGGCGCGTCATGCCCATGAGGCCGAGCGCGTAGAGGGGCATGAAGGCCATATAGAAGCCGACCAGCCAGCACCAGAACGAGACCTTGCCCAGGAACGGATCGAGCTTGAAGCCGAAGGCCTTCGGGAACCAGTAATTGAATCCGGCCATGCAGGCGAAGACCACGCCGCCGATGATCACGTTGTGGAAGTGCGCGATCAGGAACAGGCTGTTGTGCAGCACGAAGTCGGCCGGCGGCACCGCCATCAGCACGCCGGTCATGCCGCCGATGGTGAAGGTGATGATGAAGCCGATGACCCACAGGATCGGCGGCTCGAAGCGCACCCGGCCGCGATACATCGTGAACAGCCAGTTGAATATCTTCACGCCGGTCGGGATCGAGATGATCATCGTCGTGATGCCGAAGAAGGCATTCACGTTGGCGCCAGAGCCCATGGTGAAGAAGTGGTGCAGCCACACGACGAACGACAGCACCGTGATGCAGATGGTCGCGTAGACCATCGAGGTGTAGCCGAACAGCGGCTTTTCCGAGAACGTCGCGGTCACCTCGGAGAACACGCCGAAGCAAGGCAGGATGAGGATGTAAACCTCAGGATGTCCCCAGGCCCAGATGAGGTTGACGTACATCATGGCGTCGCCGCCGCCTGCATTCGTGAAGAAGTGCATGCCGAGATAGCGGTCGAGCGACAGCATGCCGAGCGTGGCGGTCAAAATGGGGAAGGCGGCCACGATCAGCATGTTGGTGCAGAGCGCCGTCCAGGTGAAGATCGGCACGCGCATCATGGTCATGCCGGGGGCCCGCATCTTCAGGATCGTGACGATCATGTTGATGCCGGCCGTCAACGTGCCGATGCCGGCGATTTGCAGGGCCCAGATGTAATAGTCGACGCCGACGTCCGGACTGAAGTGCAATTCCGACAGCGGCGGATAGGCGAGCCAGCCGGTGCGAGCGAAGTTGCCGAGCCCTAGCGAAAGGTTCACCAACAGAGCGCCGGAGGCGGTGAGCCAGAAGCTCATGTTGTTCAGATAGGGGAAGGCGACGTCGCGCGCGCCGATCTGCAGCGGCACCACGAGGTTCATCAGCCCGACGATAAACGGCATCGCCATGAAGAAGATCATGATGACGCCGTGGGCGGTGAAGACCTGGTCGTAGTGCTCAGGCGGCAGATAGCCGGCGCCGCCGTCGGAGGCGAGCGCCTGTTGCGAGCGCATCATCAGCGCGTCGGCAAAACCGCGCAGCAGCATCACCATCGCGAGGAGGATGTACATGACGCCGATGCGCTTGTGGTCGATCGAGGTCAGCCATTCGGTCCACAGATAGCCCCAGAGCTTGAAATACGTGATCAGCCCGAGAACGACGATGCCGCCGACGACGATGCCGCCGACCGCGGCCATGACGATCGGTACATCGAAGGGGATCGCGTCGAGTGTGAGTTTGCCGAACATCAGTCAATAACCTTTTTCTGCGGAACGGTGCACAGGCCGACATTGGCGCCCAGCGCATCGCTGGCCATGCTCAGCTTCATCGCGTCGTCGGTACACATTGCGCCGTTGGCGCATTCATTGAGTGCGTCATGGAAGATGTTGGGGCCGACCTCGCTGTAATAGGTGACCGGCACCTTCTCGGTCGGCTTCTCGAGATTGCGGTAGACGGCTGGGGTCAGCGTGTCGTGCGCGGCGCGGACCTTCTGCACCCAGGCGGCGAAATCGGCGTCCGTCATGGCGCGCGCCTGGAACGTCATGTCCGAGAAACCGCCGCCCGAGTAGTTCGCCGATATGCCGCGATAGTTGCCCGGCTCGCTCGCCAGCAGGCTGAGCTGCGTCTGCATGCCCGACATGGTGTAAATCTGGCTGCCGAGCTGCGGGATGAAGAACGAGTTCATCACCGTGCCGGACGTCAGGCTGAAGTGCACCGGCGTGCCGGCCGGGAAGGCCAGTTCATTGACGGTGGCGATGTTCAGGCCCGGATAGATGAACAGCCACTTCCAATCGAGCGAGACGACCTGCACTTCGATTGGCTTGCCGTGCGACGCGGTCGTGACGGTCGGCGCGATCGGCTTATAGGGGTCGAGATCGTGCGTCGAGATCCAGGTGACGGTCGCGAGCCCGGCGATGATGACGCAAGGCACCAGCCACACGACTGCCTCGATGCGGCCGGAATGCGACCAATTGGGCGCGTAGGTCGCCCGGGTATTGGATGCGCGATAGCGCCAGGGAAAGACGATCGCCATGACGATCACGGGGATCACGACGACCAGCATCAGCAACGTTGCCAGGATGATGATCGACTTTTCGTCGGCCCCGATCGGACCCTTGGGGTCAAGCAACGCGAAATGGTGGAGGGAAGCGATTTCGCTCAACACGATGTTTCACACACGAGTTGGCCCGGCGAGAGG
>DATARB010000163.1:0-24515 GCA_036264375.1 Pseudolabrys sp.
CTCAAGCGCATCGAGGCGGCGCTCAAGGTGGTCGGCGGCAGGGGCGAAAACCTCTGCGTCGACGTCAACGGCCGCTACGATCTCGACGAGGCGCTCGCCTGCGGTGATGCCATCGCGCAGTATGATCTGCGCTGGTACGAGTAGCCGCTCGACCCGCTCGACTATCTCCTGCATGCGGCGCTGGCGACGCGCTACCGGCCGCCGCTCGCCACCGGCGAAAATCTGTTTTCCATGCAGGATGCCCGCAATCTCATCCGCCACGGCGGCCTGCGCGCCGACCGCGACTGGCTGCAGTTCGATCCGGCGCTGTCTTACGGGCTGGTCGAATACATGCGCACGCTCGACATGCTGCGCATGCACGGCTGGTCGCCGCGCCGCTGCGTCCCGCATGGCGGCCACCAGTTCGCACTGAACATCGCGGTGGGCCTGGGGCTCGGCGGCAACGAAAGCTATCCGCAGGTGTTCGCGCCCTTCGGCGGCTTCGCCGACGCGTGCAAGGTCAAGGACAGCCGCGTGCCGATGCCGGACGTCCCGGGCATCGGGTTCGAAGCAAAGAACGCCCTCTATGCGGTCATGAAGGGGATGCTGGACTGACGATGGCCGGTCCGGGCGCGGCTACCGGCCGCGCATCGGGCGCCCTATCTAAAGGCCGCGGCTCAGCAGGTTCGCAACAACGAACACAACGGTGAGAAGCACAGCGGCGAGCAGCAAGTTGCGCATGGACAGCCTCGCAGACGTCAGGGTCCGGTGAGCAACTCGCCCGCCTTCGCCGAGCTCTCGCGGAACTCGTTGGGGCTCATGCCGTAGGTGTCGCGGAAGCCGCGATAGAACACGCTCGAGCTCTCAATGCCGCAGGCGAGCGCGATCTCGAGCACCGGCCGGCGCGCGTCGAGCGAGAGCAAGAGGCGCGCGCGCTCCAGCCTTCGACCCATGACGAAACGGCCGAAGGTGGTGCCCGTCGGCGCGAACAAGAGATGCAGTTGCCGCACCGACACGCCGAGCAGTGCGGCGGTCCGCGCCGGCGTCAGATCGGGCCGGTGCAGGTTGCTCTCGATGAACAGGCGCGCGCGCTCGAGCCGGGCGGCGCGGAGCGCTTCCTGCGTCGGCTCCTGCTTTGGCGCGCTGGAGCCGCGTGCGATGAGCGCCAGTTGCGCCAGCATCTGCACGGCGGAATCGGCGGCCGGGCCCTTGAGATGCGGCGCCTGGGCGATGAAGCTCTCGAAATAGGACGCGAACAACGCGCCGATCCCCGGCTCCGGTGTCAGGCGTTGTGCGGCGAGATCGCTGTGGCTGGCGATGAAGGTGCGGCATTGGCCGAAGGGGATCTTCACCAGCCGCAGGTGGAAACCTTTCTCCGTGGTCGGCGCTGTGCGGTAGGGCAGGTCGGAATGGCTCAGCGCCAGTTCGCCGGCACGGATGACGAACTCCTCTTCCGTCCCGGTTCCGAACCAGCAGGCACCGTCGAGTTGCTGATAGATGCACAGCGAGTCGCTGGAGTGGCGTGCAATGTCCGCTTCGGTGCGGCGCACGTCGTAGGGCGAGGCGTGCATCTCCACGATCGTCGCGGCGCCGACCGGTTGCGTCGAGAGGCTGCCATGGAAATGCGCCTGCTGGTGCTTGGGCATTTCGATGGTGACGCCGAACAGGCGCTTGGCGCGCATCTCGCGCCAATAGTCGAAGCGCTCTCGGGTCTGCACCCCGTCGGTGGACCAGGTCGATGGGCTTTGCGTCATCGTGGGTACGAGGAGCAGATCCGGATGCGGGAATTGCGCGCCCGGACAATTTCTCATAACTGGCGGATGTGAGCAATAGGTAAAATGCGACCGCCGCCGGTGAAATAAGCGTCAGGGCAGCGGCTGGCGGGCGAGGCCCGGCGGGGCGGCCTTGAGCACCAGGGCCATGCTGACGGCGAGCGCGCCGGCAATGATCGCGAACATGGCGGGCGTGCCGGAGCTCGTGAGCAGCGGCAGCAGCGTCAGCGGCACGACCGCCGACACCGCGCGGCCGAGTCCCCAGGCGCCCGCGGTCGCTGTGGCGCGCAGACCGGTCGGAAACAGCTCGGCCGCATAGATCGCGAGCGCGGCGCTGTAGACCGCGCTGGCCAGATTGAACAGCACGCCGGCGGCGATCAGCGGCGCGAGCCCGGTGGCGCTGGCGAAGACGATGCCGACGACGATCATCACGCCGGTGCAGCCGACGATGGCGACGCGGCGTTCGAAGCGGTCGACGAAGGGCGCGATGCCGAGGTTGCCAAGGGTTGGTCCGAACATCGAGATGCTCGCGAAGAGCAGCGAATCGCGCACGTTGAAGCCTTTGTGCACGAGCACCGCCGCGCTGAGCAGCGGAAAGCCGATCGTCGCCCACGGCCCCAGCATGAACAGCGCCGAGATGAGCAGCGCGCGCTTGCGGTGCAACGGGTAGGCCACCAGCGCGCCGAAGCTGCCTTTGTCGCTGGGCAGCGCGGTGACGGCTACGTCGCTGACCGGCGGCGTTGTGACGCCGGCCGCCGCCTCGAAACGGCGGCAGGCTCGGTCGGCCTCGGCGTGGCGGGCGACGGCAGCGAGCCAGCGCGGCGATTCCGGCACCAGCGCGAACAAGGGTCCCGCCACCGCGGCCACCAGGCCGCCGATCGTCAGCGACCAGCGCCACGCCTCGATGCCGAAGGGCGCGATCGGCGCCAGCGCCCGGAACAGAAAAATCATCCCCGGCGCGCCGAGAAAGGCCAAGGCCGCGCAGACGTATATCAACGTTCCGCGCCGCTGCGGCGGCAGCACATCGGAGAGGTAGGCGCCGGTGAGCGGTGGATAGCCGCCGATCGCCAGGCCCGAGATGAAACGGAAAGCCGTCATCCACCAGATGCCGGGGCTCGCGGCGGCGGCAAACGAACTGGCGACGATCAGCGCCAGCGCCGCCTGCAAGGCGATGCGGCGGCCGTGGCGGTCGGCGAGCCAGCCGAATACGGGTGCGCCGATGGCGCCGCCGGCGAAGACCGAGGCGAGCAGCAGCGACAGCTCCCAGGCCGGCACTTTGTAGGGCGGCGCCAGGAATACGGCGGCGAGCGCGTTGCTCAGCGCGACCTCGGCGATGTCGGTGAACAGGCCCAGCGTGGCCAGCGCCAGAATGGCCAGATGCAGCCGCGTCACCGGCAGCCGGTCCATCCGTTGTGCAACGGTGAGCCTGGCCGCGGCCGCGAAGGCCGGGGCGCCCTGAGGGATCGTCATCGGAGAGCCGATCAGTGCCGGATCAGTGCCACTTGGCCGGGCTTTTGGCCGCCGTCTTGGGCGACGCCTTCGGCGGTACCCGGCGGCCAGTTTTGACCGGCACGGCGCATCCGTAAAGGATCGCCTGGCACATGTCACGATAACGGCCGGCCAGATCCTTCGAGGCCGGCGGCGGCATGCTCTGGTTTACGGCGCGGCCGCCGTCGGCCAGCATCTGCGCGGCCCGGTAGGGATGGATCTCGCGGGTGAGCCGCAAAAGGCCATCCTTCTCCAGGTCGACCAGCAATTTCGCCAGTGCTTCCTGAAATTCGATGGCCGATGCGATCATGCTGTCGCGGCAGCGCTTAAAGACCTCGGCGTTGAGCTCCACGGTGTGCGGCGACTGATTAAGCAAGCGCCGGGTGAAGCCATAGCGGACGTCCATGATCTCGGAAAAAATATCGAGCGCGCTGCCGCCCTCATGGCGGACGCGCTCGCCGGCCTCCAGGCCGCGGCGCACGTGGCCGGCGTTCTCGTAGGTGATTGAGGCCTTGAAGGCCTCTTCCTTGTTGCTGAAGTAATTGTACAGCGACCGGCGCGTGAAGCCGCAGACCTTCGCCAAGTCCACCATCGAGAGGCCGGCATAGCCGTGATCGAGAAAGGCCTGGCGCACCCGCTCCATCAGCTCCGGACTGGGCTTGAGCATTTTATCGGCCATAATCACGGGCCCACTTGGACGTTTTTCCGCGACGCTAAAATCCCTTAGCGCATCAATCCACGACTCGCAGCACATTAAAATGCCACGGACGCAAGCGGCATGCATCCGTGGCATAAGTTTTGAAGCGCGTATATGCTGGAAGTTCGCGGGGCTTACTTGCCCTTCCAGCCGGCCTTGGCAGCGCAGGCGTCCATTTCCTTCTTGTGCGTCTTTTCCCACTGCGTGATCGACTGACTCTCCGACGACGACATCTGGTCGTTCATGCAGGAGCAGTAGCTGGTGACCACGTCGACGCTCTGGCCTTCGTCCTTGTTGTCGCTGACGCACTGGCCGACCCACTTCACGTCGTCGGAATCGGCGCGCGCCGGCGTGACGGCGGTGAGCGCCACGACGGCGGAGAAGGCGAGGAGGGCAGCCTGGGTGAGTTTAAAGCCGGTCATGTGAATATCTCGCGGATGGAGGAATGTCCGCGGGACCATGACCGCAAGGGAGCTAGTCTGTCGTCCCGCTGGGTGCAGGCGCGTATGCTGTTGCGTGCAAATTTTTGAGCGTCATTCCGGGGCGCGGGCGCAAGCCCGCGAACCCGGAATGACGAGCCCTAATGCGCCTCGTCCCAGTTGTCGGCGGCGCGGGCGTCGACCTGCAACGGCACGTTCAATGCAATGGCCGGGTGCGGGGCGCCTTCCATCACGTCTTTCACGATCGCGATGGTGTCCTTCACCTCATTCTCCGGCACTTCGAAAATCAGTTCGTCGTGCACCTGCAGAAGCATCTGCGCCCTGAGCTTGGCTTCCTCGAGCTCGGGCTCGATCCGGATCATGGCGCGGCGGATGATGTCGGCGGCCGAGCCTTGCAGGCGCGCATTGATCGCCGCGCGCTCGTTGAAGGCGCGGATCGACGCATTTGAGCTCTTGATGTCCGGGTAATGGCACTTGCGCCCGAACAGCGTGAGCACATAGCCGTGCTCGCGGCAGTAGTCGCGCGTCTCGTCCATGTAGGCGCGGATGCCGGGGAAGCGCTCGAAGTACTTCTTAATGTAGGCGCCCGCTTCCTCGCGTTCGATGCCGAGTTGATTGGCGAGCCCGAAGGCCGAAATGCCGTAGATGATGCCGAAGTTGATCGCCTTGGCGCGGCGGCGCACGTCCGGCGGCATGTCTTTCACCGGCACGCCGAACATTTCCGACGCCGTCATGGCGTGGATGTCGACCTTGTCCTGGAACGCCTTGCGCAGCGTCGGTACGTCGGCGACTTCGGCGAGCAGGCGCAACTCGATCTGCGAGTAGTCGGCGGAGACGAGTTTCATGCCCGGCGAGGCGACGAAGGCCTTGCGGATCTTGCGCCCGTCTTCGGTGCGGATCGGGATGTTCTGCAGGTTCGGCTCGGACGACGACAGCCGGCCCGTCGACGTCGCGGCGAGGGCGTAGCTCGTGTGCACACGATGCGTCGTCGGATTGACGTAGTTCGGCAGCGCCTCGGTGTAAGTCGAGCGCAGCTTCGACACCTGGCGCCAGTCGAGGATGACTTGCGGGAGCTTGTGGCCCTGCTCGGCCAACTCTTCGAGCGCGCGCGCCCCGGTGGACCATTGGCCCGTTTTGGTCTTGGTCCCGCCCGGAAGGCCCATCTGGCCGAACAGGATATCGCCGAGTTGCTTCGGACTGCCCGGGTTTACCTGCGCGCCGGCGATGGCATTGATCTCCTGCTCGAGCGCAACCTGCTCCTTGCCGAAGTCATTGGAGAGCCGCGCCAGCACCGCGCGGTCGATGGCGATGCCGCGCTGTTCCATCCGCGCCAGCACGTGCGGCATGGGGCGCTCCAGCGTCTCGTATACCGTCACCACGTGCTCACTCGCCATGCGCGGCTTCAGCGCCTGCCAAAGACGCAGCGTCATGTCGACGTCTTCCGCGGCGTAGGCGGCTGCACGCGCGACTGGCGTGGCTTCCGGCGTGAGGAGCGCCTTTTCCTTGTTCTTCACGTCATTGAAGCGTGAGGGACTGCGGCCAAAATAACGGGTGGCGACAGCATCCATATCGTGCGCGCCTTTGCCCGCGTCGAGCACGTAGGACATCAGCATGGTGTCGTCGGCTGCGCCGATGCGGAGGCCGCGGCAGGCGAGCACCAGCCATTCGCGTTTCACGTCGTGGCCGATCTTGGTGACGAAGGTGTCTTCGAGCACTTCTTTCAGTGCGTCGAGCGCGGCCCGCTCCGGGATTTGCCCTTCGCAAAGTTTGGCGGCGAACAGGCCCGCGCCTTCGCTGTCGCTCGCCTCCCTGTGCCCGAGCGGCAAATAGGCGGCCTCATTCGGCGCCACTGCCAGTGCAATGCCGCAGAGCGAGGCCTGCATCGCGTCGATGGAATTGATCTCGGTCTTGATCGCCAGGACACCGGTATCGTGCGCGCGCGCGATCCATTTTGTCAGGTCGTCGAGCGTATCGATCGTCTGGTATTTGGCGGCATCGAACGTCGCCGTGCGCAGCGCCTCGATGCGTTTGGTGGCCAGTGAGACCGGCGTCAGCGGCGCGGACGACGCGCCAGGGCCGATCTGCTCGGTCCGCGGTTGCGGCGCATCCAGCGCGAGCTGTCCCTGGCCGGCGGTACGGCCGGAGGGGGCCGGTGACGAGGGCATGGCAGTGCTGGTGCGCGCAGTGGGGGATGCAAGCGCGCCATCCGCGTCGATCTGGCCGGCGTCGATGCCGGTCTTCTCGGCGACGCGGCGAGTGATGGTCGAAAACTCCATCGCCTTCAGGAAAGCGATCAGATGCTTGTAATCCGGATCGTGCACGGCGAGGTCATCGACCGGCACGTCGAGCGGCACGTTCTGGTCGAGCGTGACCAGCCGCTTCGAAACGCGCGCGAGCTCGGCATTGTCGATGAGTGTCTGCCGGCGCTTCTCCTGCTTGATCTCGGAGGCGCGCGTGAGCAGCGTTTCCAGGTCGCCGTATTCGCCGATCAATTGCGCTGCGGTCTTCACGCCGATGCCGGGCACGCCCGGCACATTGTCGGTGGAGTCGCCGATCAGCGCCTGCACCTCGATGACCTTCTCCGGACCGACGCCGAACTTCTCGATCACCTCGTCGCGGCCGATGCGGCGATCCTTCATCGTGTCGTACATCATGACACCGTTGCCGACGAGCTGCATCAGGTCCTTGTCGGACGAGACGATCGTCGTCGTCGCCTTCGCCTCGCAGGCGAGGCGCGCATAAGTGGCAATGAGGTCGTCGGCTTCATACCCCGCTTGTTCCAGGCACGGGATCTCGAAGGCGTGCACGGCCTCGCGGATCAGCGGGAACTGTGGAATGAGGTCGGCCGGCGCGTCCGGGCGATGCGCCTTGTAGGCGGGATAGAAATCGGTGCGGAACGTTTTCTCGGATTTGTCGAAAACCACCGCAAGATGCGTCGGCTTCTCGTCGGGTTTCATCTCCGCGAGCAGCTTCCACAACATATTGCAGAAACCCAGCACTGCGTTGACCTGCAGGCCGTCCGATTTGCGGGTCAGCGGCGGCAGCGCGTGGTAGGCGCGGAATATATAACCCGACCCATCGACCAGAAAGAGGTGGTCGCCCTGCTTGAGCGGGCGCGTGGCCGGGCTCGCGGGCGCGGAAGAGGTAACCTTGGATTTCGATTTGCTTGTGGCTGACATGCGCCGAATGTGGGCCCAGATGCTGCCATTATCAATCTGGCTAATGGTGCGACCACAGGAAATGCGTTTCGCTTTGGCTGCTCTCGCCAGTCCGGGCCGTGTCTGCTAAGGAATTGCCACTGGTTTCGCCCGGAATCGGAACCCTCATTATGACGGAGAAGATATGCGCGTTGCCATGATCGGCACCGGCTATGTTGGCCTTGTGTCTGGGGCCTGCTTCGCCGACTTCGGCCACGAAGTCATTTGCGTCGACAAGGACAAAGGCAAAATCGCCGCGCTGGAGCGCGGCGAGATACCGATTTTTGAGCCGGGCCTGGGCGATCTGGTCGCCAGCAACGCCCGCGCGGGGCGGCTCAAGTTCACCACCGATCTCAAGCCTGCGGTTGCGGCTGCAGATGCGGTCTTCATCGCGGTGGGCACGCCGTCGCGGCGCGGCGACGGACACGCCGATCTGACGTATGTGTTTGACGCCGCGCGCGAGATCGCCGGCGCGCTCGACGGTTTCACCGTCGTCATCACCAAATCGACGGTGCCTGTGGGCACTGGGGATGAAGTGGAACGTGTCATCGCCGAGACACGCAAAGATGCCGACTGCGCGGTGGTGTCGAACCCCGAGTTCCTGCGCGAAGGCGCGGCCATCCAGGACTTCAAGCATCCCGACCGCGTGGTGGTCGGCACCGGCAACGATCGCGCGCGCGAGGTGATGACGGAACTGTATCGTCCGCTGTTCCTCAACCGCTCGCCGATTCTGTTCACCGAGCGGCGTACGGCGGAGCTGATCAAGTACGCCGCCAACGCCTTCCTCGCCACCAAGATCACCTTCATCAACGAGATCGCCGATCTCGCTGAAAAGGTCGGCGCCGACGTGCAAGAGGTCGCGCGTGGCATCGGGCTTGATAACCGCATCGGTTCCAAGTTCCTGCATGCGGGGCCGGGTTATGGCGGCTCGTGCTTCCCCAAGGACACGCTGGCGCTGCTCAAGACCGGCCAGGACAACGAGGCGCCGCTGCGCATCATCGAGGCGGTGGTGGCCGTGAACGACGCGCGCAAGCGCGCGATGTCGCGCAAGGTTTCGGCGGCGCTCAAAGGCGACGTGCGCGGAAAGACGGTGTCGCTGCTCGGCCTCACCTTTAAGCCGAACACCGACGACATGCGCGATGCGCCGTCGCTGCCACTGATCACGGCCTTGCAGGACATGGGTGCAAAAGTGCGCGCCTATGATCCGGAAGGCATGGAGATGGCCAAAGGCATGGTCACCAATGTGACCTTCTGCAAGGACGCCTACGACTGCGCGCAAGGCGCCTCGGCGCTGGTGATCGTCACCGAGTGGGAGCAGTTCCGCGCGCTCGACTTCGCCCGGCTGAAGACGATCATGGAGAAGCCGATCCTGGTCGACCTGCGCAACGTCTACCGGCAAGACGAAATCGCCAAGCACGGCTTTGGTTACGAGAGCGTCGGGCGGGCGAAGACGCTGTAATCGGTCATTCCGGGGCGCGGCCGAAAGGCCGCGAACCCGGAATCCAGACACAACGTCCCGAACTCGCATCTGGGTTCGCCGTTTCGCGGCGCCCCGGAATGACGAGGAGTGGCTTTTGTTGTAAGCCGCACTCGTCACATGCGCACTTTCGACACATCCCTCCCCATCGACGCCGCGTTGCCCGGCCTCATCGCCGCGCTGAGCGCGAACAGTGCCGCCGTGCTGGTGGCCCCACCTGGCGCTGGCAAGACTACGCGCGTGCCGCTGGTCCTGCTCGACGAGCCTTGGGCGAAGGACAAGAAGATCCTCGTGCTGGAGCCGCGCCGGCTCGCCGCGCGCGCCGCCGCCGCGCGCATGGCCTCGACCTTGCGCGAGCAGGTCGGCGAAACGATAGGCCTGCGCGTACGCTTCGGCTCGAAGGTCTCCAAACGCACGCGCATCGAGGTCGTCACCGAGGGCGTGTTCACGCGGCTGGTGCTCGACGATCCGTCGCTCGACGGCATCGCCGCGGTGCTGTTCGACGAATTTCATGAGCGCTCATTGGACGCCGATCTCGGCCTCGCGCTGGCGCGCGACGCGCAGCAGGGCCTGCGCGAGGATCTCCGGCTGCTGGTGATGTCGGCGACACTCGACGGCGCGCGCGTCGCGACGCTTTTGGGCAATGCATCGGCGGTCGAGAGTGAAGGCCGCGCCTACCCGGTCGAGACGCGCTATCTCGGCCGCGATCCGCGCGAGCGCATCGAGCGGCAAGTCGCCGACGCGGTCGAGCGCGCATTGCGCGCCGAGACCGGCTCGGTGCTGGTGTTTCTGCCCGGCGCCGGCGAAATCCGGCGCACCGAGACGCTGCTCAAGGAGCGCGTGCGCGATCCCGCCACCGATATTGTTGCACTGTATGGCGCGCTCGATGCGCGCGAGCAGGACCGCGCCATCTCGCCGTCGCCGCCGGGCCGCCGCAAGGTGGTGCTGGCGACGTCCATTGCGGAGACTTCGCTGACGATCGAAGGCGTACGCGTCGTCATCGACAGCGGTCTTGCGCGCGTACCGCGCTACGAGCCGGATGTCGGGCTGACGCGGTTGGAGACAGTGCGCGTCTCGCGCGCCGCCGCTGATCAGCGGCGTGGCCGCGCGGGCCGCACCGAGCCGGGCGTCTGCTATCGGCTGTGGGACGAGCCGCAGACCGGCTCGTTCGAGGCCTATACGCGGCCGGAGATTCTCTCCGCTGACCTGTCGTCTTTCGTGCTGGACCTGGCGCAATGGGGGACGAGCGACCCAGGCACGCTCGCGTTCCTCGATCCGCCGCCTGCGGCTGCACTCACTGAAGCCAAGGCTTTGCTTACCGAGCTCGGCGCCATTGACGCGCAGGGCCGCATCACCGACGAGGGCCGCAAGCTGCGCGCGCTGCCGCTGCCGCCGCGGCTCGCGCGCATGGTGGTCGATGCAGGAGAAGAAGACGCAGGCCATCTCGCCGCGACCATCGCCGCCGTGATCACCGAGCGCGGATTTGGCGGGGACGATGTCGATCTGCGCCACCGGCTCGACCAGCTTCGCCGCGATCGTTCGACGCGGGGAGAGGACGCTCGGGCTATGGCGAAGCGGTGGGCGGACACGGCCGGCGCGCACGGCAATAGTGGCGATATGTCGCCCGGCTCGATCCTCGCGCTCGCTTATCCGGACCGCATCGCCAAGAACCGCGGCGGTGGGAGCGGCGCGTTCCTGCTTGCCAGCGGGCGCGGCGGCGCGGTCGATCCAGCCTCGGCGCTGGCGCGCGAGCCGTTCCTGGCCGTGGCCGAACTGACCGGCGCGGCGGCATCGAGCCGCATCGTGCTGGCGGCGCCGGTTACGCTCTCCGAGATTGAAGCCCGCTTCGCCGAAAAGATCGAGGACCGCGACGCCGTGACCTTCGATACCGGCTCGGCCTCGCTGCGCGCGCGCCGCACGCGCCGCCTCGGCGCGCTGGTGCTGGCTGAACAGATCAAGCAGGTCACGCCCGACGCCGGCACCGCGCGCACGCTGGCGCAGGGCATTATCGGTCTCGGCCTCGCCAGGCTGCCGTGGAGCAAGGCGGCCTTGCAGCTGCGCACGCGCGCGCAGTTCCTGCGCCGCGCGGAAGGCGATGAATGGCCCGATCTTTCGGACGAGGGTCTTGCGCGAAACGCCTCCGAATGGCTGGAGCCGATGCTGATCGACAAGACCGCGCGCAGCGATATCGGCGCCGACGAGCTCTCGGACGCGATCCAAGCCCTGGTGCCGTGGGCCTTGCGCCGCCGCCTCGATGCCGAGGCGCCGACGCACTTCACCGCGCCCACCGGCTCGGCGGTGCCGATCGACTACGAGGCCGAGCAGGGGCCGACCGTCTCGATCCGCGTGCAGGAGCTGTTCGGCCTCGGCCAGCATCCGGCCATCGCGGGCGGCCGCGTGCCGCTGGTCATCGAACTGCTGTCGCCCGCGCACCGGCCAGTGCAGGTGACGCGCGATCTGCCCGGCTTCTGGTGCGGCAGCTATGCGGACGTGAAGACCGATCTGCGCGGCCGCTATCCGCGCCACCCCTGGCCGGACGATCCGCTGTCCGCGCCCGCCACCCGCCGCGCCAAGCCGCGCGGGCAGTAGTTACAATTCGCATCGGCGGGGTAACCGCCCGCTCACCACCCGCCGAAGCGGCGGCGGCGCGTTAAGCCTGTCTTGTGCGCGTTTATGCGAAGGAACGGCGGCACAGCTATAGGCCCCGCCATGCGTTCGATCCTCATCCTTGCCGCCGCTTTTCTCGTCATGGGCGCTTATGCGGCGCGCTTCGCCGATCGTGCCGTGGCGGTGAATCCGCACGCGCCGCCCGCTCCGGTGCAGGCGTCCTACGAGCCGCAGGACCCGGTGACCTCGGGCCGCAGCCTGATGATCGAGGCGAACGGCCAGGGACACTTCCAGGTCGACGCCAGGATCGAAGGCCGCCACCTCGACTTCATGGTCGATAGCGGCGCGTCGGTGGTTGCTTTGCGCGAGTCCGATGCGGCGCAGGTGGGCATCCACCCAATGCCGGTCGACTACACGGCGACCGTCTCCACCGCCAACGGCAAGATCAAAGCCGCCCCGGCCAAGCTCGACCGTATCGAGATCGGCGGTATCACCGTCTATGACGTGCAGGCGCTGGTGCTGCCGGACGACGCGCTCGGGGTGAATTTGCTCGGCGTCTCATTTCTGTCACGGCTGAAGCGCTACGAATACGCCAACGGCCGCCTGGTCCTCGAGCAGTAATCCTTTCGGCTATTCAGGCTAGTTCCGCCGGCACTTTGCCGCGGTTCAGGCGTTAGGCTATTACACGCCAGTCCGGCTTCTCTTCCCCACACCGAGGATCTGATGTTTCCGACGCCAAAATCCGCGCTCACGCCCAATACCTATGCCTACGAGTCCTCGCCTCTGGTGAAGCCGACCGGCTTCCGCGAATACGACGCGCGCTGGCTGCTGGAAAAAGAAATCAACCTTATGGGCGTGCAGGCGCTCGGCATGGGGCTCGGCACGCTGATCCGCGAACTCGGCGTCAAGCCGGAGATCGTTACCGGCCACGACTTCCGCAGCTACTCCGCCTCGGTGAAGGTGGCGCTGATCTCCGGCCTGATGGCCGCCGGCTGCAAGGTGCACGACATCGGCCTGGCGATCACGCCGATGGCCTATTTCGCCCAGTTCGAACTGGACGTGCCCTGCGTCGCCATGGTCACCGCCTCGCACAACGATAACGGCTGGACCGGCGTGAAGATGGGCGCCAATCGGCCGCTCACCTTCGGCCCCGAGGAGATGACGCGGCTGAAGGAGATCGTGCTCGGCGCGAAATTCGATCTCAGGGGCGGCGGCTCTTATGTGTTCGAGGAGAATTTCCCCGATCGCTACATCGCCGATCTCACCAAGCGGCCGAAGATCAAGCGCAAGCTGAAGGTCGTCGCCGCCTGCGGCAACGGCACCCCCGGCGCCTTCGCGCAGCGCATCCTCGAGGCGATCGGCTGCGAGGTGGTGCCGCTCGACTGTGAGCTCGACCACAGTTTCCCGCGCTACAATCCCAATCCCGAAGACATGGAAATGCTGCATGCCATGCGTGACGCGGTGCTGAAGCACAAAGCGGACGTCGCGCTCGGCTTCGATGGCGACGGCGACCGTTGCGGCGTGGTCGACAACGAAGGCGACGAGATTTTCGCCGACAAGATCGGCGTGATGCTGGCGCGCGACATGTCGCTGCTGTTCAAGTCGCAGGGCAAGCCGAAGCCCAAGTTTGTCGTCGACGTGAAGTCGACCGGTCTCTTCCTCACCGATCCGGTGCTGGCGGAGAACACCGAGACGCCGGACTACTACAAGACCGGCCACTCCTACATGAAGCGTCGCACGAACGAACTGGGCGCGCTCGCCGGCTTCGAGAAGTCGGGACACTTCTTCTTCCGCGCGCCGTTCGGCCGCGGCTACGACGACGGCTTCATCACCGCGCTCGCGGTTTGCGACATGCTCGACCGCAATCCGGGAAAGAGCATGGCCGATCTCAAGAACGCGCTGCCGAAGACCTGGGGCTCGCCGACCATGTCGCCGCATTGCGACGACGAGAAGAAATACGGCGTGGTCGATGCCGTGGTGAAGCACTTCCAGGCGGAGCAGGCCAAAGGCAGCAAGGTCGCCGGCCAGCCGATCCGCGATCTGGTCACCGTCAACGGCGTGCGCGTCACCACCGAGGACGGCACCTGGGGCCTGGTGCGCGCCTCGTCGAATAAGCCGGAGCTTGTCGTCGTCGTGGAGAGCCCGGTGTCGGAAGCGCGCATGCGCGAGATGTTCAAGGCGGTCGACGGCGTTCTGCGCACGCACCCGGAAGTTGGCGCGTATAATCAGACGATTTGATTGCTTCTCCGTCATGGCCGGGCTTGTCCCGGCCATCCACCCCTTTCTTCCTTGCATCTTACAAACGAAGACGTGGATGCCCGGCACAAGGCCGGGCATGACGGCGGAGAGGCCGTGCTATAAATCCCCATGCGCATCGCCATCCTGGGCGCCGGGCCCGCCGGTCTTTATCTCTCCTACCTGATCAAGCGCCGGTCGCCTGCGGCCTCCGTCACAGTCCTCGAGCAGAACCCGGCCGACGCCACCTTCGGCTTCGGCGTGGTGTTCTCCGATCGCGCGCTGGAATTCCTGCGCGAGGACGACGAGGAGACCTACGCGGCCATCGTGCCGCAAATGGAATCCTGGGCCGACATCACGCTCAACCATCGCGGCGAGCGCGTCGTCATCGACGGCATCGGCTTTGCCGCGGTCGGCCGCCTGAAGCTGTTGCAGCTTCTGCAGCAGCGGGCGCGGTCGGTGGGTGTTGAGCCGGTTTATAGGCACACGGTGGCCTCGCTTGCCGAGTTTGACGGCTTCGATCTTGTCGTCGGCGCCGACGGCGTGAACTCGCTGGTGCGGCGGACGCATGAAACCGAGTTCGGCGCGACCGTGCGCACGCTCACCAACCGCTTCGCCTGGTTCGGCACCACGAAGCGGTTCGAGACGCTGACGCAGACCTTTATCGAGACCGATGCCGGCGCGTTCAATGCGCATCACTACCGTTACGCGCCGGACTCGAGCACCTTCATCGTCGAGGTCGACCAGGAGACCTTCGCCAAAGCCGGCTTCGCGTCAATGAGCGAAACAGAGACGCGCGCGGCCTGCGAGCGCGTGTTCGCCGAGACGCTCGACGGCCATCCGCTGGTCTCCAACAACTCGGTCTGGCGGCAATTTCCCATCGTGCACAATGCGCGCTGGTCGCACGGCAATCGCGTGCTGCTCGGCGATGCACTGCACACGGCGCATTTCTCCATCGGCTCGGGGACGCGGCTCGCCATCGAGGACGCCATCGCGCTCGACAAGGCGCTCGCCGCGCAGGCCGACGTGCCCGCCGCGCTCGCGGCTTACGAGGCGGCGCGCCGGCCGATCCTGGAAAAGCTTGTGGCCGGCGCCAATGGCAGCGCGGAATGGTACGAGCATTTCCGCGAGCACATGCGGCTCGCGCCCATCGACTTCGCCATGAGCTACGTCACGCGCTCGGGACGCGTCGATCTCGAGCGGCTGCGCAAGCTGTCGCCGAAGTTCGTCGCGCGGTATGAACGGGAACGCTGTGGTTGATTGATGCGCTAGCCCCACGCTCCGTCATGCCCGGTCGTGTGCCGGGCATCCACGTCTTTTCTGGCGCGAAATAAGGAAGACGTGGAGGGCCGGGATGAGCCCGGCCATGACGCATTGAGAGACCGTGCCCCGGTGATCTATCCGAAGCTCAATCCTTCTCTTCCTTGAACGTGTCGCGGAAGGGATGCGCAGGGTAGACGCCGAGGACGGTCAATTCCTTGGAGAAGAAGGCGAGCTCTTCCAGCGCCAGCACCAGCGCGCGGTCGTCGGGATGACCCTCGACGTCGGCATAGAACTGCGTGGCGAAGAAATTGCCGCCGATCATGTAGCTCTCGAGCTTGGTCATGTTCACGCCGTTGGTGGCGAAGCCGCCGAGCGCCTTAAAGAGCGCGGCCGGCAGATTGCGCACGCGGAACACGAAGGTCGTGACCACCTTGCCGTTGCCCGGCATCGCCCATTTTTTCTCGCGCGAGAGCACGATGAAGCGCGTGGTCGAATTGGCCTCGTCCTCGACGTTCTCTTTCAGGATGTCGAGGCCATAAATCTCGGCCGCAAGCCGCGAGGCGATGGCGGCGCGGCTCAAATCCTTAGCCTCCGCCACTTCGCGCGCCGAGCCCGCGGTATCGGCCGCGACCACCGGCCTGAGCTTCAATTCGCGGATGATGTTGCGGCATTGGCCGAGCGCCATGATGTGGCTCTGCACCGACTTGATGCCGCTCAGGCTCGCGCCCTTCGGCGCCATTAGCTGATTGCGGATCGGCAGGAACCACTCGGCGACGATGTGCAGCCGCGCGGTCGGCATCAGGTGATGGATGTCGGCGACGCGCCCGGCGACCGAGTTCTCGATCGGGATCATGCCGAGATCGACATCGCCGGCGCTGAGCGCCGAGAAGCAATCCTCGAAGGTCGGGCAGGGGATCGGCTCGTAGTCCGGATAGGCTTCGCGGCAGGCGATGTCCGAATTCGCGCCCGGCTCGCCCTGGAAAATGATCTTTTTCTTGGCCATCAGCCCACCCTAACGTTTGTCATTCCGGGGCGTCCGCTTCGCGGCGACCCGGAATGACAGAGGGGTTAGGCCCACCTGCGAACCCAAGTCAACCGGCGAGCATCGCGCGCGCCCTCTGGAGGTCCTCCGGCGTATCGACGCCGAGCGGGACGCTCCGAACAATAGCGGCGTCGATGCGCATGCCGGCGTCCAGCGCACGCAGCTGCTCAAGACGTTCGCGCTGCTCATTGGCCGAGGGCGGCAGCGCGACGAAGCGCTCGAGTGCCGCGCGCCGGTACGCGTAGAGCCCGATGTGGTGATAGTGCGGCCCGGCGCCGGCCGCATCGGCGCGGGTGAAGGTGGTCGCGTGAAGCCGGTCCGGCCCGATCTTTTGGCCGTGCGCCTTCACCACGTTGGGATTGGTCAGCTCGGCCGGATCGCTGATGACCGCGGCAAGCGTCGCAATGTCCACCGCCGGATCGGCGAGCGGCATCAGCGCGGCGCGGATGTCCTCCGGATCGGTGGTCGGCAGGTCGCCCTGCACATTCACGACGACGCCGAGCCGGTGCTCGGGGTCGAGCGCTTCGAGCGCCTCGAAGATGCGGTCGGAGCCCGAGGCGTGGTCACTGCGCGTCATGATGGCGCGGCCGCCGGCCTTGTCCACGGCGGCCGCCACCGCCTCGGAATCGGTCGCCACCACGACCTCGCCGATGCCGGCCTCCCATGCCCGCCGCATCACGTGCACGATCATCGGCGCGCCATGAATGTCGGCGAGCGGCTTGCCCGGCAGGCGGGTCGAGGCGAGGCGGGCGGGGATCAGGACGATCGCGTCGGACATCTGACGTTGGCCGGGAAACGTGGGACAAATTGCGCTTGTGCAAGCGCGCTTATACGGGTTGCCTTGAGTGTGGCAAACCGGTATCTGTGCGCCGCCGCAAACTCGAAACGCGAACGGGGGCATACCCCCGCGCTACAACGATACGCTTGTACACGGCACGCTTGGGGAGACGCATTTCATGAATTCTTTCGAACTGAACAAGATCCTCGGCGCCATTCTCGCGACCTGCCTGATCCTGCTCGCGCTGAACATCGGCGCCAACGCGCTGTTCGCGCCGGCCAAGCCCGCCAAGCCGGGCTACGCGATCGCGGTGAAGGAAGAGGCGGCGGGCGGGAAGCAGGAAGCCGCGGCACCGGCGCAGCCGATCGAGGCTTTGCTGGCCAAGGCGTCGGTGGAAAAAGGCCAAGCCGCGGCCAAGCAATGCGGCATCTGCCATACCTTCGAGAAGGGCGGCCCGAATCGCGTCGGCCCGAACCTCTACGGCATTGTCGGCAGCGAGCGCGGCGAGGGCCGCGGCTTCAATTTCTCCGCCGCCATGAAGGCCAAAGGCGGTACCTGGACCTTCGACGAGCTCAACAAGTTCCTCGCCAATCCGCGCGGCTATATCCCCGGCACGGCCATGACCTTCGCCGGCCTGACGCGCGACGACCAGCGCGCCGACGTGATCGACTACCTGAACACGCTGTCGGACAGCCCGCTGCCCCTGCCGAAGGCGGCCGAAGCCGCTCCTGCCGGCGGCGCAACTCCGGCTGGCGGCGCTCCGGCGGCGAAACCGGCGGCTCCCGCTCCGGCCCCGGCGAAGTAACAGGCGTCGTTCGACTTCTTCAACAAAACGGCCGGGCTCACGCCCGGCCGTTTTGTTGTCAGGCCGAAACGGGGCAATCCGGCGTGTGTCACGCGCCTGCCACGGAGATTTGAGAGCCGATACGGCCGGTGCGGCGGCGCGCCGCTGGCCGCGCAACGAAAAACGGACATAATCGCCGCCGATTGCGTTATCACCGCATAGTTCCAAGTTCGTTCCAAGTGCGCCGGAGCCCTTGCATGAAGCTTTCCCGCCGGACCGTCCTCCGTGCCAGCGCCGCAACGCTCGCGACGCCCGCTCTTGGCGCACTTGGCGCCGGCATGCTGCCGCTGCCCGCCGCGGCGCAGGCGCCCGCGCCGCCCTGGAAGCACGCGCTGTCGCTGTTCGGCGAGATCAAGTACCCGGACGGCTTCAAGAACTTCGACTACGTCAATCCCACCGCCCCGCAGGGCGGGACAGTGCGGCGCGCCGCCTTGGGCACCTTCGACAACTTCAACCGCGTCATCGCGCTGGTGAAGGGCAACCTCGCGCTCGGCACCGAATTGTTCATGGAGACGTTGACCACGCCGGCCTATGACGAGGTCTCGACCGAATACGGCCTGCTGGCGGAAGCCGTGCGGTTTCCCGACGATCATTCCAGCGTCACCTATCGTCTGCGCGCCAATGCGCGCTGGCAGGACGGCAAGCCGGTGACGCCGGACGACGTCATCTACTCCTTCGTCATATTCAAGGAGAACAGCCCCGATCTCGGCGCCTATTACCGTCACGTCGTGAAGGCGGAAAAGACCGCCGATCGCGAGATCACGTTCACCTTCGACGGGCCGGGCAACCGCGAACTGCCGCAGATCGTCGGCCAGTTGCCGATCCTGCCGAAGCACTATTGGGAAGGCACCGACAAGTCGGGCAAGAAGCGCGACGTGACGCAGACGACGCTCGAGCCGCCGCTCGGCTCCGGTCCCTATCGCGTCAAGGATTTCGCGCCGGGCCGCAACATCGTCTACGAGAAGGTCGCCGACTATTGGGGCAAGGACCTCAACGTGAACATCGGGAGCAATAATTTCCAGACGGTGCGCTTCGAGTATTTCCGCGACTCCACCGTCGCGCTCGAAGCCTTCAAGGCCGACCAGGTCGACTGGCGCACCGAGAACAGCGCCAAGGACTGGGCGACGTCCTACGATTTCCCCGCGATCCGCGACAAGAAGGTGCTGAAGGAGGAATTCCCGCTTCGCAGCATCGGCATCATGCAGGCTTTCGCCTTCAATATCCGGCGCGACAAGTTCAAGGATCCGCGCGTGCGGCGCGCCTTCAACTTCGCGTTCGATTTCGAGGAGATGAACAAGCAGATATTCTTCGGCCAATACAAGCGCATCGCCAGCTATTTCGAAGGCACCGAGCTCGCATCTTCGGGGCTGCCGGAAGGCAAGGAATTGGAGATTCTCCAGACGGTGCGCGACAAGGTGCCGGCCGACCTGTTCACCAAGCCGTACACAAATCCCGTCGGCGGCGATCAGCAGAACTTGCGCAACAATCTGCGTGAGGCGCTCGCACTGTTTCGCGAGGCTGGCTACGAGATCCGCGACACCAAGCTCGTCAACACCAAGACCAACGAGCCCTTCGCTATCGAGTTGCTGGTCGAGCAGCCGGCCTTCGAGCGCATCATGCTGTTCTACAAGCCGTCGTTGCAGCGGCTCGGCATCGATGTCTCGGTGCGCACGATCGACACCTCGCAATACGAGAACCGGCTGCGGCAGTGGGACTACGACATCGTCATCGCCTCCTGGGGCGAGTCGCTGTCGCCCGGCAATGAGCAGCGCGGCTTCTGGGGCTCGCAGGCGGCCGATCAGCCCGGCTCGCGCAACGTGATCGGTATCAAGAACCCGGCAGTCGATACCCTGATCGACCGCGTCATCTTCTCGACATCGCGCGACGACCTCGTCGCCGCCACCAAGGCGCTCGATCGCGTGCTGCTGTGGAATAACTATGTCGTGCCGCAGTGGACCTATCCATTCACGCGCACCGCGCGCTGGGACCGCTTCGGCCGTCCGGACACGATGCCGAAATACGCGGCGCCGGCGTTCCCCACCATCTGGTGGTGGGATCAGGACAGGGCGGCGAAGGTGCCGCAGCGGACGTGATGCATTCGGCGATGTTCCGACTTCCTCTCGTGAGGTGCGCATGATCAATCGCCGCGACGTGCTCGTCCTGTCCGCTAGCGCATTCGCCGCTTCCAAATTCTCGTCTCCTGCTCTCGCCGATGACGGCCAGCCCGCCGACCGTCATGGCATGTCCGCTTTCGGCGATCTCAAATACCCGGCCGATTTTCCGAATTTCTCCTACGTCAATCCGAACGCGCCCAAGGGCGGCGCCTATTCGGAGTGGGTCTCGAGCCGCGGCTATAACGGCTCCTTCCTCACCTTCAACTCGCTCAACGCCTACATTCTCAAAGGCGAGGGCGCGCTCGGCATGGACTACACGTTCGCCGCGCTGATGGCGCGCTCCGGCGACGAGCCCGACGCGATGTATGGCTTCGCCGCCAAGAGCGTGCGCATCTCAGACGACGGCCTGACCTATCGCTTCACGTTGCGCCCGGAAGCGAAATTCCATGATGGCACGCAACTCACCGCGCAGGACGTTGCCTGGTCGCTGACGACGCTGAAGGACAAGGGCCACCCGATCATCACCCAGCATCTGCGCGAATTCACGACCGCGGAAGCGCCTGACGATCGCACGGTCGTCGTTCATTTCACTGCGAAGCGCGGCCGCGACCTGCCGCTCTTCGTCGCCGGCCTGCCGATCTTCTCGCGCGCGTATTATGCCAAGCGCCCGTTCGACGAATCGACGCTGGACATCCCGCTCGGCTGCGGCCCTTACAAGGTCGGCCGTTTCGAGGTGGGGCATTTCATCGAATTTGCGCGCGTCAAGGATTGGTGGGGCGCCGATTTGCCGATCGCACGCGGGACGAGCAATTTCGACACCCTGCGCTACGAATATTACCGCGACCGCGATGTCAGCTTCGAAGGCTTCACCGCCGGCAACTATCTCTTCCGCGAGGAGTTCACCTCGCGCACCTGGGCGACGCGCTACGATTTCCCGGCCTTCAAGGACGGCCGCGTGAAGCGCGACGTCATTCCCGACGAGACGCCGTCGGGCACGCAGGGCTGGTTCATCAATACGCGGCGCGACAAGTTCAAGGACCGGCGCGTGCGCGAGGCGCTGATCGACGCGTTCGATTTCGAGTGGACCAACAAGAACATCATGTACGGCGCCTATCTGCGCACGCAGTCGGTGTTCGAGAATTCGCCGATGAAGGCGACAGGCAAGCCGAGCCCCGAGGAACTCGCGTTGCTCGAGCCATTCCGCAAAGAACTGCCGGAGGAGGTATTCGGCGAGCCCTATCTGCCGCCGGTCACCGACGCCTCGGGCCAGGACCGGCGCTGGCTGCGCCGCGCAGCGCAATCGCTCACCGATGCCGGATGCGAGCTCAAGAACGGCAAGCGCGTGACGCCAGGCGGCGAGCCGATCGTGATCGAATTTCTGCTCGACGAGCCCGGCTTGCAGCCGCATCATTTCCCGTATTTCAAGAACCTCGCGACGCTGGGGATCGACGCCAGCTTGCGCATCGTCGATCCGGTGCAATACCGCAAGCGGATCGACGATTTCGATTTCGACATCACCGTCGATCGCTTCGGCTTTTCCTCGACGCCGGGCGATTCGCTGCGCACCTATTTCACCTCGCAGGCGGCGAAGACCGTCGGCTCGCAAAACCACGCCGGCATCGCCGATCCCGCGGTCGACGCGCTGGTCGAGATCATCATCGCTGCCAAGACGCGCGAGGAGCTCACCACGGCCTGCCGCGCGCTTGACCGCGTCATCCGTTCGGGGCGGTATTGGGTACCGCAGTGGTATCTGGCCTCGCACCGGATCGCCTATTGGGACGTGTTCGGCCGCCCGGCGGCGCAGCCGCGCTACTACCGGGGCATTCCGGACACCTGGTGGTCCGATCCGGGGAAGGCGGGGAAAGTGAAGGCCGGATAAAGGCCTATCTCCGCATGAGCGGCGAGCCCATCACAAGTCGGCTCCAGCCGACTTGTGCACTTAATGATCCGATATCGGGTAAACCCGATATCGGTGGATGATGGGCACTGACTCACAGGCCGCCACCCTTCGAGGCGCGCTGCGCGCGCACCTCAGGGTGACGGCGGGACGATAACGCGATAACAGGGTATCGATGACCGCCTATATCGTCCGCCGCATCCTGTTCATGATCCCGACCATGTTCGGCATCATGCTGGTCGCCTTCGTGGTGGTGCAATTCGCCCCCGGCGGTCCGGTCGAACAGGTGATCGCCAAGCTCACCGGCGCCGACACCGGCGCGACCTCGCGCATTTCCGGCTCTTCCGGCGGCGACTTCGGCAGCCGCGGGGTGCAGGGCGGCTCGCAGATCGACGCGGCGAATTCGAAATATCGCGGGGCGCAGGGCCTCGATCCGGAATTCATCAAGAAACTGGAAGTGCAGTTCGGCTTCGACAAGCCGGCGCCCGAGCGCTTCGCGCTGATGCTGTGGAATTACGCGCGCTTCGATTTCGGCAAGAGCTATTTCCGCGACGTGAGCGTCATCCAGCTCATCAAGGAAAAGCTGCCGGTATCGATGTCGCTCGGCATCTGGATGACGCTGCTGACCTACCTGATCTCGATCCCGCTCGGCATCCGCAAGGCGGTGGATGACGGGTCGCAGTTCGACATGTGGACCTCGAGCGTCATCATCATCGGCTATGCGATCCCAGGCTTCCTGTTCGCGATCCTGCTGATCATCCTGTTCGCCGGCGGCTCGTTCTTCGATATCTTTCCGCTGCGCGGGCTCGTGTCGGAGAACTGGTCGTCGCTGCCCTGGTACGCCAAGATCGGCGACTATTTCTGGCACCTCACGCTGCCGATCATCTCGATGGCGCTGTCCGCCTTCGCCACGATGACGCTGCTGACGAAGAACTCGTTTCTCGACGAGATCCGCAAGCAGTATGTGCTCACCGCGCGCGCCAAAGGCTGCACGCGCAACCAGGTGCTCTACGGGCACGTGTTCCGCAACGCCATGCTGATCGTGATCGCCGGCTTCCCGAGCGCCTTCGTGCATGCGTTCTTCACCGGTTCGCTGCTGATCGAGACC
This sequence comes from Pseudolabrys sp., assembly GCA_036264375.1. Lineage (GTDB taxonomy): Bacteria > Pseudomonadota > Alphaproteobacteria > Rhizobiales > Xanthobacteraceae > Pseudolabrys. The sequence goes on from DATARB010000163.1 coordinate 22,939, forward strand.
ATCTTCTCGCTTGATGGGCTCGGCCTGCTTGGGTTCGAGAGCGTGCTCAACCGTGACTACCCGGTCGTGTTCGCCACGCTCTACATCTTCTCGCTCATCGGCGTGGTGGTGAACCTGATCTCCGACCTCGCTTACACCTGGATCGATCCGCGCATCGACTTCGAGACGCGGGAGGTGTGAATGGTTGATGTGCGCGACAGACTCCTTTTCACCTCTCCCCGCGTGCGGGGAGAGGTCGGCCGCCGAAGCCCGCAGGGCTTAGGCGGGCGGGTGAGGGGGCGTTGGTTCGATTCTGAGCGCGCTAAAGCTGCCCCTCACCAGGCTCGCATCTCGCGTTGCTCGATGTTCGCCACCCTCTCCCCGCAAGCGGGGAGAGGGAAAGCAGCCGTGGAGGTGTGAGCGTGGACGTCCGCACCGCCATCAAGCCGCCTGAGACGACCGCCGTCGGCCCGATGGGCCTCGACGTGCCGCCGGAGGGGCGCCTGATTGCCATTTCGCCGATCAACAAGCGGCGGTGGGAGAATTTCAAAGCCAACCGGCGTGGCTATTGGTCGCTGTGGCTGTTCCTGGCGCTGTTCGTGATCTCGCTGTTCGCGGAATTCATCGCCAACGACAAGCCGATCTTCATCCACGTCAACGGCAAGTCGTTCTTTCCGGCGGTGATGACCTATCCCGACACGGCCTTCGCCAAGACGCCGGACCCCATGCTGTTCGGCACCGCCGCCGACTATCGCGACGACTATTTGATGGGGCTGATCACGAAGGAAGGCGGCATCGTGATCTGGCCGCCGATCCGCTTCTCCTACAACACGCAGGTGAGCAAGCCGCCCTCGCCGTTCCCCTCGAAGCCGACCTGGATGCTGACGAAGGCCGATTGCGATTACGCGGCCACGCACGGCTTCGCCAAATGCGGCGACCTCGAATACAACTGGCTCGGCACCGATGACGGCGGCCGCGACGTGCTGGCGCGGCTGATCTACGGCTTCCGCATCTCGGTGCTGTTCGGCCTGGCGCTGACCATCGTGTCGTCGATCATCGGCGTCGCCGCCGGCGCGGTGCAGGGCTATTTCGGCGGGTGGACAGATTTGCTGTTCCAGCGCTTCATCGAGATCTGGACCTCGATCCCCTCGCTTTATCTGCTGCTGATCATCTCCTCGGTGCTGGTGCCAGGCTTCTTCGTGCTGCTCGGCATATTGCTCTTGTTCTCCTGGGTGTCGCTGGTCGGCCTGGTGCGCGCGGAGTTCCTGCGCGGGCGCAATTTCGAATATATCCAGGCGGCGCGTGCGCTCGGCGTGTCGAACGGCGTGATCATCTTCCGCCACCTGTTGCCGAATGCCATGGTGGCGACGATGACGTTCCTGCCGTTCATCCTGTCGTCCTCTGTGATGACGCTGACCGCGCTCGACTTCCTCGGCTTCGGCCTGCCGCCCGGCTCGCCGTCGCTGGGCGAGCTTTTGTCCCAGGGCAAGGCCAACGTGCAGGCGCCGTGGCTCGGGCTCACCGGCTTCTTCACCGTGGCGCTGATGCTATCGTTGTTGATTTTTGTCGGCGAAGCCGTCCGCGACGCCTTCGATCCT
>DATARB010000204.1:0-5887 GCA_036264375.1 Pseudolabrys sp.
GCACAGTCATCGCCGCGCTCGCGCTCGGCGCCATCGTCACCACAGCCCCGCTCGCACAGGCGCAAGACAAATCGATCGTCGTTGCATCGACCACGTCGACGCAGGACTCAGGCCTGTTTGACTATCTGCTGCCGATCGTGAAGCAGAAGCTCGGCATCACCGTGAAAGTCGTGGCGCAGGGCACCGGCCAGGCGCTCGACACCGGCCGCCGCGGCGATGCCGACGTCGTGTTCGTGCACGCCAAGTCGGCGGAACAGAAATTCCTCAGCGAAGGCGAGAGCACGAAGCGCTATCCGGTGATGTACAACGACTTCGTGCTCATCGGGCCGAAGAGCGATCCCGCCGGCATCAAGGACATGAAGGATGTCGGCAAGGCCTTCACCACCATCAAGGACAAGCAGGCCTCCTTCATCTCGCGCGGAGACCGCTCCGGCACGCATATCGCCGAGCTCAATCTCTGGAAGGAGTCCGGCATCGACATCGAGAAGGATAAGGGCCCCTGGTACAAATCGATCGGCCAGGGCATGGGCGCCGCACTCAACACGGCGGGCGCGGGCAATGCTTATGTTCTCTCCGACCGCGGCACCTGGATCAACTTCAAGAACAAGGGCGACCTCGAAATACTGGTCGAAGGCGACAAACGTATGTTCAATCAGTATGGAGTCATGCTGGTGAATCCACAGAAGCATCCCAACGTCAAGAAGGATCTCGGCCAGCAGTTCATCGATTATCTGGTTTCGCCGGAAGGGCAGAAGGATATCGCCAACTACAAGATCGGCGGCCAGCAGTTGTTCTATCCGAATGCGAATGACCCGGGCGCGTGAGCCATCTCTGCTGTCGTCGCCCGCGAACGCGGGCGATCCGGTAATCACACTCATCTGCAAATGCATGGAAGTTCTTCAATGGTACGTCGTTGGCTACTGGATGCCCCGCTTTCGCGGGGCATGACAGCTTCAGTTGCTGCAGCTCTCTCCATCATCATCGGCAGTCTCACCATGTCTTCCGCCCATGCCGACACGATCCAGCTTTATTCCGCCGGCAGCCTGAAAGCGGCGCTGACCGATGTCGCCAAGGCCTACGAGGCCAAAAGCGGCAACACGGTCGAAGCCACGTGGGGCGCCTCGGGCCTGCTCAAGGACAAGATCGCCGGCGGCGCCAAGGCCGATGTGTTCACGTCTGCCAACATGCAGCATCCGCAGGCGCTGCATGACGCCGGCAAGAGCGGACCCGTGCTGCTGTTCGCGCGCAACACAATGTGCGCGCTGGTGCGGCCCGGCCTCGCGGTCGACACTGCGAACCTGCTCACGCGCATGCTTGACCCGAACGTGAAGCTCGGCAGCTCGACGCCGAAGGCGGATCCGTCGGGCGATTACGCGTTTGAAATCTTCAAGAAAGCCGAGGCGATCAAGCCGGGTGCGCGCGCCGCGCTCGAAGCCAAGGCCTTGCTGCTGACGGGCGGGCCCGGAACCGCACAGCCGCCGGCAGGACGTACACTCTATGGTTGGCTGCTCTCGGAGGGTCGCGCCGATATCTTCCTCACCTACTGCACCAATGCTCTCGTCGCGCAGAAGGAAAACCCGGGGCAACACATGGTGGCGTTGCCCGATGATCTAAGCGTCGGCGCCGACTATGGGCTTACGGTGATGAATGGAACCGCGCCGGCGGCGAAAGGTTTTGCCGATTACATCATGTCGGCGGCAGGGCAGACGATTCTTGAGAGGTATGGCTTTGCACGCGGAAAATGAAACGCTTCTGCTACCGTGAGCAGGTCGCGAAGGTCCGCGAATACTGGATGCCTGCTTCCGCAGGCTCGACAGATTGTGAACAGGAGCACCCCATGAAGTTCAGTGCACGCAATCAACTCAAGGGCAAGATCGTCGAGGTGAAGAAGGGCGCCACCACGTCGCATGTCCGCATTGAGGTCGGCGGCCAGGTTATCACTGCCGCGATCACCAACGAGTCGGCGGATGAGCTGAAGCTGGAGAAGGGCAAAGACGCCTATGCCATCATCAAGGCGAGCAGCGTGATGGTGGGGGTGGATTAGCTTCTCCCTCTCCCCGCTTGCTGGGAGAGGGTCGGGGTGAGGGGCGTTCCCACGGCTCAGACTGACGCTAATGCCCCCTCACCCGGCTATCGCGCGCGAGCCGCGCAATAGCCGACCTCTCCCCGCAAGCGGGGAGAGGTAAAGATAAGGCCCATACATGCCACTGACCCGCCGTACGTTCTTAGCCACCGCATCCGCCACGGTGCTGGCGCCGCGCCTTGCGCGCGCCGCCGCAGTGACCGACGCCACCGGCCGCGCACTGCAAATTCCGGGCAAGGTCGAGCGCGTGTTTCCCGCCGGGCCGCCGGCCGCGATTCTGCTCTATACGCTGGCCCCCGATCTGCTGCTCGGGTGGCCGCGCGCCAATCGGCCGGAGGAATGCGCCTATATGCTGCCCGACGTGTGCGCGCGGCCCGAGGTCGGACGCATCACCGGCCGTGGCAACACCGCCAATCTCGAATCGGTGATCGCACTCAAGCCGGATCTCATGCTCGATGTCGGTTCGACCAACGCCACCTACGTGTCGCTGGCCGAGCGGACGCAGGAACAGAGCGGCATTCCCTACGCGCTGCTCGACGGGCGCTTCGATGCGATCGCGGCGACCTATCGCAATCTCGGCGCGCTGGTCGGCCGCCAGGCCGATGCCGAAAAGCTCGCGCACTATGCCGAGGACACCCTGAAGACCATTCAGGCGCGCATCGCCAATGTCGCGCCCGGCGAGCGCCCGCGCGTCTATTACGCGCGCGGCCCGCGCGGGTTGACGACCGGACTCGGCGGCTCGATCAATGTCGAGACCATCGAGCTCCTGGCGCAGAACGTCGCCGGCGGCAACCATGGCGGGCTCGCCAATGTGTCGATGGAGCAGGTGCTGGTGTGGAATCCCCAGGTGATAGTCACCATCGATCAGGATTTCGCTGCCAGCGTAGGCAGCGATCCCGCTTGGAGCGCTGTCAACGCCGTGCGGACCGGCCGCGTGCATCTGTCGCCGAAGATGCCGTTCGGCTGGGTGGATTTCCCGCCCTCGGTGAACCGGCTGATCGGCCTGTGGTGGCTGGCCAAAATTTTGTATCCCGACCGCTTCTCCGAGGATCTGCCGGCACTCACGCGGGATTTCTACACGATGTTCTATCACGTCACGCCGAGCGATGAGCAGATCACGCAGGTGCTGGCAGGGCGGGGGTAGAGTGAGTCCTGGGACAGCATGGGCTACAGTCTTGCGTCCGTCACCCTGAGGTGGCCGCCGTAGGCGGCCCTCGAAGGGTGGCGGCCCGAGCGTGCCCGTCATCCTTCGAGGCTCGCTGCGCTCGCACCTCAGGATGACGGAAGAAGTCTTGCGCTCGTGGACGTGCCTATGAAACGCTCCCCCCTCCCCGGCTTCGCGATCGCTGTCGTGGTGCTGATCGCCGGCCTGCTGCTCGCGTTCACGGTCGGGCGCTATCCGGTGTCGCTCGGCGATCTGTTCAGCGTTCTCATCGCCAAACTCACCGGCCAGCAGGCGCATGTATCGCCGGCAGTCGAGAGCGTCATCCTGCAGGTACGCGGACCGCGCGTGTTCGCGGCCGTGATGGTCGGCGCGGCGCTGGCGGTGGCGGGCACCGCATTCCAAGGTCTCTTTCGCAATCCGCTGGTGTCGCCGGATATCCTCGGCGCGTCATCCGGCGCGGCGCTTGGCGCCGTCCTTGGCATCTTCTTCTCGCTCGGCATCTTCGCAATTCAGTTGTTCGCCTTCGTCGGCGGACTTGTTGCTGTCGGGGCCGTCTACATGATCGGCTCATCGGTGCGCGCGCGCGATCCGATCCTCGTGCTGGTGCTCACCGGCGTCGTCGTCGGCGCGTTGCTGGGAGCAGGCGTCGGCCTCGTGAAATATCTCGCCGATCCCTACAACCAGCTTCCGGCCATGACATTCTGGCTGCTCGGCAGCCTCTCCGCGACCGGCGTGCCCGATCTCTTGCCGCTGTTCGGCCCCGTCGCCATCGGCACGGCGGTGTTGCTAGCACTACGCTGGCGCATGAACGTTATGTCGCTGCCCGAGGAAGAAGCGCGCGCGCTCGGCGTCGCCACGGGACCGTTGCGCATCGCCATCGTCGCCGCGGCGACGCTGACGACATCGGCAAGCGTCGCCACCGCCGGCATCATCGGCTGGGTCGGGCTTGTCGTGCCGCATCTCGCGCGTTCGCTGGTCGGACCCGACTTCGCGCGCCTCTTGCCGGCGGCGGCGATTCTCGGCGGCGGCTATCTTCTCCTCATCGACACGGTGGCGCGCACCGCGGCCCAGGTGGAAATCCCGCTCGGCATTCTGACCGCGGTGGTCGGCACACCGTTCTTCATCTGGCTCTTGGCGAGCATGCAGAGGAACTGGTCGTGAGCTATTCGCTCTCCTCGTGTCCCGAGCGCAGCGCAGCACGTCTTCGTGATGCGCTGCAGACCCGGGACCCCGGTTTCAGAAGCTGGGCCCCGGATCAGCAGCGCAGTATTGCATGCTGCGCTGCGTCCGAGGCACGAGTCCGAGACATATGAAACTCGAAGCCCGCAATCTCACCATCGGCTATCCCGACCACACGGTGGGTAGCGGCCTCGACGTCGCGCTCAACACCGGCGAAGTGCTGGCGCTGCTCGGACCCAACGGCGGCGGCAAAACCACGTTGTTGAAGACGTTGCTCGGCCTGCTCAAGCGCAAGGCCGGCGAGATCGATCTCGGCGGCAAGCCGTTCGACGACTATTCGATCCCCGAGCGCGCACGCGTCGTCGCCTATGTGCCGCAAGTGCATGTCGGCACCTTCGCCTACACGGTCGAGACCGTCGTCTTGATGGGCCGCACCGCGCACGGAAATTTGTTCAGCCGGCCGAGCGCGCACGACCGCGAGGTGGCGCATGCCGCGCTCGAGCGTTTCGGCATTGGTCGGCTGAGCGATCGGCCCTACACGATGATCTCCGGCGGCGAACGCCAACTTGTGCTGCTGGCCCGCGCGCTGGCGCAGGAGCCGCAGTTCGTCGTGCTCGACGAGCCGACCGCGAGCCTCGACTTCGGCAACCAGGGCAAGGTGATGGCGGAAATCCGGGCGCTGGCGAAATCCGGCCACGGCGTGCTGTTCACCACGCACGACCCCAACCACGCCCTGCGCGCCGCCGACCGCGCATACCTGCTGCGCGAGGGGACACGTATCGCCGAGGGCCCTGTCCGCGACGTGCTCGATCGCGAACGGCTGGAGGCGCTCTATCGCGCGCCCGTCGAGCGGCTGGTGGACCCGGAGACCGGCGCGGTGGCGTTTTTGCCGGGGTGATGCCTCTGGCCTGTCATCGCCGGGCTTGTCCCGGCGATCTCGATAAGGCTGGCACTGTGCTCTCCTAAGCGGGATGGCCGGCACAAGGCCGACTATGACAGAGGAGATGCCCCCCTGAAAATTCACTCTTGATGCTATACATTCCGCCCATGCCCAACGACCCCTACATCATCCGCCCCAATCCGTCCGATCCGCGCCTGACCGAACGCGTCACCGGCATCGACCAGACCGGCGCCAAGATCGAGACCTCGGTCACGGTCGAGCGAGCGCTGACGATCTTCCTCAATTCGCAGGAGATCGTCACGGCGATGACCATCGGTGATTATCCCGAGTATCTGGCGATCGGCTATCTGCTCAACCAGAACATGCTGCTGCCGGACGACGTGGTGACGGGCGTCGATTACGACGAGGAGCTGGCGGTCGTCGTGGTGCGCACCAAGCGCAAGACGAATTACGAGAAGAAGCTGAAGAAGAAGGTGCAGACCTCCGGCTGCGCGCAGGGCACCGTGTTCGGCGACCTGATGGAAGCGCTGGAGAATGTCTCGCTGCCGAAGGCAGAGCT
>DATARB010000216.1:0-7677 GCA_036264375.1 Pseudolabrys sp.
TCTTCCTCATGCGCCGGGCCGGCGGCAGCGGCGGTCGGCTTCTTCGCCGTGCCGATGATCATCACCAGCGGGATGACCCCCAACGTCAGAAACATCAGCAGCTTGAAGTCGTTGAGATAGGCGATCATGTTCGCCTGCTGCGTGACGATGAGGTCCAGCAGCGCGCGGCCCAAGTCCGTTTTGATGTTCAGCATCGATGACACGTCCGGCATCTGCAGCGCGTCGTTGAACGGCGTCACGTCTTCCGCCAGTCGCGCATGCATCACCGTGGTTCCGCTGGTGAGCTGAGCGATCACCATGGAAATACCGATCGACGAGCCGATGTTGCGCATCAGCGTCAGGATCGACGTGCCGCCCGTACGCAGGTGCCCGGGCAGGGTCGAGAACGCCACCGAGGAGATCGGCACGAACAACAGCCCTAAGCCAACGCCCTGCACGATGCTGGTGAGCACGATCGTCTCCTGCGTGACGTCGAGCGAGTATCCGGTCATGTAATAGAGCGTGCCGCCGGTGAGCAGCAGTCCGATGAGGATCAGATAGCGCGTCTCGATCATCTTCATCAGCCGTGGCACAGCCAGCATGGTCAGCAGCGTGCCGACGCCGCGCGACCCCAGCAGGAAGCCGGCGGTTTGGATCGGGTAGTTGAGCAGGTTCTGCATGAACGGCGTCACCAGCGCCATGGTGCCGAACAGCACCACGCCGATCACCACCATGAACACGACGCCGCTGACGAAATTGCGGTCCTTGAACAGATCGAAGTTCACGAACGGCACCGGCGTCGTCAGCGAATGGGCGAAGAAGTAATAGAAGCCGACGGCTGAGATGATCGTCTCGATCCAGATTTCGTTCGAATCGAACCAGCCGACCTGCTCGCCGCGGTCCAGCATCAATTGCAGCGAGCCGATGCCGATCGCCAGCGCGATAAAGCCGAACCAGTCGAAGCGCATGCCCTCCTGCTTCTTGGTCTCGTCCATGAACAGCATCAGGCCGAGCGCGGTGAGTACGCCGATCGGCAGGTTGATCAGGAACACCCAGTGCCAGGAGTAATTGTCGGTAAGCCAGGCGCCGAGCGTCGGGCCCATGATCGGTCCGAGCATCACGCCGACGCCCCAGATCGCCATGGCCTGGCTGCGTTCCTCGGGCGTGTAGACGTCGAGCAGCAAGGCCTGCGAGAGCGGCACCAGCGCGGCGCCGGCCATGCCCTGCAGCAGGCGGAACAGCACCATCTCCTCGATATTCTGCGCCACCGCGCAGAGCAGCGAGGCAACCGTGAAGCCGACCACGCATATGATGAACAGCTTCTTGCGGCCGAAGCGGTCGGCGAGCCAGCCCATCGGCGCGGTCATGATCGCGGCCGCGACGATGTAGGACGTCAGCACCCAGTTGATCTGGTCGAGAGAAGCCGACAGCGATCCCTGCATATAAGGCAGGGCGACATTGGCGATCGTGGTGTCCAACGCCTGCATGATGGTGGCGGTCATGGCACAGACCGTCACCATCATGCGTCGCGTCTTTGGCGACATCGCTGCGGCAGGAGCCGGGCTCATTACAGCTTGTCCGGAGCTTCGCTTGCTGCCGCGGAGCCAAACGGCATGCGGCTATGGTGGGTGTCGATCTCGACATTCACGCTCATGCCGGAGCGGAGTAGGTGCGTGTCTTCTTCCTTGTCGAAGCCGATGCGCACAGGCACGCGCTGCACCACCTTGACCCAGTTTCCGGTCGCATTCTGCGGCGGCAGGATCGAGAACTGCGCTCCGGTGCCGGGGCTCACCGCGAGGACGGTGCCCTTGAACGTATGGCCGGGGAAGCTGTCGATATCGAGCGTGGCCTTCTGTCCGACGCGCAGATAGGTGATGTCGGTTTCCTTGGGGTTCGCATCGACCCACGGCGCCAGGTCATCGACCACGCTCAAGATCGGCGTGCCGGCAGGGACGAAGCGGCCGACCTGGATGTTGTCGACCTGTGTCGCGGTGCCGGAGATCGGCGCGCGGACAATCGTGTGGTTGAAATCGCGCTGCGCGTTGTCGAGCGCGGCCTTGGCTTGCGCGTATTCGGGAAACTGATCGAGCGGCAAATCGGGATTGCCGAGCAGCTGGTTCAGCGTGGTGTCGCGCTGCTGCCTGGTGAACTCCAGTTCGAGTTGCGCGGTCACCAATGCGCCCAAGGCGGTATCGACATCGAGCTGCGAGCCGGCTTGCGTCTGCACCAGCTTGGATTTGCGGTCGACGTCGCGCTGCTTGAGATCGACGTTCTTCTGACCCAGATCGACAAGATCGTTTAGCGACTTGTAGCTGGTCTTGAGCTTGTTGAAGGCGCTGCGCGCCGCGTTGAGCTTGCCGTTCGCGGCATCGAGCTGGAGCTGGTAGGGCACCTTGTCGAGCGTGAAGAGCTCGTCGCCCGGCTTTACGTGCTGACCTTCGCGGATCGCGACATGGATGATCTTGCCGGAAATATCCGGCGTGATGAGCACCTTCTGCGCGCCGACATAGGCGTTGTCGGTGGAGATGTAGCGCCCGCCGGTGATGTAGATGCCGAATCCGATCACGGCCGCGAGCAGCGGCAGCCCGACCAGCAGCGTCATGCGCAGGCGATTGCGGCCGAAGCGCGCCTGCGAGCCGGGCTTCGCCGGTGCCTGGCTCGCGCCTTCCGGCTGCTGTTTGGCTTCGGCCAGCGGGACGATCTTGAGAGCCTTGTCACTCATAATGATTCAACCAGTGCGGATTGTTGTGTGGTGTTGTTGGCGTTGCGATTGATGGCGGCGCGCAGGTTGTCCTTCATGACGACGATGTCGCGCAGCAGATGTTCAAGCGATTGGGGATCGATCCCGTGCAGCACCTCTTTCATGACGTCTTGTCCGAGGCGGGCGATCTGTTCGAGCAGGGGACGTGCGGCCGGCTTCAGATAGAGCCGATTGGCGCGGCGGTCGTTCGGATCGGCGCGGCGTTCGATCAGCTCGTTTTCGGCCAGGCGGTCGAGCAGGCGGGTAAGCGAGATCGGCTGCAGGTCGAGGAGTTCGGCCAGCTCCGATTGCTTCAGCCCCTCCTGGCGATCCAGCCGGGCCAGGACCGACCATTGCGCCTGGGAGATGCCGAGCTGCCGTCCACGCTGGTCGGCGTAGGTGCTCAGCATCCGAGCCACATCTTTGAGATTAAAGGCGATTTCTCGCTCGACCGGAAATTTTGTCATGGTACCCAGGAGGTTTTCCCAGCACCCATATAATAAGCATACTTATAATAAGTGCAATGGGTCTTTTGGTTAAGTTCCCTTGGGGGGTATTGGGTGACGGGGCGGCGGCCCTGGGGCAGAGTTCGCCGCCAAAAGGGAGGGAAAGCGATGAGCGACGACGTCCACGAGGTCTATGCGCTGCGCTACGCCGAACACCCGCGGATGCGCTCGGAGAACTACATTTTCGGCGATCCGCACGACGAGATGGTCCCGTTCGCCTATTACGTCTGGGTGATCAAAGGCCCGCATGGGACCTTCGTCGTCGACACCGGCTTCGACCACGCCGCGGCGGCCGAGCGCGGCCGCACCGTCGTTCATCCGGTCGGGGAAGGTCTCGGCGCGCTCGGTGTCGATCCCGCCACGGTCCGTGACGTCATCATCACGCACATGCATTGGGACCATGCCGGCAACCACGACCTGTTCCCGAACGCGCGCTATCACGTGCAGGATGCCGAGATGGGCTACGCGACCGGCCGCTGCATGTGTCACAAGATGCTGCGTGTGCCTTTCAACGAGAGCGACGTGGTCTCGATGGTGCGCAAGGTGTTCGCCTATCGCGTCGAGTTCCACGACGGCGCCGAGGAACTCGCGCCGGGCATCACGCTGCACAAGGTCGGCGGCCATTCGAAAGGCCTGCAATGCGTGCGCGTGAAGACGCGGCGCGGCTACGTCGTCGTCGCCTCCGACTGCTGCCATCTCTATTCGCATCTCGATGAGGGCCGCGTGTTCCCGATCACTTACAGCGTCGCCGACACGCTCGAGGGCTACAAGACGCTGCTCAAACTCGCCTCATCGCGCCACCACATGATTCCGGGTCACGATCCTGTGGTCACGGACATCTATCCAGCCGCCAAGCCGGGGCTGGACAATTGGATCGTGCGTTTGGATGCGGAGCCGAAACTGTGACTCCGTTCCATTCAAGAACGCTCACATTTATGCGATGCGGCAAAGACCAGGCTGACAGCTGCGAATTGGATTAATGCAAAGATTGCCCAATCCGGGGCAATGGAGCGCAAGTCGTATCAGGGCCGGTAACTACATCCTGCCTGGGCAGGATGGAGTCATTGGCACCCTATGGATCGGATACTCGAGCTTCTTTCTCAATTATCGCGACGGCGCTTCCTGGAAACCGCCGGAGCGACAGGCCTCGTGCTGGCCTCGCCTTTGGCGCACGCCGAAGCGTCCACCGAGAGTGCATCGGCGCATACTGAGGCGCCGGCGTACACCGAGACCGTGACGCTGACCGTCAACGGGCAGCACCATACGGTCGAAATCGATACACGCACGACCTTGCTCGATGCTTTGCGCGAACGCCTCGCGTTGACCGGCACCAAGAAAGGCTGCGATCAGGGGCAGTGCGGCGCCTGCACGGTCATCGTCAACGGACAACGGATCAATAGCTGCCTGACACTCGCGGCCATGCACGCAGGCGACGAGATCACCACCATCGAAGGTCTGGCGCATGGCGACGAGTTGCATCCGATGCAGGCCGCCTTCGTCAAACACGACGGCTTGCAATGCGGCTACTGCACGCCCGGCCAGATCTGCTCCTCCGTCGCCATGCTGGCCGAACACAAGGCCGGCTGGCCGAGCTACGCGACCACCGATGTCACCACAAAGCCGCATTTGACACACGCCGAGATCGCCGAGCGCATGAGCGGCAACATCTGCCGCTGCTCGGCTTACGCCAACATTGTCGCGGCGATCCGCGACGTCGCCGATGGAGGCCGCGCATGAAGCCGTTCCGGTACGAAAAGGCGAGCGCCATCGCCGCGGCTTGTACGTCCGCCGCCCAGCCGGCCGCCAAGTTCATCGCCGGCGGCACCAACCTGATCGACCTGATGAAGTTGCAGATCGAGACGCCGGCGCATCTCGTCGACATCAACGCGCTGCCGTTGCGCGAGATCGAAGAAACGCCGGATCACGGCCTTCGGGTCGGCGCGCTGGTCACCAACAGCGCGCTTGCCGCCGACATGCGCGTGCGCCACAGCTATCCGCTGCTGTCGCAGGCGATCGTGGCCGGTGCGTCGGGTCAGCTTCGCAACAAGGCCACCACTGGCGGCAATCTGCTCCAGCGCACACGGTGCCCTTACTTCTACGACACCACCAAGCCCTGCAATAAGCGCGACCCCGGCTCCGGCTGCTCGGCGTTGCGTGGCCTCAACCGGATGAACGCCGTGCTGGACGTGAGCGACAACTGCATCGCCGCGCACCCCTCCGACATGGCCGTCGCCATGGCCGCGCTCGACGCGCGCGTGGAAACCATCGCCCACGACGGCGCGACGCGCACCATCCCGATCGACGCGTTCTACCGTGCGCCGGGCAACACCCCGAACATCGAGACGGTGCTGGCGCCGGGCGAGTTGATCCGCTCGGTCGTGCTGCCGCCGCCGCCGCCGGGCCGTCAGGTCTACCGCAAGGTGCGCGACCGCGCGTCTTATGCCTTCGCGCTCGTGTCAGTCGCGGCCATCGTCGCGCACGACAGCAACCATGTGCAGACCGCCCGCGTCGCCTTCGGCGGCCTCTCGTATAAGCCGTGGCGGTCGCACGAAGCCGAGGCCACGCTCTCAGGCGCCGCGCTCACGCGCGCGTCCTTCGACGCCGCCGGCACAGCCGCGCTCAAGAATGCGCGCGGCTACGGCCATAACGATTTCAAGATCCCGCTCGCGCGCCGCACCCTGCGCGCCACGCTGGCGCACGCCGCCGACGTCGTCTGAGGAGAATAAGGCACATGGCTGAAACGACCTCCGCCCACGAGATCGGGCTTCCACTCGATCGCGTCGATGGCCGGCTGAAAGTGACGGGCAAGGCGACCTACGCCTATGAATACGCAGCGCAGGGACATACGGCCTATGGCGTGATCGTTCCCGCATCCATCTCCAAAGGCCGCGTCGTCTCGGTCGAGGTGCGCGATGCGCAGCGCGCCCCCGGCGTATTGCTCGTTCTCACCAAGGACAATGCGCCGACGCAGCATCCCTTCGGCCCGGTCGACCTGCCGGACCGCTTCGCCCGCGCGATGCCCGCAATGAATAATGACGAGGTGGCGTATTTCGGCTTTCCCGTCGCCTTCGTCGTCGCCACGACGTTCGAGCAGGCAACAGCCGCGGCTGCGCTGCTCAAGGTCCACTATGAAGCGTTGCCTGCCGCCTACGATCTGCAGAAAGCGCGCGCGACGGCCATAAACCCGGGCAAGATGAACGGCGGCGATCCGGCGGACAGCGCCATCGGCAATTTCGAAGCGGCCTTCGCCGACGCGCCGGTGAAGATCGACGCGGTCTACACCACGCCCTATCAGAGCCAGGCGCCGATGGAACTGCATGCGACGATGGCGTCGTGGGATGGACCGAAGCTGACCGTGCATACGGCGGCGCAGTTGACGGCGAGCCCGCAGGAAGGCCTTGCCCGGACGCTCAATATCCCCAAGGAGAATGTCCGCGTCATCACGCGCTATATCGGCGGCGGCTTTGGCAGCAAGTTGCCGTACTATTACGACGCGACACTCGCGGCGATCGGCGCGCGCATGCTGAAGCGGCCGGTGAAGGTGATGTTGACGCGGCCGCAGCTCTTCCACATGACCAGCCATCGCAGTGCATCCGAACAGCGTGTGCGGCTGGGCGCAAACAGCGACGGCCGGCTGACCGCCTATGGTCAGGATGCGCTCGTGCAGACGGCGCGCTTCGACATTTACACCGAGCCGGTCTGCAGCGCGGCCCGCATGCTGTACGCTGCGCCCAATCGGCTGACCCGCCACCGCCTCGCGAAACTCGATCTGCCGCGTTCGGATTCGATGCGCGCGCCGGGCGACTCCATCGGCCTGCTCGGGCTCGAGTGCGCGATGGACGAATTAGCCGAGGCGCTCAACATCGATCCGGTGGAACTGCGCCTGCGCAATGACACGCAGACCGATCCCGAGCAGAAGAAGCCTTTCTCTTCGCGCTATCTCGCCGAATCGCTGCGCGAGGGTGCCGCCCGTTTCGGCTGGGACAAGCGCGTCGCAAAGCCCGCCAGCGTCCGCGACGGACGTTGGCTCGTCGGCCTCGGCGTTGCGTCTGCGGTTCGCGGCGATGTGCTCAAGAACGCGACGGCAAGAGCCCGCCTCGGGGACGATGGCCGGCTGACCGTCGAACTGGCGATGACCGACCTCGGCACCGGCACATACACGATCCTCACCCAGATCGCCGCCGAGACGATGGAGATGCCGGTCGATCGCGTCACCATCCTCATGGGCGATAGCGACTATCCGCCCACCGCCGGTTCGGGCGGCTCGTTCGGCGCGGCGACCTCGGGCGCAGCGGTTCTCGCCGCCTGCCAGAAGCTTAAGGCGGGCCAAGCCTCCGGCATGAAGGAAGCCGAAGGGTCGGTGACGTCCTCCGCGATGGACAGCGCCTATGCGCATGCAGGCTTCGGCGCGCATTTCGCCGAAGTCGGCGTTGATCGCGATACGGGCGAGGT
>DATARB010000228.1:0-17371 GCA_036264375.1 Pseudolabrys sp.
CGCTCGCCGCGCGGCTTGCAGCCGCTCTTGGTGATGCTGGTGGTGCTGCCGTTCTGGACCTCGTTCCTCATCCGCGTCTATGCCTGGATCAACATCCTCCAGCGCGACGGCCTGCTCAACGACGTGCTGATGCGGCTGCACGTCATCGACCAGCCGATGGCCTGGCTCTCCTCCGATACGGCGGTCTACATCGGCGTCGTCTATTCTTATCTGCCGTTCATGGTGCTGCCGCTCTATGCGACGCTGGAGAAAATGGACCGCACATTGCTGGAAGCCGCCGCCGATCTCGGCTGCACGCGCACGCGCGCGTTCTGGCTGGTGACCTGGCCTTTGTCGCTGCCCGGCGTCGCCGCCGGCGCGCTCCTGTGTTTCATCCCTATCGTCGGCGAATTCGTCATCCCCGATCTGCTCGGCGGCTCGGAAACCCTGATGATCGGGCAGACGCTGTGGACCGAGTTCTTCTCCAACCGCGACTGGCCGGTGGCCTCGGCCATCGCCGTTGCGCTGCTCGCCCTGCTTTTGGTGCCGATCCTGTTCTACGAGCGCCTACAAAAGCGCGCGCTGCAAGGGGAGAGCGGCGCATGATCCCGAAAAGTGGGAACCGGTTTTCGGACAAGATCATGCGCAGGCAAAACCATTCCGGCACGTCGGCCTTCAACATCGTCTCGGTCGCGCTCGGCCTCGCCTTCCTCTATCTCCCGATCGCCATCCTGGTGATCTATTCGTTCAACGCCTCGCGCCTGGTGACGGTCTGGGGCGGCTGGTCGCTCGCCTGGTATCGCGAACTGCTGCACGACGACGCGGTGTTGCAGGCGGCCTGGACCAGCCTGCGCCTTGCCACGCTCTCGGCGACCGCCGCCACCGTGCTCGGCACGCTCGCCGCCGTGGCGCTGACGCGCTTCGGATCGTTCCGCGGCCGGCTCCTGTTCTCCGGCATGGTCTACGCGCCGCTGGTGATGCCGGAAGTCATCACCGGGCTGTCGCTGCTGCTCTTGTTCGTCGCGCTGAACGTCGACCGCGGCTTCTGGACCATCGCCATCGGCCACACCACGCTGACGCTCTGCTTCGTCGCCGTGATCGTGCAGTCGCGCCTGGTGTCGTTCGACCGCAGCCTCGAGGAGGCGGCGATGGATCTCGGCTGCCCGCCGCTGAAGACCTTCTTCACCATCACGCTGCCGCTGATCGCGCCCGCCATCGCCGCCGGCTGGATGCTCGCCTTCTCGCTGTCGCTCGACGATCTGGTGATCGCGAGCTTCACCACCGGGCCGGGCGCGACCACGCTGCCGATCCGTATCTATTCGGAGGTGCGTTTGGGCGTGAAGCCGGAGATCAACGCCATCTGCACCATCATGATCGCGGTTGTCGCGTTCGCCACCATCGCCACCTCGCTGACCGCGAAGCGTGGCGCCGTACGGCGCGAACGCGCCGAGGGATTGGGCGTACAGGTCTGAGCGATGTTCTAAATCTGCCGGATCGAGCCGAAGTCGAACGTCGCGTCGCTCGGGTTCTCGCCGATGCGGATGGTGGTGTCGTTGATGAAGCGATAGGGCGGCACCGGCAGATTGTAAGGGGCGGGCACGCCTTTGAAGACGCGGCCGGCGAGATCGTATTTCGATCCGTGGCACGCGCAGAAATAACCGCCAGGCCAGTTGGCGGTCGGATCGGTCGCGCTCGGCTGCGGAAAGAAGTTCGGGATGCAGCCGAGATGCGTGCAGATGCCGACAAGCACGCTGAAGTCCGGCTTCGCCGAGCGATGCCAGTTCGTGGCGTAAGGCGGCTGCTGCAACTCGGCCGATTGCGGATCGGCGAGCTGCGCGATCAGCGACGTCTGTTGCAGCTCTTTCAGCACCGCATCGGTGCGGCGCATGACGAAGATCGGCCGGCTGCGCCAGCGCACGACCACCTGCTGGCCCGGCGCCACGCGGGACAGATCGAGATCAACCGGCGCGCCGGCGGCGAGCGTCGCGGCATCGGGATTCATCTGATCGATCAGCGGCACGAGCGCCGCGGCTACGCCGACACCGGCTACCGTCGCCGTCGCGATATACAGGAAATCGCGGCGGGACGGCTCCGGTTCGGTCGACAAAGATCTGGTGTCGGTCATGTCGGGTGTGCCACTTTTCGTTGCCCCCAAACGCGGTGGCATTCGCGCCTGACGACACGCAACGCGCGAGGGAGCGTGCGGGTTCGTAAACCGCCATCACGTTTGCCTGACTTTGCGGCGGCGTAACGTCGTGCGGCTCAACGCGCGCCGGTGCTGACACGTTCGACAGGTTCCTTCGCCGGCACCGCGGCGAGTGGAGCGCCCTCGGCCATCAGCGCGCCATAGGCATCGGCGAGCCCCGCGCCGAACAGGACGTCGCGGCCCTTGGGTCCTATATCCTTGGCGGTCGCGGCGAGAATGCTGCGCGCACCCTCGGGCGTGAGGTTCGGCTTGCGTTCAAGCATCAGCGCAATGATGCCGCTCACCTCCGCCGCCGAATAGGACGTGCCGGACGACACTTCATAGCCGCCGTCGGGAATCGCGACAAAGATGTCGGCGCCCGGCGCGGCGATGGCGATATGGCGGCCGCGGTTGGATTGCACGAAAATCTTGTCGTCGGCGTCGGTCCCGCTCACCGCGATGACGTTGGGATAGGCGGCCGGATAGAGCGGCGGCGATGTCTCGCCGGCATTGCCGGCGGCCGCCACAAGGATGATGCCTTTCTTGGATGCGGCCTCGAGGCCGCGCTGAATCATGGGATCGGCCGGACCCGCGAAGCTCATATTGATGATGCGCGCGCCGCTCGCCGTGGCCCAGTCCAGCGCGCGCAAAATGTTGAAGGTGTTGCCCGTTCCCGCGGCGCCGAAGGTGCGGACATTGAGGATGCGCGCATTGGGCGCTGCGCCCATCAGCTTGCCATGCGCCGCAATCAAGCCCGCGATCGCAGTGCCATGTTTGTTCAATGGCGCCGACGGCGCGACGACGTCGAGCGCGCCGGTGACGCTGCCGGCAAGCTCGGGATGCGTCGCATCGATGCCGGAGTCGATCACCGCGATCGTTATGCCGTCGCCTTTGGCCAGCGCGTGCGCCTGCGGCAGATGCAGCTTGGCGAGTTCGTATTGTGCGGCGTCGCCTTCGGGCACCGCGTCAGGCTTCGCGGCGTCTTCCTGCAATGTATAGAGATAATTCGGCTGCGCCGACGCCACGACGCGGTCGGCTTCCAGCGCGCGGATCACCGCCGGCACCGAGCGCCGGTCGGGGATGCGCCAGCGGAACATGGTCGTGCCGGTCAGCGCTAAGCGCTGCGATTCGATCCGCGTCAGCCGGTGCCGCCGTTGCAGCGCGTCGATCTGCTGCTGGCTCACCGAATTGGGGACTTCGATCACCACCTCGTCCGGCACCAGCCGCCGTTCGCCCACGGGCGGCGCGCCGCTCGGGCCGCGCCGTGCCGTGCGCTGCGATGCGCGGCGCCGCGGCGCGCCATCGTCCGCGCTGCCGTCAGCGATGAACGTCGCGCCTGCAGCCGGAACTCCCGGTGCGACGCCTGTCACGCCGCCCCAGCCGGGGCCGCGATGGCCGCCGCCGCGATATCCACCATCGCTGCCGCCGCGTGGCGGGCTGGACGGTGGCGGGCTTGTGCCGACGCCCGAAGACGGGCCGCGGCTGAAGGCCTTTTGCGCGAAAGCGCCGGTTGCCGGGGCCACTATCAGCGCGGCGGCCGCGGTGAGGCAGAGCAGGGCACGTCGTCGCGCACGCATGGCATTTGCTCCGTCGTCCGACGAGCCCTCGCGGCGCTCGTCACTCCGTCGTGGCGATAAAATTGACCACCTTGTCCTGTTGCAGCTTCTTCACCAGCGCGCCGAGATCGGCCTTCGGCATCGCCGCGTCGGCGACGCGCACGCGATACATGCCGCCGGCGATCGGGCCGGCCACGATCGACAGCTTGTTCTGCTCGAGGAATTTGCTGACGTCGTCGGACGTCGCCTGCGGCGCGAAGCGGATGAGCGTAAAGGCACCGGCGCCCGGCGGCGGATTGGTCGGCGCCGACGCGGTCTCGTAATGCGCCTCTTGCGTCTCCTTCAGCATCACGCCGGCGATCAATCCGGCCTGCAACAGGATCGCAAACACGGCGGCGCCGGCTGACCAGGCCAATGTGCGCGGCGACAGGCTGGCGAAGAAATCGGCGATGCGCGCGCCGAGACCGGGCGAGGAGGCCCGCTTGCGCACCGGCTCCGCGTCGATCTTGGCGAACAGGTTTTCCATCGCGCGTGATGACGGCGCGCCGAGCGTCTCGTTGAGCAGGATGGTCTCGTTCAGTTCCTCGCGCACCAGCGCGTAGCGCCGCGCCAGCGCCGGATCCTTCGCCAGCGCCTCCTCAACCCGCTGCGCGTCGCGGCGGCTCAGCGTGCCGGCCGCGTGCCAGGGCAGCAGCTCCTCGATGTCGCTCTGTGGCGTCGTCTCGTTATCCCGGCTCATGGCCAACCTCGATCGATCCCTTGCTCTTTCAAGAGCTCCGACAATTTCTTGCGCGCATAGAACATGCGGGTCTTCACCGTCGCTTCCGGTATGCCGACGATCCTTGCGACCTCTTCCACCGACTTCTCATGGTAGTAGACGAGATCGACGATCTCCCGATGCTCCTCGGAAAGCCTGGTCAGGCATTGCCGCAAGACCGAGCCCTTGTCCTTCTTCGCCAGCGCCACTTCGGGATCGTCCGCATGATCCTCGATCGCCTGGGCCGTCTCGTCGTCCAGTTCCTGCTCGGGCCGGCGCCGCAGTGCCGACAGGGCCTTGAAGCGCGCGATGCTCAGCATCCAGGTCGACACGGCGGAGCGGCCTTCAAACTTGCCCGCCTGCCGCCAGACGTCGAGGAACACATCGCTGATCAGGTCCTCGGCGGTCGCTTCGTTGCGCACCAGCCGCAACACGAACCGGTACATCCGGACATGATGCCGCGCGAACAGCACCTGCATGGCCAGCCGGTCGCCGCCCGCGATCCGTGCGATCAGAGCCTCGTCTGAACTCGTTTGCATCGGCAGGCCCAACCGGCTCGTGGATGTGTCGTTCGAGGCGGCGGCAAGGTTCAAGCCAAATCGATGAAAATTGCCCGGCCGCCCGACGGGGTTCTTCGCGGCCTCTAAGTTGCCCCGTTATCGCCGATGCCGGCAAGTGAGGCGGGTCACATACTTAGCCGCTCGTCCGCACGAAAGCGGGGACCCAGCGCAAAATGGCTGCTTTTGCAGCCGGATCTGGATTGCCGCTTGCGCGGGAACGGGCGGAGTTTTTGGCGACGCTGCCCCCTCAGCAAGAGCCCCCAAAAATCCTTTGAACCTTTTCGAAGGCCGTCTCGACCCATGGGCAGGATGTGACTGGCACATCCCTCGCAACCAGGAGAGACCGCCATGTTCCGCAAGCTCATCATCGCCCTTGGCGCCACCGCCGTCCTCGGCGCCGCCGCTCTCGCCCCCACCTCCGCCTCCGCCGGCGGCTGGCACGGCCATCACGGCTGGCACGGCCACCACTGGGGCCACGGCCACGGCTTCGGCTTCTACGGCCCGACCTACGTTTCCGGCCCGGATTGCTACGTCGTCAAGCGCGTCATCGCGACACCCTACGGCCCGCGCGTGCGCCGCGTGACGGTCTGCGACTGATCGCCCGACCCATGAGCCTCCCGACTGGCCCTGGCTTCGCGTGAAGCGACGCCGGGGCTCTTCTTTGCCCGCCGCCACCCGCACCATTCCCGTGCGCGAAGTTTTGCTATGCTTCCCTGACCAATAAGCCACCGGGCATTGGACCACGGGGGCAGGGTGCAGGGAGGAATGCCATGGGACTTCGCGTGCTTGTGCGCGCGACGGCGTTGGCCGTCGCGCTTGTGTCTCTGACCGCGGCGGCTTTCGCCGCGCCGCCGCAGCCTGAGCCGATCACGCCGCAGCTCATCGACGCGGCGAAGAAAGAAGGCAAGGTCGTCTTCTACTCGGCCATCGACCTCAAGGTGACGCAGGGTCTCGCCAAGCTCTTCGAGCAGAAATATCCCGGCATCTCCGTGCAGGTCGAGCGCACCGGTAGCGAGCGCATCTATCAGCGCGTGGCACAGGAGCGCGCCAACAACATCTTCGCCGTCGATGTGCTCGACGGCTCCGATCAGGCGCTGTTCGTCACCTGGAAGAGGCAGGGCATCCTCGAGCCTTACATTCCCGCCGAGCTGATGAAGTGGCCGGCCGACCAGCGCGATGAAGGCGGCACCTATGCCAGCGTGCGCTTCACGCTGATGCCGATCGGCATCAACACAAATCTGGTGAAGCCGGAAGACAGGCCGAAGAGCTTCGCCGATCTGCTCGATCCGAAATGGGTAAACAAGATCGTCAAGGCGCATCCGAGCTACTCAGGCGGCATCGTCACCTCCACCTTCCAGACGGTGAAGGCGATCGGCTGGGACTATTTCGACAAGCTCGCCAAGCAGAAGGTGTTGCAGGTGCAGTCGGCGACCGAACCGCCGAAGAAGCTGGCGATCGGCGAGCGCGCGATCTCTGCCGACGGACTCGAATACGTGAATCTCCTGCTCAAAGAGAGCGGGGCGCCCGTCGATGTCCTCTATCCGGCGGAGGGCACGCCATTTATCCCTGGCTGCGAGGCCATCGCCAAGAACGCGCCGCATCCCAATGCCGCCAAGCTGTTCATGAGCTTCATGGTGTCGCGTGAGACGCAGCAATATCTCTCGGACGTGGCCGCCCTGCGCTCCTTCCATCCCGACGTGACGCTGAAGGAAGGCCGCGTGCCGCTGTCCAAGATCAAGGTCCTGCCCTCCGATCCGATCGCGCAGGAAGCGGCGACCGAGGAGATCAAAAAGAAGTATGCGCAATATTTCGGGATTTGAGTTCCTCTGACCGCCTCTCCTCGTCATGGCCGGGCTTGTCCCGGCCATCTCGTTTAGTGACGCACAGTGCCTGCCTAAGCGTGATGCCCGGGACAAGCCCGGGCATGACAAACGAGGGAAGAGGTGCCCAGTTCGCCAGTAGCACTCCGCCATCCAATGCCTATCTGCCTCCGACCAACATCGGAGAGACACCAGGATGAGCGAAATTGCACTCGTGGTCGGTGCCAGCGGCATCGTCGGGAACAATCTGGCCCGGCGGCTGATCGATCAAGGCTGGCACGTCCACGGGCTGGCGCGGCGGCCGCCCGACATCGAGGGCCTCAAGCCTGTTGCGGCCGATCTGCTCGATCCGGCCTCGCTGCGCGCAGCACTGAAAGACGTGCGCCCAACTCAAGTCTTCATCACCACCTGGATGCGCCAGCCGACCGAGGCCGAGAACATCAAAGTGAACGCCGCCATGGTGCGCAACCTGATCGCGGCTCTGCCGGCGCCCGACGCGGTGCGCCACGTGGCGCTGGTCACCGGCCTCAAGCACTACCTCGGACCGTTCGAGTCGTACGGCAAGGGCGCGCTGCCGGCGACGCCGTTCCGCGAAGAGCAGGCGCGCCTGCCGGTCGAAAATTTCTATTACGCACAGGAGGACGAGGTCTTCGCCGCCGCCGAGCGTATCGGCTTTACCTGGAGCGTGCACCGGCCGCACACCATCATCGGCTATGCGCTCGGCAACGCCATGAACATGGGCGTCACACTCGCGGCCTATGCCACGATCTGCAAAGTGACAGGACAGCCGTTCGTCTTCCCCGGTTCGGCCATGCAATGGAACGGGCTGACCGACGTGACGGATGCACGTCTGCTCGCGCGCCATCTGCAATGGGCGGCAACGACCGAGGCGGCGCGCAACCAGGCTTTCAACATCGTCAACGGCGACGTCTTCCGCTGGAACTGGATGTGGCCGCGTATCGCCGGCTGGTTCGGCCTCGAGCCTGCACCGTTCCCGCCCCAGCAAGAGCCCTTGGAGCCGAAGCTCGCGGGCGAAGGTCTGGTCTGGGCCGGCATCGCTGGCCGCCATCGGCTCGCCGAGCCGGACCTCACGAAGCTCGCCTCGGCGTGGCACACCGATGCCGATCTCGGCCGGCCGATCGAAGTCGTCACCGATATGAGCAAGAGCCGCCGGCTGGGCTTTCTCGACTATCAGCCGAGCGACGACAGCTTCTTCGATCTGTTTGCACGGCTGCGGGCGGACAAGATCATTCCCTGATGCGGGCCGCGTGAACCGTTGTATCGTTGTCATGGCCGGCCTTGAGCCGGCCATCTCGCTTAGGATGGCACAGTGCCTTCCTGATCGGGACGCCCGGGACGAACCCGGGCGTGACAACAACGGAGGGAGTGCTTCATGCTCGACGGCTTCACCCGCAGCGAGATTCAGACGTCAGGCGCGCGTATCGTCACAGTTGCCGGCGGCAAGGGCCCGCCGCTGCTGCTGATGCACGGCAATCCGTTCAATCATCTGTCGTGGCTGAAAGTCGCGCCCACGCTGGCCGCGCACTTCACCGTCGTCTGCTCTGACTTGCGCGGTTACGGCGATTCCGAAAAGCCGCCCGGCGGCGAGGATCATTCCGGCTATTCGTTCCGCGCCATGGCGCAGGACCAGGTCGAGGTGATGGCGGCGCTCGGGTACGATCAATTCCTGGCCGCCGGTCATGACCGCGGCGGGCGCGTGCTGCACCGCATGTGCCTCGATCATCCGGAGATTGTCACGCGCGCGGCGATCCTCGACATCATACCGCAACATCATCTTCTCAATAACGTCACACGCCAGTGGGGCACGCTCTCCTGGCACTGGTTCTTCAACATCCAGCCCTACGATCTGCCCGAGCGCATGATGGGCGCAGACCCCGATTGGTTCATCGAGAAGAAACTCGCCAAGACCAAGCAGGGCTTGAGTTTCTTCGATCCCGCGGCGCTCGCCGAGTACAAGCGCTGCTTCCGCGATCCGCAAACGATCCACGCCATCTGCGAGGATTACCGCGCCACGTTCGGCGTCGATCTGGAGATGGACACCACGGATTTCGGCGCGGGCCGCAAGATCGAATGCCCGTTGCTCCTGCTCTGGGGGGCGACCGGCGGGGTCGGCCGCAACTCCAAGCCGGGCCCGGCCGAGATATGGCAGCGCTACGCGTCCAATATCGTCGGCGCGAAGGCGCTTCCTTGCGGACATTACCTATCCGAGGAAGCGCCCGCCGAGACAACGGCCGCTCTGTTGGAGTTCTTTACTGCGCGGCTGTGACCGTCAAATGCCAACCGGTTTTGGCATGTCGAGGAATTCGCCCATGGCGTGCCAGAACAATTGGCGATTGATGGCCATGGCGACAGAGTGCGCGGTGTTCGGCAGCACAACGAGCTGCTTGTCGCCGTTCGGGAGTTGCCGATAGAAATCGAACAGGTCTTCGACTGTCGCAATTCCGTCGTACTCACCGCGGATGAGCAACACCGGCGCTTGCACTTTCTTCGGATCGACGATCGGCAGGTTGGCCGTCATGTCGAGGTAAGTGCCGGTCGGCACCTGGTCGCCATATTGCAATTCCACATCGGCAGCCACCTTGCCGACCGCCGGGTCGGTTGTTCCCGGCTTGTCGCGGGTGAAAATGCTTTCGATCATGGCGCGGTCGCGCTTGCGCATGTTGTGGGTGCGATAGAACTCCAATTGTTCGGCACGCTTCTGCAATGTCGGGGATTCCGTGCCCGTGTAGGTAAAGGCGGCGAGGACCACCCGGCCGACGCGTTCGGGCTCGATCGTGGCGTAGAGGCCGGCGCGCAGCGCGCCTGACGACTCGCCCATCAAATGGATTTTCTGCTGGCCGGCCTCGCCGACCACGACCTGCATCGCGGCCTTCAGGTCCTGCGCGCCGCTGGCGATATCCGAATTGCCGGTGGTGCGGCCGGATTTGCCGTAGTTCTCGTGATCCATCGTCCAGACGTCATAACCCAAGCGTGCGAAAACGTTCATCAGCGAATATTCGCCGCGGCCCGGGACAGTCAGATCGAAGGTGCGCCAGGTCACCGAGGAGCCGTGCACCAGGAACAGCACGGGGCGCGGCGCGTCGCCGCTCTTGGGCGCACCGAGCCGCTTGCGGAAAATATAGAGGGGGACGTCGCCTTTCTTTGCCCAATATTCCGCGCTCCAGATGTCGGTGGCGGCGGCGGCCGCCGCCGGACTGGAATTGCTGGAAAGCAGGGCGGCGCCGACGCCCAATCCGGCCGTTTTGAGGATCGTTCGGCGGGCGACGTGATTATTGAACTCATTCATGGGACGTACCTCCAATACGGCGCGGCTTTGTGACGGTTGGAAGACCAACGCTGGTGTGACTGTTGTGACATCCGGCCAATGACCAACTAGCCTGGTCCAGTATTTGATCGGATTTGGTCCGTTCGGTCCACTCGCGCTGGGGATTGAGTTCTGCTAGGTGGACGGTTCGTGCGCTGGCGTAGCGCGCGGCGTCGGGGGGCGCCAGTGGGGGGTGTATGATTCCGAGGGGCAGGAGCCGGCATTCGGAAGCGTCACACACGGCAATCCCCGTCAAGGGCTTCACGCAATCAGCCTGAGCGGGCAAGACGACAGACGCCGGTCCGGAGGAACGATGTTGAACTCGCTGCGCGCGGCGGCGCGATTTTTCCAGGAGAAGGTCGGCTGGAATCGGATTGGCGTCGTGCTCAGCGTGGCCATCATCACGATCGCTGTTGTGGTGCTGGTGCACATGCTGCGCGACATCGACACCAACGAGGTCCTGCGGGCACTCAAGGCGGTCGAGCCGCATCACATCGCCGCCGCGGGTCTGTTCGTCGCCGGCGGATACTTCACCCTCACTTTCTATGACTGGTTCGCGCTCCGCACCATCGGCCGCACCGAGGTGCCGTATCGCACCGCCGCGCTGTCCGGTTTCACCAGCTACGCCATCGGCCACAATATCGGCGCCACCGTCTTTACCGGCGGCGCGGTCCGCTACCGCATCTATTCCGCCTACGGGCTCGATGCCGTCGAGGTGGCCAAGATCTGCTTCGTCGCCGGCCTCACGTTCTGGCTCGGCAACGCCACCGTGCTCGGTCTCGGCGTTCTCTCGACGCCGCATGCCGCAAGCCCGATCGATCAGCTTCCGGATTGGGCGAACCGTCTGGTCGCCATCGGCATGTTGTGCGTGCTCGCTTCGTACATTGGCTGGGTCTGGAGCGCGCCGCGCGAGATCGGGCAGGGCGAATGGAAGGTGCGGCTGCCCAGCGGGCCGTCGACGCTTCTGCAGATCTGCATCGGCATTCTCGATCTCGGCTTCTGCGCGCTCGCGATGTACATGCTGCTGCCGAACGAGCCGAACATCGGCTTCGTCACGCTGGCGGTGGTGTTCGTCTCGGCGACCTTGCTCGGCTTCGCCAGCCACGCCCCCGGCGGCCTCGGCGTATTCGACGCCGCCATGCTGGTGGCGCTCTGGGAGTTCAACAAAGAAGACGTGGTCGCCGGCTTGCTTATCTTCCGTGTGCTGTATTATCTGACGCCCTTCGTGATCGCGCTTGTTATCCTCGGCACGCGCGAGATCTGGCTGGGCACCCGGCGCAACGCGGCGGCAAAGCCGAAGATCGTGACTGTGCCGGCGGCTGAGCCGATCCGCAGCGAGATCGAGGCCCGGCGTGAGAAGACCGACGCGGGCTGACCATGGCAATGAATGACGACAGCCGCGACGCCACCGGCGATTGGACCAGCCGGTTGCGCGATGCGTGGCGTGTCCTCGTCGGCGAGACTGCCGGCAGCGATAATGCGGGCGGTGTAATGTCCTCGCGCGAAAGTTCCGTCGGCCATCCGCAAGGTCTGCTGATCGAATCGTTGATCGGCGGTTTGCCCGGCCCGGCCATTGTGCTCGACCGCGACGGCCGGGTGATCGCTTTCAACTCCGCCGCCACGACGATTGCGCCGGCGCTGCGACGCGGCGAGCCGGCGCTCATCACCCTTCGTATGCCCGAACTCGTCGACGCCATCCGCCGCGCCAGCAAGCGCCGTGAGGCGCAGCGCGTCGAATTTTTCGAGCGCGTGCCGCTCGATCGCTGGTTCGAAGCCTTCGTCACGCCGGTGAGGCTCTCGGGCGTCTCCGATGGCCAGTCGGACGTCCTGCTGATGACCTTCAACGACCTGACGCCGCTGCGCCGGGTCGAGGAAATGCGCGCCGACTTCATCGCGAACGCCAGCCACGAGCTGCGCACGCCGCTCGCCGCGCTGCTCGGTTTCATCGAGACCTTGCAGGGACCGGCGAAGGGGGATCCGGCCGCCCGCGAGAAGTTTCTCGCCATCATGCAAGGCCAGGCCACGCGCATGGCGCGGCTGATCGACGATCTCCTGTCGCTGTCGCGCATCGAGCTCAATGCTCACCTTCACCCGAATACGCCGGCAGACCTCGCGCCGATCGTGCGCCAGGTGGTGGACGGCTTGCAGATGCTTGCGCGCGACCGCGGCGTCGACATCAAAGTCTCCACGCCCGAGGCGCCGCTCGTTGTCCTCGGCGACCGCGACGAATTGATCCGCGCTCTCGAGAACCTCGTGGAGAATGCACTGAAATACGGCGCCGCCGGCAAACGTGTCGATGTTGCCTTCACGCCCGGGCAAACCCGGGCCGGTACGCCGGAAGCCCGCATCGCGGTGCGCGACTATGGCCCCGGCATCGCGCCCGAGCACCTGCCGCGGCTGACCGAGCGCTTCTACCGCGTCGACGTCGCCGACAGCCGCTCGCAGGGCGGCACCGGCCTCGGCCTCGCGCTGGTCAAGCATGTGCTCAACCGCCACGGTGGCCGGCTGACCATCGAGAGCACATTGGGTTCTGGCGCGACCTTCACGATGCACCTGCCCTTGCGCACCGCCGAAACTGCCGCGGCGCCCGAATCTCTAATAAAATCATAAGCTTGTTCTGTCATCTGACTGTCGCCTAACAGTCATAGAACGGTGACGGCGAACGCCTAAGGCTGGCCGCAGTTCCGGACCGCGTTGAGCGAACGCAAGCAAGAACTGGGTCCGGAGCGCAGTCTGGAGTGCGTCGTTTTTTATAAAGAGCAACAGCGGTCGCCCGGGCGACGGGCGCTGGAAGACGTGTCGCGCGGGTCGGTGGAGGCTCGTGTTGGTCTTTGGCCGCCAACAACATCTAGGAGAGAGTCTGTGAAACACTGGAGCGCACTGGTCGCCGCCGGCTTCGTGGCCGCCGCGGCAATCGTACCGGCCACCGCCGCCGATATTTCCGGCGCCGGCGCAACCTTCCCCTATCCGATCTACGCCAAGTGGGCCGACGCCTACAAAAAGGAAACCGGCAACGGGCTGAACTATCAGTCGATCGGTTCCGGCGGCGGCATCAAGCAGATCAAGGCCAAGACCGTGACCTTCGGTGCATCCGACGCGCCGCTTCCCGGCAAGGAGCTCGATGAAGCCGGTCTCGCTCAGTTCCCGATGGTGATGGGCGGCATCGTGCCAGTCGTTAACCTGGACGGCATCAAGCCGGGCGAAGTCACGATCGACGGCCCGACGCTCGCCAAGATCTTCATGGGCGACATCAAGTCCTGGAACGATCCGGTCATCGTCAAGCTCAATCCGCAGGTCAAGCTGCCGAACCAGGCGATCGCCGTCGTGCATCGTTCGGACGGGTCGGGCACCACGTTCAACTTCGCCACTTATCTCGCGGATGTCAGCGCGGACTGGAAGTCCAAGGTCGGCGCCAACACCTCGGTTGAGTGGCCTGTCGGCATCGGCGCCAAGGGCAACGAAGGCGTCGCCAACAACGTCGCCAACACCAAGGGCTCGATCGGTTACGTCGAGTATGCCTACGCCCTCCAGAACAAGCTGACCTACACCAAGATGGTCAACAAGGCCGGCAAACCCGTTGCGCCGACCTCGGAGGCTTTCCAGGCCGCCGCCGCCAATGCGGACTGGAACTCGCAGCCCGGCTTCGGCGTGATTCTCGCCAACCAGCCCGGCGACCAGTCCTGGCCGATGACCGCGGCGACGTGGATCCTGGTCTACAAGCAGCCGTCCGATGCTGCCGCCACGGGTGAAGCGCTCAAGTTCTTCAACTGGGCCTACAAGCACGGCGCCAAGGCGGCCGAAGCCCTCGACTACGTACCGATGCCGGCCAAGGTGGTTTCGGACGTCGAGAAGTACTGGACCAAAGAGGTCAAGGACGCGAGCGGCAAGCCCGTCTTCGCGGTCACCAACTGATCCTAACATTGATGGGAAAGGGCGCCTCTACGGCGCCCTTTCCTCGTCCCCGCCGGACAGTGGCGGCTTGTGCTGCGGCCGGAAGGCCGCTTGAGTGGCTCGCCCGAGCGCAATGCCAAGGAGAGCCGGATGCAATCGTCCCGGAGGGGTGCCGTGGTTGACGTTGCGTTGCAGGGAACTTCAGCGGTGGAGAGCGAGCAGGTCGACCGCGCGAAAGTTCTTCAGCGCCTGCGGGTGAATGATGTCGGCTTTCGCTGGCTCACCCGTCTGGCGGCTATCACGGTGCTCGTCATCCTCGGTGGCATCATCGTATCGCTGGTTTATGGTTCGCTGCCGGCCCTGCGTGCCTTCGGCTTCAGCTTCCTCTACCAGGAGGTCTGGAATCCGGTGACCGAGAAATTCGGCGCCATCGCGCCGATCTACGGCACCGTCGTCACCTCCCTCATCGCCATGCTGATCGCCGTGCCGGTCGGCCTGCTCATCGCGGTGTTCCTCACCGAACTGTGCCCGATGTGGCTGCGGCGCCCGATCGGCATCGCCATCGAATTGCTCGCCGGCATCCCCAGCATCATCTACGGCATCTGGGGCCTGTTCGTATTCGCACCCTTCTTGCAGCAGTACGTGCAGCCGGCACTGATTTCCGCGTTCGGCGATATCCCGCTGCTCTCGAATTTATTTGCCGGCCCGCCCTACGGCATCGGCGTCCTCACCGCCGGATTGATCCTGGCGATCATGGTGCTGCCCTTCATCACGTCGATTTCACGCGACGTCTTCGAAGCGGTGCCGCCGGTGCTGAAGGAAGCCGCCTATGGCTTGGGCTGCACCACCTGGGAAGTTTCGCGCTACGTCGTGCTGCCCTTCACCCGCGTCGGTGTCATCGGCGGCGTGATGCTCGGCCTCGGCCGCGCGCTCGGCGAAACCATGGCGGTCACCTTCGTCATCGGCAACGCCCACCGCATCTCCGGCTCGATCCTGGCGCCCGGCACGACCATCTCGGCGACGATCGCCAATGAATTCACCGAGGCGGTCGGCGACCTCTACACCTCCTCGCTGATCGCGCTCGGTCTTATCCTCTTCGTCATCACCTTCATCGTGCTGGCTTTCGCCCGCCTGATGCTGATGCGGCTCAATGCCCGCGTGGGAGCCTGACGCCATGGCCGTTTACGACGTCCGCCGCCGCCGCAACGTCATCATGATGGGCTTGTCGTTCGCAGCGACCGCGTTCGGCCTCGCCTGGCTGGTGCTGATCCTTGGCGTCCTGCTGTGGGAAGGCTTCAGCGGCCTCTCGCTCGCGGTGTTCACGCAGATGACGCCGCCGCCTG
The DNA here is from genome assembly GCA_036264375.1 of Pseudolabrys sp. GTDB lineage: Bacteria > Pseudomonadota > Alphaproteobacteria > Rhizobiales > Xanthobacteraceae > Pseudolabrys. The sequence continues at coordinate 15,417 of DATARB010000228.1, forward strand.
GTTCGTCCGGCGGCCTGCTCAATCCGATCATGGGCAGCCTGGTGATGACCATCATTGCGGTCGCCATCGGCACGCCGCTCGGCATGCTCGCCGGCACCTACATGGCCGAATACGGCCGCTACGATAAACTGAGCACGGTGGTGCGCTTCATCAACGACATCCTGCTCAGCGCGCCCTCGATCGTGATCGGCCTGTTCATCTACGAGATCATGGTCGCGCAGATGGGCCATTTTTCCGGCTGGGCCGGCGCTGTCTCCCTGGCGGTGATCGTCGTGCCGGTGGTGGTGCGCACCACCGAGGACATGCTCACGCTGGTGCCCGACACGCTGCGCGAGGCCGCCGCCTCGATCGGCCTGCCGCGCTCGCTGATGATCCAGAAGGTCGCCTACCGCGCCGCGCGGGCCGGCATGATCACCGGCGTATTGCTGGCGGTCGCGCGCATCAGCGGCGAGACCGCGCCTCTGTTGTTCACCGCGCTCAACAATCAGTTCTGGAGCACCGACCTGAACGCTCCGGTCGCCAGCCTCCCGGTCGTCATCTTCCAGTTCGCGCTCAGCCCCTACAAGGATTGGCAGGAACTGGCCTGGACCGGCGCCTTGATCATCACCCTGGCGGTGCTTGCGCTGAGCATCACCGCTCGGGCCCTCGCGGGACAGAGGAAAACGTCATGACAGTAGCAGCAGAGTTCACGACCCCGACCGTCAACCGGGCGCCGATCAATACCGAGGGGCTTGCCGAGAAGATCGCGGTGCGCAATCTCGATTTCTTCTATGGCGATCACCGCGCCCTCAAGAGCATCAATGTCTCCCTGTACCAGGGCAAGGTGACGGCCTTCATCGGCCCGTCCGGCTGCGGTAAGTCGACGCTGCTGCGCATCCTCAACCGGATGTACGACCTCTACCCGAACCAGCGCGCCACCGGCGACGTCAAGCTCGACAACGACAACATCTTGTCGTCGTCGCAGGACCTCAATCTGCTGCGCGCCAAGGTCGGCATGGTGTTCCAGAAGCCGACGCCGTTCCCGATGACCATCTACGAGAACATCGCCTTCGGCATCCGCCTCTACGAGAAGCTGCCGAAATCCGAGATCGACGATCGCGTAAAGAATGCGCTCGAACGCGCCGCGCTGTGGAACGAGGTCAAGGACAAGCTCGCGGCCAACGGCCTGTCGCTCTCCGGCGGCCAGCAACAGCGCCTGTGCATCGCCCGCACCGTCGCGGTGCGCCCGGAAGTCATTCTGTTCGACGAGCCGTGCTCGGCGCTCGACCCGATCTCCACAGCCAAGATCGAAGAACTGATCGACGAGCTCAAGGACGACTACACCATCGCCATCGTCACGCATAACATGCAGCAGGCGGCGCGTGTCTCGGACTTCACCGCCTTCATGTATCTCGGCGAGCTGGTGGAGTTCGGTGAGACCACCCGCATCTTCACCACTCCGAACGAACGCCGCACCCAGGACTACATCACCGGCCGCTTCGGCTAGAAGCGGTTCGGCTGAAAGGACAAAGACAATGACCGACCACACCGCTAAGGCGTTCGACAACGATCTGCAGGATCTCGCGCGCATGGTCGCCGAAATGGGCGGTCTGGCCGAGAAGCAGGTCGCCGACTCCGTCGATGCGCTGGCCAAGCGCGACACCGCGCTGGCGCAACGCATCACCGCCGCCGACGTCAACATCGATGCGCTTCAGCGCGAGATCGAGGAAAAGTCGGTGCTCACCATCGCGCGCCGCCAGCCCATGGCGGTCGACCTGCGCGAGGTGGTTGGCGCGCTGCGCCTGGCCAACGATCTCGAGCGTATCGGCGATCTCGCCAAGAACATCGCCAAGCGCGTGATCGCGCTCAATGCCGAATTCCCGCCGCCGAAGCTCATCCGCGGCGTCGAACACATGACCGACCTGGTGCTCGAGCAGATGAAGACCGTGCTCGACGCCTATGCGCGCCGCGACATC
>DATARB010000277.1:0-5070 GCA_036264375.1 Pseudolabrys sp.
CACCGATTTTGCCGACGCGCTTGAGATCACCGACCGTGGCCACACCCGATACGATCGTGAGGAAAGCGATCGGCGCTACCACCATGCGGATCAGCTTGATGAAGGTATCGCCGAGCGGCTGCATGGCTTCGCCGATCTGCGGGAAATAGTGCCCTAAGGCGATACCGACAACGGCCGCCACGAACACCTGCATGGTTAGTCCAAGATACCAGGGCGTCTTGCCCGGCGGCGGTGTCGGCGCGGTGTCTTTGGAAAATGCTTTGTCTGAGAGGGCGGCCAGCCACTTCGTGCATCCTCCGGTGCGTGTTTTTTCGACTAGAGCACGGCGGCTGGCTTCGAATTGCACTCAAGAAATGCACAATCATCTCGCATAATTCAGGCTGCTCCACGGGCCAAGATGCATCGAATCGGGCTTGGCGTAGGCCGCTTACGCGGCCGGTTGCCATGCTCCACCTTTGGTTCAAAACGATGCGTGAGGTCCCGATATGCCCTATCTGCAACTGGATACGCCCTTCTCCTACACCGTTGAGCAGAAGCAACGCTTAGCCAAGCGAATGGGCGAGATTTATTCCGATGTGATGAGCGCAAATATCAACCGAATCAGCATCGCTATCCGTGAGCTTGGAGAGGGTGGCCTCTGGCGTTGCGGGCCGGAGGAGCCGCGTCCGGTAGCGCTCCTCATGTGCGACATCCGTCGAGGACGCGAGAAGGAAGTCCGCGCCGAGTTGGCGCGCCAGTTGGTGGCGGCTTGTATCGAGATCGTGGGGCTCGACGTGACCACGATCAATGTCGAATTCACGCAGCATTCGGGCGATGAGATGTACCACTCGATGTATGGCGGCTTGAGCGATGACTGGCAGGCAGGCCAGGCTGACACCCTGGACGGACACGCTTGAGGGGCAGGCGATGCACGGCTTGCGGATTGGGCCGCGTATCGCTCTGACGTAAATCCGGACCAGATGCGAATTGTCCTCTAGCGCCGGAATTGCATCTGTCTTCGCCGGATGAATTCCGGTTTGGCAACTCGCGGCTGTTTCGACCGGTGCTTTCAGCGCCTTCACAGCACGCGCGCCACCACCGGCTATCAAGTATGAAACCGGTGTGCAGGCCGCGAAACTGATCGACGCCGACAGCGTGCTGGCCGTCTCTTTCCGCGCCCGCGAGGTCGGCGCCGGCTGCTTCCTCCTCAATGGCGTTTTGGGCGTCGCGAGCTCGATGCCCGGGTTCGCCCCGGTGACACGTTCAGTCCGCAGTCCAGCCGCCATCGATAACCATTGATGCGCCAGTCATCAGCGCCGAAGCGTCGCTCGCCAAATAGACGACAGCGCCAGTGATGTCCTCCACGCGACCGAGGCGACCTAGCTTGATCTTGGCGAGAACGCGCTGGCGGAACGCCTCATCCTCGAGAAAGGGGATTGTCATCGGCGTCTCAATAAATGTCGGAGCTATGGTGTTCACGCGTATTCCATGCGGTGCTAGGTCGATCGCCATTGCCTTTGAAAAGCCTTCGACAGCCCATTTCGAAGCGCAGTACAGCGTCCGATCCGCCGCCCCGACATGTCCCATCTGCGAGGACATTTGATGATGGAGCCCGCTCGGCCAACAGCGATGAGGCGTTTAGCGACAGCCTGGGCGGTAAAATATGCCGCCCGGACGTTCAGTCCCATGACGAAGTCGAAATCGCTCGTCGAGACTTTTTCCAGCGGATTGGGCCTGTTCGCGCCAGCGTTGTTGACGAGAATATCGAAGGGCTCGGCCAGCGCCAGAGCCGCAGAGACCGCATCGATGTCGGTGACATCGAGTTGCAAGGCGTACGCTACGCCACCATGCGTCCGGATCGCGTCTGCGGCAGAAGCGACTTCCGGCAGCGATCGGGCGCAGAGCGTGACCTCGGCGCCGGCGTCCGCCAGTGCCGAGGCGAGAGCAAGGCCGATGCCCCGCCCCGCGCCCGTAACGAGAGCGCGCCGACCATCCAATCGGAACGACGGAGGTGCCGGCAGGCTGACCGCACTCATAGGGCCGTCCTGGGCCAGCTCCGCGGCGCCGACACGCTAAGGACCGGCGTTACAGCTCCGAGCAGCATGGTGGCTACTCCGCGGCCGTTGCGTATGGCACGTTGCGGCCGCCGTAGCGACGCACGCGGATATTGGCCTGCTCGGCATGGCCGACGAAACCTTCGAGCATGCACAGGCGCGAGGCATATTCGCCGATCATCGCCGAGGCCTCGTCGGTCAGGACGCGTTGATAGGTGCAGGTCTTGAGGAACTTGCCGACCCATAAACCGCCTGTGTAGCGCGCCGCCTTCAGGGTCGGCAGGGTGTGATTGGTGCCGATGACCTTGTCGCCATAGGCGACGTTGGTGCGAGAGCCCAGGAACAACGCGCCGAAATTGGTCATGTTGTTGAGGAAATACTCCGGGTCTTTGGTCATGACCTGAACATGCTCTGACGCGATGCGGTCGGCTTCCTCGACCATCTCCTCGTAGCTCTCGCAGACGATGATCTCGCCGTAGTCCTCCCAGGCTTTCCGCGCGATCTCGGCGGTCGGCAGGATGCCGAGAATGCGTTCGATTTCGGCCATGGTTTCGCGGGCGAGCTTCTCGGAATTGGTCAGCAGGATCGCCGGCGAGTTCGGACCATGCTCGGCTTGGCCCAGCATGTCGGTCGCGCACATCTCGCCGTCCGTGCTCTCATCGGCGATGATCAAGGTCTCGGTCGGGCCGGCGAACAGATCGATGCCGACGCGGCCAAAGAGTTGACGCTTGGCTTCAGCGACGAAGGCGTTCCCAGGGCCAACCAGCATATCGACAGGCGACATGCTCTCGGTACCAATAGCCATGGCGCCCACCGCCTGGATGCCGCCAAGGCAGTAGATCTCGTCCGCACCCGCCAGGTGCTGGGCCGCGACGATCGCCGGTGCCGGCTTGCCATGATAGGGCGGCGCACAGGTGACGATGCGGCTGACGCCCGCGACCTTCGCGGTGATCACCGACATGTGCGCTGATGCCAGCAGCGGGTACTTGCCGCCTGGCACGTAGCAGCCAACAGCGTTGACCGGGATATTCTTATGGCCGAGCACGATGCCGGGCAGCGTCTCGACCTCGACATCCTTCATCGAATCACGTTGGATCTGGGCGAAGTTGCGCACCTGCGTCTGGGCGAATTTGATGTCCTCGATGTCGCGCGCCGACAGCTCGGCCAAACACGCCTTGATCTCGGCATCGGTGAGCCTGTAGTCGGCGCGGTCCCACTTGTCGAACTTGATCGATAGCTCGCGCACAGCTGTGTCGCCGCGCTTTTCGATATCGGCCAGGATGTCCTCGACAGTGTGCCGGACCTTCGACAGATCCTCCGCACGGGCCTGCGCGTCCCGACCTTGCTTCAAATACTTCGCCATGTACGACCTCCAGATTTCGATGTTGCGCGGTAGCGTTTCTCGGGGCTCGGATCAGGTCGCGAGATCCCGCTTGTAGGTTTCGGGACTGACAAACAACGCGGCCGCCGCTATCAGGGCCTGGGCGGCAATGCACACCGCGACCGGCCAGGGATTGCCGCCCGTCCACACGATGAGGGAACTCGCGATCAGGGGCATGAAGCCGCCCAGAATGATGCCGGCGCTCTGGTACCCGATGGATATGCCGCTGTAGCGGACGCGGGCCGGAAACAGCTCCGCGTAGAACGAGGCTAGGGTCGAATAGACCGGCGCATGCCCGACGACCATCATGATCGAGAGCCCGAGTGCGAGCATGGCGGCACTGCCAGTGTTCACCATCATGAACATGGGCCAGGCAAAGGCGGCCATGAAGATCGCGCCGGCGATGAACACGACGCGCCGGCCGAGGCTGTCCGAGAGGCGACCGAACAACGGTATCGTCAGCACGTTGAGTGTTGCTGCGATCATCAGGCAGACAAGGGCCTGGGCACGCGGCACACCTGCGCGCTCGGCGGCATAGGCCAAGACGAAGACGGTCAGCAAGTAGAAGTTCCCGCCGTCGGCGAAGCGCGCGAATATCGCCAGCAGCAGCTCCTTGGGGTGCTGCCGGATCACGTCCACCACCGGATTTGACTGCTGACGGGAAATCTCGTGGATGCGCCGAAAGGCCGGCGTCTCCGAGACCTTCAGGCGGATGTACATTCCGACGCCGGCGAGCACCAGGCTGATTATGAAGGGAATTCGCCAGCCCCACGCGAGAAGATCGGCCGGCGCGACGAAGGCCGAGACGGTGGAGAACGACGCCGTCCCGAGCACGATGCCGGCCGACGGTCCGATCTGGGGAAAGGATCCCCAAAATCCCCGGCGACCAGGCGGCGCGAATTCGACCGCCATGAGCACGGCGCCACCCCATTCGCCGCCGACGGCAAAGCCCTGCAGGAGCCTCAGCATCAGCAGTAGCACAGGGGCCCAGACGCCCGCCTGGGCATAGGTCGGCAGACAGCCGATGAGCGCGGTTGCCAGGCTCATGGTCATCAGAGTCAAGACCAGGGTCGCCTTGCGGCCCAGCCGGTCGCCGTAATATCCAGCGACCAATCCGCCGAGCGGCCTCACAACAAAGCCTGCGGCAAATGTTCCGAAGGTTCCTACCATCGCGACCGTGGGGTTCGCGTTCGGAAAGAAGAGATGGCCGAAGATGAGAGCAGCGGCCGTGCCGTATAGCGCGTAATCATACCACTCAATCACGCTGCCGACGACGCTCGCCGCCAAGACGCGCCCCGAGCCGATGGTGGGCTCTTCTGAAGCGGCGCCCACCATCGCCGCGCTAAGGACCGTGCTCTCATTGCTCATGCCACCCTCCCACTGCCGTTATTCTTGTTGCGCGCATGCGCTCTCCGGGATCGACGCCCGGCACAAATAGGTGTAGATAAAAGAGAGGGCAAGAGGAACGTGACCGCCCTGCGCGGGAACGGGTACGGTCTTTACGGGCCGGAGGGGAGAAAGAGTTCCGATGAGAGGTCGCGGGTCGAGCGCAAGCGAGCAGAGCACTGCGCCCGCGGAGATGAACGTGGTCGAGCAGGAGGACGGCTCCGTGGTCGCGTCGTGTCTGTGCCTGAAGTTCCGCATGGTCGCGCGGAC
>DATARB010000286.1:0-12275 GCA_036264375.1 Pseudolabrys sp.
TCCTCGAGGGCGCCCACCGTTTCGATCACGTAATCGCGGTTGTTGCCGGAGCGGCCATGGCCCTGGCGCACGTGATGCAACTGCTGTTCCAGCGTGAGCCTCCCGGCGAACTGCTCGTGCCCGCGGTCGACCATGTAGCAAAGCGCATGCACGCGCAGCTTGGGGTCGTCGTCGAGCCAGACGGTGCGCCAAGCCTCGCGATATACCAGGGTGACCTGCTCGCGCTCGCGCAAATATTGAATCGTCTCGGCGCGTTTGGCCGCCGCCACGCGATAGGCGATGCCGCGGCAATTGCCGCCGCGGTCGAGGCCGAGCACGAGGCCTGGCCGTTCGGGCGTCCCGCGATGGACGAATGAATAGACGCACAGGGCCCGGTGCGCGCCCACCGCGCGCGCCTTGCGCCGATCCAGGAAGTCAAACCCGGGCCGCCAGATCAGCGATCCATAGCCGAAGACCCACAGGTCGTCGGTGCTCTGCTCGGATGTCGTGTCCATCGTGCCTGGGTGAGGACCGCAGCTTTGGAGGTTCCAGTGGCCGTTCGCTAACAGGCCACCTCCGCGTGCGCAACCCGCGCCGCGGGGAACCTGGGCCGGCGGCGCAGAAACGCCGTATTCGGCGCCTGTTAGTTTCGCAGGAACCGGTTTTCAGAAAAGATCATTCATTCTTAAAAGAATGCTGGACGGGCGTCCGAATCTGTCCGACTGACGGCGCCAACAACAGAGCCAAAACAGCCTTACGATGGAAATGACCGTAACTACTTCGGCGCGGCGGCGAAAGCGGCGCTACATCACGATGGTGGTCCTGGTCGCCGCGCTGTTCGGCGCCTGGAGCTTGTTCTGGTATTACGCCGCCGGGCAGGCCCACACCGTCCTCGAAGGCTGGCGCGCGCGCGAGGCCAAGTCCGGCCGCACCTACGCTTGCGGCTCAGAGACGATCGGCGGCTACCCGTTCCGGATGGAGTTCGCCTGCGATCAGGCCTCGGCCGTCTTCGCGACGCCGCCGCTCGAGCTCCGATTGTCCCGCATCCTGGTGGCGGCGCAGGTCTATCAGCCCACGCTGCTGATCAGCGACTTCATCGGCCCGCTCAGCATCGCCGACGCGGGCAAGCCGCCGACGCTCGCCGCCAACTGGTCGCTCGGCCAGGCAAGCGTGCGCGGCACACCGGCCTCGCCCGAGCGCATATCGCTGGTGTTCGACGATCCGGTGGTCGAACGCATTAACGGCGGCAACAGCGAGACCTGGCTGCGCGCCAAGCACTTGGAGTTGCACGGCCGCATCGCGGAAGGCTCTGCCGCCGACAAGCCGGTGATCGAGTCGGTGTTGCGGCTGGAGCAGGCCTCGATCCCCGGCTTCCATCCGGCGGCGGTGCAGCCGATGGACGCCGAGATGACGGCGGTCATTCGCGGGCTGAACGATTTTGCGCCCAAGCCCTGGCCGGTGCGCTTCCGCGAGATCCAGCAGGCTGACGGGCGCATCGACATCACGCAAGTGCGCATCGAGCAGGGCGATATCCTGGCGATCGGAAATGGCACGCTGTCGATCAATCCGGACGGGCGGCTGGAAGGCCAGGTGCAGGTGACCATTGCCGGGCTCGAGGCCTTCCTCGACAAGATCGGCGCCCAGCGCATCGTGCAGAACTCGCCGACCATGGACCGACTCGCGGGTGCGCTCGATCGCCTCGCGCCGGGCCTGGGCAATCTCGCGCGTCAGCAGGCGGGCGCGAATATTTCGGCGGGCATCAACATGCTCGGCCAGCAGACCACGCTGGAGGGGAAACCCGCCGTCGCCCTGCCACTGCGCTTCACCGACGGCTCGGTATTCCTCGGCCCGATCCCGATCGGCAACACGCCGGCGCTGTTTTAACGCGATCTGCGTTTGCGGAGCACCTTGCTCCGCTCATTCCCGCGTAAGCGGGAATTCAGAAAGAAGAGAAAAATCAGGGCTTTAAGAGCCGGGTCCCGGCTTCCGCGGGGACGAGCGGAGCGGCACCGGGGTGAGCCGTTCGCTAAGCCGATATCGTGTCGAGCAGCGCGGGCTTGACGCCGAGCTGATCGATCAACCGCGTGAGCTCTCCGCGCGCTTGCGCATTGCTGCGCTGATGGCGCTCGCCGAGAATGAGCTCGTTCTTCATCGAATGTTCGAGGCCGGTCAATTCGGTGACGCGCACTTTGTAGCCATGCGATTCAAGGACGAGGCCGCGGATGACATTCGTGATGTGCGCGCCGAATTCGCGGCGCTGGATCGGATGGCGCCATAGCTGACGCAGCGGCCCACTTTGGCCTTCCAAGAGCCGTGCCACTTCGGCCTGACAGCAGGGCACCAAGGCAATCGTCTTCGCCTCATGACGCAACGCGAAGCGGATGGCGTCGTCGGTTGCGGTGTCGCAAGCGTGCAGCGCCGTCACCATGTCGGCGCGGCCGCCGGAGACGGTTGCCTCCGCGATGGGCGAGGCGATGAACTGCATCCGCTCGAAGCTAGATGCCGCCGCCAGGGCCTGCGAGGTCTCGACCAGCTTTTCCCGCGCCTCCACTCCGACGACGCGTCCGCGTCCGGCCGGGCCGAACACCAGATCGTAGAGAATGAAGCCCAGATAGGATTTCCCGGCGCCGACATCGGCGAGCACCGGCTCGTTTGGTTCCTTGAGCAGAGCGTCCAATGCGGGCCGCAGGAGCTGCGTCAGGTGCAACACCTGGGTGAGCTTGCGCCGCGAGTCCGCGTTGAGCGCGCCATCGCGCGTGAGGATGTGGAGCTCCTGCAACAGCGGAACGGACTTCTCAGGATGCTGGCTTGGCCAAAGCTTGCTCCAGGCCTCCTTGTCCTTCGCCGCTGTGTGCTTTTGCTTCATCCCTCGTCCGATGCGTAAGGCTTCGGCAACGGCGTGTGCGGCAGGTCCGGATGCGGGCGGCCGAAATCGGGCGCCGGCGAATCCTGGCCGATCTGCACGATGCCTTTGCGGATCGCGCGGGTGCGGGTGAACTGCTCGAACAGCGTGTCGCCGTCGCCGCGGCGGATCGCGCGCGTGAGAGAGGAAATGTCCTCGTTGAAACGGCCGAGCATTTCCAGCACCGCGTCCTTGTTGGCGACGAAGATGTCACGCCACATGGTCGGATCTGAGGCGGCGATACGGGTAAAGTCGCGGAAGCCGCCGGCGGAAAACTTCAAAACTTCCGAGCGCGTGACCGTCTGCAACTCGTCGGCCGTGCCGACGATGGTGTAGGCGATCAGGTGCGGCAGATGGCTGGTGACGGCGAGCACCAGGTCGTGGTGGTCCGGCGTCATCGTCTCGACATTGGCGCCGAGCAGGCGCCAGAACGCGGCGAGCTTCTCGGTCGCCGCCGGGTCGGTGCCTTCGGGCGGGGTCAGGATGCACCAGCGGTTCACGAACAGCTCGGCAAAGCCCGCATCGGGCCCCGAATATTCGGTGCCGGCGACGGGATGCGCGGGCACGAAGTGCACGCCCTTCGGCAAATGCGGGCTCATGTCGCGCACGACAGCGCCCTTCACCGAACCGACATCGGAGACGATCGCGCCGGGCGCGAGATGCGGGCCGATCTCAGCGGCGACCGGACCGCAGGCGCCGACCGGAATGCAGACGATGACAAGGTCCGCGCCTTCGACCGCCGCGGCATTGCTCTCCACCACCTGATCGGCAAGCCCGAGTTCGGCCACGCGCCGCCGGGTTTCCGGCGAACGCGCGGTGGCGACGATCGAGCCGACGGCGCCTTGCAGCCGCGCCGCGCGCGCAATCGACGAGCCGATGAGCCCCACGCCGATGAGGGCAAGACGGTTGAAGAGGGTGCTCTTGCCGTTCATCGCCAGTCTCTCATCGTCATCCTGAGGCGCGAGCGAAGCGAGCCTCGAAGGATGACGGGCACGGACTCACGGGCCGTCGCCCTTCGAGGCTCGGCGCTGCGCGCCTCGCACCTCAGGGTGACGGGAGAAAGTCTGTGCATGTCGAAAGTCACGCCTTTTGCCCCAGGAAATCCTTGAGCGCCTGCACCACCAAAAGGTTGGCCTCTTCGCTGCCGACGGTCATGCGCAGACAGTTCGGCAGGTTGTAGGAGCCGACGGCGCGCAAGATGAGGCCGTGCTTGGTCAAGAAGGCATCGGCATCCTTCGCCGTGCGGCCCTTGGCGTCGGGGAAATGAATCAGCACGAAGTTCGCCGCGCTCGGCGTGACCGTCAGCCCGAGCTTGCCGATTTCCTCGGTGAGCCAGTTGAGCCAGTGCGTGTTGTGCGCGCGCGCCTTCTCGACATGCGCGGTGTCGCGGATCGCGGCGACGCCCGCAGCGATGGCCGGCGCGTTGACGTTGAACGGCCCGCGAATGCGGTTGATGGCATCGACGATAGGCGCCGGCCCATACATCCAGCCGAGACGCAGCGCCGCGAGCCCGTAGATCTTGGAGAAGGTGCGGCACATCACGACGTTCTCCGACGTCGCCACCAGCTCGATGCCGGCCTCGTAGTCATTGCGCGTGACGTATTCGGCATAGGCCGCGTCGAGCACGAGCAGCACGTGCGCTGGCAAGCCCTTGTGCAGGCGCTTGACCTCGTCGAAGGGCACATAGGTGCCGGTCGGGTTGTTCGGGTTGGCCAGGAACACGACCTTGGTCTTCGGCGTCACCGCCTTGAGGATAGCGTCGACGTCGGCGGTGTGCTTCGTCTCCGGCGCGACGATGCATTTGGCGCCGGTGCCGAGCGTGGCGATCGGATAGACCAGGAAGCCGTGCGTGGTGTGGATCGCCTCGTCGCCGTCCGTGAGATAGGCGCGCGCGATCAGGTTGAGCAGGTCGTCGGACCCGGCGCCGCAGATGATGCGCGCGGGGTCGAGCCCGAAGACTGCGCCGATCGCTTCGCGCAACTCGGTCGCCGCGCCGTCCGGATAGTCCTCGAGGTGCTTGCCCGCGGCCTGATAGGCGGCGATGGCCTTCTCGCTAGGCCCCAGCGGCGTCTCGTTGGACGAGAGCTTGAACACCTTGGCGACGCCCGGCGCGGTGCTCTTGCCCGGCACGTAAGGCGCAATATCGAGGACGCCGGGGCGCGGTTGCGGACGGTTCGCGGTCATTTCTTTCCTCAAAGCATGGTCGTGCCCGCGCGAGCGGGGTACTTGGTTTGGCCGACGATCGAAGGATTACTTGCCGGCGGCAACCGTATAGCGGGTTGCGTGGCTGCCGACGAGAGCCGCCGAGCGCACGGTGGCGCCAGCCTTAACCAGCGCTTTGCTGATCGAGTCCAGGCTCACGTCCGTCGGCAAGGTGATCAGCAGGGCAGCTCCGTCGAAGGCGCGGTCGGGCACGGCGATAAAATCGGCCAGCATCGACAAAGCCTGTGCTGCGTGCGCGCCCCAGCCGGAGACGCGCACGCTCCAGACCACCGCCTCGGTCGCCATGGCGTCGGCGGCGACCCGCGACAGCACGAAGACGGGCAGGGCGGCCGGATGGTCGGCGCGTTCGACGAAGGGCAGGCGGGCGATGATCTTGGGCGCGGCGTCGAACTCCAGCGCGCTCCACCAGGCACCGGCGCCGGGCACGGCAATCGCGGGAACCAGGCCGAGATCCCCTTTGGATTCGGACACCGCCGCAACGACGCCCGACGCGCCTATGTGCGGGACGAACGGCACGATGAAGCCGAAATGGAAGCGCGCCGAATCGCGCATCAGCGCATCGCCGGCCGAGAGGTCCGCGTGTACGGAGAAGGGGGCCTGCACATAGGTGAAGCTGGTGATGATGACGCGCCAGATGCTCTCGACGGTATCGAGCGGCAAGATCCCTTTGTGGCGCTGCACAAGACGGCGCATCATCTCCGCCTCGCGCGCCGGACGGAACGCCGAGCCGCCGGTCTCCTGGCTCTTTTTCGTCGCGATGAGCTGGTCGATGATCTCGCCGCGCTCGATCAAGAGCTTGTGCATCGCCTCGTCGATGCGGTCGATCTCCTTGCGCAACTCGCCCAGCGAGGGCGCCTCGGGTGTTTTGGCCATGGCCCACACTCACAACCGTCAAAGCCGGGGTCTGCCGGCCGTCCGCGTCTGTCTCGTGGGAGGGTTTTAAAGACATAAGCGCGGGGTACAAGCCTCGTGCCGCGGGGATGGCGCCCAACGCCGAGGCATGCCGAATACCTATGCTAGGGGCTTGAAATCCAAGTAAAGATTGACAGTCTGTCCCCGGCTACCTTAAGGCCGCGGGTCCGGACGGCCTTAAAGAGGTCTTCAGGGGCGCGCCGGGAGCGCGAAAGAGCGAGATGGTCGAAGCCAATCTGAGCAGCCCGCGAGTGATGCTGGATACGCCGCGCGAAGCGGACGATCCGCGTGACTCCGCCGTTGCCCGCTTCGGCGCCGACAAGCCGCTCAAGCTCGACGCCGGCGTCGAGTTGTCGCCGTTCCAGATCGCCTACAAGACCTATGGCACGCTCAACGCGGCGCGATCCAATGCCGTGCTGATCTGCCACGCGCTCACCGGCGACCATCACGTGGCGAGCGTGCACCCGGTGACGCGCAAGCCCGGCTGGTGGGAGACGCTGGTCGGCCCCGGCAAGCCGATCGATACGTCTCGCTATTTCGTGATCTGCTCGAACGTCGTCGGCAGTTGTATGGGCACGACCGGCCCGTCCTCGACGAACCCCGCCACAGGCACCCCCTGGGGCCTCGAGTTTCCCGTCATCACCATCCGCGACATGGTGCGCGCGCAAGCGATGCTGATCGATCATCTCGGCATCGACACGCTGTTTGCGGTGGTCGGCGGCTCGATGGGTGGCATGCAGGTGCTGCAATGGGCCGAAAGCTTTCCGGAGCGCGTGTTCGCGGCGCTGCCGATCGCCTGCGCCACCCGTCACTCGGCGCAGAACATCGCTTTCCACGAGGTCGGCCGCCAGGCGATCATGGCCGATCCGGAATGGCGCGGCGGCCGCTATCATCTCGAAAGCAGCAATCCGCGCCGCGGCCTCGCGGTCGCGCGCATGGGCGCGCACATCACGTATCTTTCGGACGCAGCCCTGCACCGAAAGTTCGGCCGCAAGTTCCAGGACCGCGAGAATCCGACGTTTTCATTCGACGCGGATTTTGAGGTCGAATCTTATCTGCGCCATCAAGGCATCTCGTTCGTCGAGCGCTTCGACGCCAATGCCTATCTCTATCTTACCCGCGCAATGGACTATTTCGACCTCACCGCCGACCATAACGGCGTGCTGGCCAACGCGTTCAAAGGCACGCCGACGCGCTTCTGCGTGATCTCTTTCACCAGCGACTGGCTGTTCCCGACATCGGAATCGCGCGCCATCGTCCATGCGCTCAACGCTTCGAGCGCGCGCGTGTCGTTCGCCGAGATCGTTACCGACAAGGGCCATGACGCCTTCCTGCTCGACGAGCCGGAAATGTTCGGCATCGTGCGTGGCTTCCTCGACGGCGCCTGCAAGGCGCGCGGTCTCGCGCCCTCAGAGGCGAAGTAATGGCCATGCTGTCGCGCACGGACCCCAAGCTCAATGTTGCCAACATCGCCCGCACGCCGGGCGGCAACCGCGTCGACTTGGTGCTCGTCTCGCAGATGGTGGAGCGGGGCGCCAAGGTGCTCGACGTCGGCTGCGGCGATGGCGAGCTGCTGCAGATCTTGAGCGAGACGCGTGCGGTCGATGGCCGTGGCATCGAACTCTCGCGCGAAGGCGTCAACGAATGCGTGGCGAAAGGCCTCGCGGTGATCCAGGTCGACGCCGACACCGATCTTGCCGACTATCCCGACGATGCCTTCGACTATGTGATCCTGTCGCAGACGTTGCAGGCGACGCGGCAACCGCGTGTCGTTCTCGAGCACATGCTGCGCATCGGCCGTAGCGCGGTGGTGTCGTTCCCGAATTTCGGGCACTGGACGGTGCGGCTGCAGCTTCTGTTCGCCGGCCATATGCCGCAGACCGACATGCTGCCGTACAGCTGGTACGACACGCCGAACATCCACCACTGCACCATCAAGGATTTCGTGCAGCTCTGCACCGGCATCGGCGTGAAGATGGAGAAGGCGGTGGCGCTGAACGCCTGGGGTACGCCGCTGCGATTTAATGCGCCGTGGTGGTTCTGGAATATGTTCGGCGAACAGGCCGTCTTTCTGCTCAGCCGGAAGAGCTGACGCACCGCTACCACCACCCAGCCTTGTGTGCGGCGATCCGCTCTCGCAAGAGAACGCACGTATCGCCGTGCAAGTAAGTATTGAAGCAATTATTGCGAGTTGTCTTTAAGTGATGTTTCTGACACTTGTTCTCTTTTGAAAGAATTACCGGAACGATTTTCTTGACTAATACTTATATGGGTCAGCCGAATTGGCTGAGCGGCCGCGGTCCTGTGGCCCTCCCTCCAGTGTCCCGATGTCTCCCGGTTCGCGTCAATTGCCGACTGAACTGCGTGGCAAGCAGCATGCAATAGTACCGCGTCTATCAAACGTATAGTTGGCATGCGTTTACGTAATACGTGGCGTTCAGGCCTGAAATCGCTTGTAATTCGTGTATTAAAACTGAATTACACGCATCTTTAACGGGCGTTTACGATCTGGTGACCACGAAATAGCCACGGTTTGGCTGCGGGAAAGCAACTGTGATTCGTTCGACTGCGATCGACTGAGCTTTATTGCTTCGATGAGAAGAGGATCAATCTCATGAAACTGACCAATCGACGGGCGACAATTATCTTATGCTCGGTCGCCATGGCCGCGATTGCGAGTGCGGCCGACGCCAGGCCTCTCCACAAAGGCGCGCACCGCCAAGCCAATAATCATCATTATCATCGCCACGCCACCACACGCGTCGCCGCCGCGCCGGTCGCGACCCCGTCATTCTTTGGCGGCGCTGACGGTGACGCGCGTTATTCCAACTTCATGAGCGCGCAGCCGCAAACGGATGCGACTCCAGTGCGGTACCGCCGCGGCCGCACGCGTGCGCTGGCGCGGCAGAGCGCGTCCTATTCAAGCGCCTATGCGTCGGGCGGCTACAGCTCCAGCTCCAGCTCGCTGGTAGCTGAAGCGCGCCGCTATCTCGGCACCAATCCGACCGGACGCCGCAGCCTCTGGTGCGGCGCCTTCATGGACATGGTGCTGCGTGAGACCGGCCATCCGGGTGGCGGCAATCTTGCCATGGCCTATGCCAGTTACGGCAGGCGCGTGTCGGGACCGCAGGTGGGTGCCATCGCCGTGATGGGCCGCCGCGGCGGCGGTCATGTCGGTGTCGTCTCCGGCGTCGATCCGAACGGCAATCCGATCATCGTGTCGGGCAATCACAATCGTACGGTTGCCGAGGCCGTGTATCCACGCGGCCGCATCAGGGCCTACGTCGTTCCGGGTAGCTGATCTCGCGTCGCCCGGTCTGTCGGCGCGCCTCGCTCTTGATGGAGCGGGGCGCGTTCGTTTTTGCGGTCTACGGCATTCGCCGCGCTGCTCTTATGGTTAAGGTCCCCCCCGCGCGTAAACCATTTCATCCTTAATTCAATCTGAAAAAATTGCCGAAAATTGTCGTGCTACGTCCCCAAGTTGTCCCGCTGCAATTCAGCGCCGACAGAAGATTATTGGGTGTGGGGACCCGTTGTTCATGCATTTGGCGTCACGCGCGTTTGTTGCCTCCGTTTGCGTTAGCCTTGTTGTGCTGAATTCGCCTGCGTTGAGCCGGCCCTTGCCGCGCGATGGCGAACCGAAGCACCGACAGAACATTCGATTGCCTGTGTCTCATCCGAAACTGAAACCGAAACCGGTTTCGGAGCGGCCCGCGCCGGCAACGCATGAGGCCGCTGCGGCGGTCGAACGCGTCTCTCTCAGCGCGCGCATGAAGCCGCCCTTCGGCTGGCCGGCGCTGGTCGCCGAAGCGCGCAAATACATGGGCACCAATCCGACCGACCGGCAGCGGCTATGGTGCGCGACTTTCATGAATTTCGTGCTCGCCAAGCTCGGCTATGCCGGAACCAATTCCGACGCTGCCAAGTCCTTCGCCTATTACGGGCGGCGGGTTTCCGAGCCGGAGGTCGGCGCCATCGCCGTTCTGTCGCGCGGTAAGCGCGGCGGCCATGTCGGCGTCGTCTCGGGCATCGACAAGAGCGGCAACCCGATCATCATCTCCGGCAATCACAATAAGCGCGTCGGCGAGTCCGTCTATCCGCGCGCGCGCGTGATTGCCTATGTGATGCCGACCGAGCGCCGCGCCGTGCCGGCGACGGCTGTGGCAGAGCGCACCCCGGCGAGCCCTCCTTCATCGCCAACGCTTGAATCGCCGATCACAGAGTTGCTCGCCGCCATCGAAGCCGAACAGGCGCGTGCGGAGAAGGAACGTCCGCAACAGCCGCTAGCGCCGGCGCAGGCGCGGCGCGCGCCCGCGCAAGAGATACAGCCGCCGCGGCCAGTGGTGCCACAGCGAGTCGTTCAGCAGACCGCCGAGCGGGTAACGGTTCCGCCGGCCGCGCGTGATGCCGGCAACGCGCGTACCGACCCGTTCTCGGAGTTGTTCGACCGGATCGAGCGGGGACCGGCAAAGCAGGCGCAGCCGCGGCATGGCGGCCGCGTCGCCGCCGCGGATACCGGCCGCGGGGTTCGCTAGACCTCAACCTGCTTCGCTGATCATGTCGCCGGCGGCGATCTCGCCGGCGCCAACAACCTCGGCATAGACGCCGCAGTCCATGTGATCGAAATTCTGCATCAGCGTCTGCGGTATCGTCAGGTCGCGAATGCCGGTCTGCGGATCGACGTTGGTGGCCGCGCAGCGCACGATACGCTTGACGATCCTGAGGCGTGTGCCGCCGGCGCTCAAGGTGCGGCCGAGCAAATCGAATTCGTGCCACGCCGGCCAGCCGGCGACGTAGAGGTTGCCGCGGAAGCGCAAGGGATCGACGGGCGCGCCGATGATGGTCTCCAATTCGGCGACGGAGGCGAGGTTGATGATCGAAACCACCTTCTTGGCCACGTCCGAGAAGCTGTGCCCGTCGCCAAAGAGCACCTTAGGCGGGCCGCGCAGTTCATCGGCGCAGTAGGCCGCGAAGAAACGTTCGATGGCAGCGCGGCCGTCGGCGGTGCGCAGGTCGCCGTGCGCGGCTTCCTGCCCGCCTGAGTGGACGACGAGGGTATGGTTCGTCTCATCGTAGTCGCTGCGAAGCGCGGCCAGCCGCTCGTTGCGCATCAGCATCAGGAATCGCTGCTTGGGGAAGTAGGCCGGCTTCGCCGGGTCGAAGCCGACTGGGCCATTCTCGATGGCATAGAGGCGGTCCGCCGGTACCGTCTGCCCGACGGACAGAGTGGTCCGCGGCAAAGCCTGTGGCGACAAGCCTTTGACGGGATAGCGGTAGAGAGATTTGATGGTGGCGGACTGGCTGGTCATGGGCCTGCGGCGGCTCCTGTTGACGGGGTCCCGGCGGCCCGCGGAAGCTGACTTAGATCAAGCGCGAGGGCTCTTCAAACTGGAACAATGGCACCCACATAAAGGCGCGAGGCGGGCCGCCGACCATGGGACCCGCCATTCGTCCGGTGCCAGATTGGGCCGAGGGAGTAGACAATGAACTTCGAGAAATACACCGACCGTTCGCGCGGTTTCGTGCAGTCCGCACAATCTCTGGCCCAGCGCGAGGGCCACCAGCAATTCGCTCCCGAACATCTCTTGAAAGTCTTGCTCGACGATCCGGAAGGATTGGCGGCGGGCTTGATCGACCGCTCCGGCGGTCATTCCCGGCAGGCCTTGCAGGCAGTCGAGGCCGCGCTTGCCAAACGGCCGAAGATCAGCGGCGGTGGGGCAGGGCAGATCTATCTCGATCCCGCTTTGGCACGGGTCTTCGACGCCGCCGAGAAGGCGGGCGAGAAAGCCGGCGACAGCTTCGTGACGGTCGAGCGGCTGCTGCTTGCGCTGGCGTTGGAGAAGGACACGGAGGCCGGCAAGATTTTGAAGGCGGCCGGCGTGACGCCGCAGAACCTGAACGCCTCTATCAACGCGCTGCGCAAAGGCCGCACCGCCGACTCCGCGTCGGCCGAGAACGCCTATGACGCGCTGAAGAAATACGCCCGCGACCTCACCCAGGCCGCCCGTGACGGCAAGATCGATCCGGTGATCGGCCGCGACGAGGAAATCCGCCGCACCATTCAAGTGCTGTCGCGACGGACCAAGAACAATCCCGTACTGATCGGCGAGCCCGGTGTCGGCAAGACCGCCATCGTCGAAGGCCTGGCCAAGCGCATCGTCGACGGCGACGTGCCGGAGAGCCTGCAGGACAAGAAGCTCCTCGCGCTCGACCTTGGCGCCATGATTGCCGGCGCGAAATATCGCGGCGAATTCGAGGA
>DATARB010000348.1:0-2048 GCA_036264375.1 Pseudolabrys sp.
GCGCAGCGAAGCCGGCATGACGCTGGTGGGCGAGGGCGCGCCGATCCACGTACCGGCCTATCCGGTGCGTGTGCGCGACGTCTCAGGTGCCGGCGATACCGTGGTCGCCGTGCTCTCGGCCATGCTGGCGATGGACGCCGATTTCGAGTCCGCCATGCGCGCGGCGAATGCCGCCGCCGCGGTGGTCGTCGGCAAGCGCGGGACGGCCACACTCTCCGTCGCCGAATTGCGCTCGCGCATCCTGCCGGCGGCCTCGCTCGCGCCGGAGGAGAAGATCGTATTTGACTGGGCGCTGCTCGACGAGCATCTCGCCGACTGGCGCAAGCAGGGCCTGCGCATCGGCTTTACCAATGGCTGCTTCGATCTCCTGCATCCCGGCCATGTGCGGCTGCTCGCCGGTGCGCGCGCGGCCTGCGATCGCCTAGTGCTGGGGCTCAACAGTGATGCCTCCGTAACGCGACTAAAGGGCGCAGGTCGCCCGGTGCAGCCGGCGCAAGCGCGCGCCGAAGTGCTGGCGGCGCTCGAAGCCGTCGATCTCGTGGTCGTGTTCGAGGAGGACACGCCGCGCGAACTGATCGCGCGGGTGAAGCCGACGGTGCTGGTCAAGGGTGGCGACTATACCCGCGAGCAGGTGGTCGGCCGCGAGATCGTCGAGGCGATGGGCGGCGAGGTGGTGCTGATCGATCTCGTGCCGGGGCACTCGACGACGTCGATTGTGCAGCGATCGCGTGCGAAGAGTTGAAGATTCTATTTCTTCCGTCATTCCGGGACGCCGCGAAGCGGCGAGCCCGGAATCCATACTCCGCAGCGCTGGCGATACGGATTCCGGGCTCGCGGCCTAAAGGCCGAATGACAGAAATTATTTGCGCCTGATCGGCTTGCTCCCCGGCGGCTGCCAGCTTTGCGTCTCTTCGTAGCGTTTGGCGTAGCGGTAGAACGTGCCCTCGAAATTGCCGAAGGCGATGACAAAGCCGGCCCAGCCGTCGAGGAAGCCGCGCTTGAAAACGTAGTGCTTGATGAACGACCACACCCCGTGGCCGAAGGCGCTCGCCATCGAGACCCGCTTGCCCGCAAGCTTCGGCACGCCCAACGACGAGTAACGGTTCATCTTCTTGATCACCTCTTCCAGATTGCGGAAGGGGAATTGCCAGACCGCGTTCTTGAGGGTGCCCAGCGGCTTGCCGCTCAAATTTTCGTAACCCTCGTGGACCGGCTCAAGCGTGTAGCGCATGCTTCCCTTTCGGAAGAGCTGCGGCTGGCGGAAGTTCGGATACCAGCCCGAGCCTTTGATCCAGCGGCCCATCATGTAGCTGCGGCGCGGCACACGGTAGACGTCGTGCGCGGGATCCCCGTCGATCAGTGCGAGGATCTCGTCGCGCACCGCCTCGGTGCAGCGCTCGTCCGAATCGAGGCTGAAGATCCACTCGTATTGGCAGGCCTCCAGCGCGCGGTTGCGCAGGTCGCCGAAGCCGTTGAACGCTACCTGTACCACGCGCGCGCCGAGCGCGGTGGCGAGTTCTCCCGTGCGGTCGGTGCTGAACGAATCGACCACCACCACCTCGTCGGCCCACAGCACGCTGGAGACGGCGGCTTCGATCTTTTCCGCCTCGTTATAGCTCAGGATATAGGCTGAAATTTTCGGCATGCTGGTTCGGGTCGGCAATCGGGCTCGTGAAGAGGGCGGCACGTTACCATTGGCGGACACCGGCGCCCTAGGGGTTTGTGACGGCGGCCAACATCGGCTAAGGCTCGTGCGAGCAGAGAGCAGAGCGCCCCGTGGCTGAGCTGATTTCCGTCATTGTCACGACCTATAACCGCGAGGATGCGCTCGCGGCGGTGCTGCGCTCGCTTGCGGGCCAGACCGACGCAGATTTCGAGGTGATTGTGGCGGACGACGGCTCCGGGCCGGATACGGCGGCTTTGATCGAGGCCTGGACATCGAAGGTCGGCCACCGCGTCGACCATGTCTGGCACGAGGACATCGGTTTTCGCGCGGCAGAGATCCGCAACCGTGCCATCCTCGCCACGCGCGGCGCTTATTGCATTTT
>DATARB010000285.1:0-3517 GCA_036264375.1 Pseudolabrys sp.
CGCGATCAACGGCATGCTCGCCGGGCTCGATCCGCATTCGAGCTACATGGACGCCAAGAGCTTCCGTGACATGCAGGTGCAGACGCGCGGCGAGTTCGGCGGCCTCGGCATCGAAGTCACGATGGAAGACGGGCTGATCAAGGTCGTGGCGCCGATCGACGATACGCCTGCATCGAAGGCCGGCGTGATGGCCAACGACATCATCACCAAGCTCGACGACGATCAGGTGCAAGGCCTGACCCTCAATCAAGCCGTCGAGAAAATGCGCGGCCCGGTGAACACCAAGATCAAGCTCACCATCATGCGCAAGGGCCAGGACAAGCCGGTCGAATTGTCGCTCACCCGTGACGTCATCCGCGTGCGCTCGGTACGCTCGCAAGTCGAGGGCGACGACGTCGGCTACATCCGTCTCACCCAGTTCAACGAGCAGACGACGGACGGTCTGAAGAAGGCGATCTCCGACATCAGCGCCAAGGTGAGCAAGGACAAGCTCAAGGGCTACGTGCTCGACCTGCGCAACAACCCGGGCGGCCTGCTCGACCAGGCGATCTCGGTGTCCGATGCCTTCCTGCAGAAAGGCGAGATCGTCTCCACCCGCGGCCGCAATGCCGAGGAGACGCAACGCTTCAACGCCCGCGCGGGCGACCTCACCGACGGCAAGCCGCTGATCGTGCTGGTGAATGGTGGATCGGCTTCGGCCTCGGAAATCGTTGCTGGCGCCTTGCAGGACCACAAGCGGGCGACCGTCGTCGGCACCCGCTCGTTCGGCAAGGGCTCGGTGCAGACCATCATCCCGCTTGGCTCCGGCAACGGCGCGTTGCGGCTGACCACGGCCCGCTACTACACGCCGTCGGGCCGCTCGATCCAGGCCAAGGGCATCACGCCCGACATCGAAGTGCTGCAGGACGTGCCGGACGACCTCAAGTCGAAGACCGACACCAAGGGCGAAGCCTCGCTGCGCGGCCACCTCAAGGGCGACGCGGGCAAGGAAGAGACCGGTTCGCAGTCCTACGTCCCACCGGATCCGAAGGACGACAAGGCGCTGCATATGGCGGAAGATTTGCTGCGCGGCACGCAGGTGAACTCGGCCTTCCCGCCGAACGCCAAGACGCCAATTCCGAACTAAGCGTCCGATAGCGCGACGATCTCAGGGGCGGCCGCAGGGCCGCCCCTTTTGTTTGGCGAGAGCGCTCTGCCGTTCCACGCGAAACCACGCCAGGCCTGCGTGCAAACCGCGCGTGCTAGAATGAGCGCATGATTCGCGGGGAATTGGGCCGTGGCACCGGATGATTTGAACGCGCCGCTCGGCCAGAAAAAACGCAAGACACTGCCGAA
Source organism: Pseudolabrys sp. (assembly GCA_036264375.1). GTDB lineage: Bacteria > Pseudomonadota > Alphaproteobacteria > Rhizobiales > Xanthobacteraceae > Pseudolabrys. The sequence goes on from DATARB010000285.1 coordinate 1,336, forward strand.
ACTGCCGGTCACCGGCCCGCAATTGCTCGCGGGCGTGCTGGCGTTGTCCGGTCTTGCCGTCCTGGGCTGGGCGGCCTTCGTCAACGACCCGCTCGGCGGCGAACCGGTCGTTGTCTTGGCGACCAATCCGCCGGCGTCCGTTCAAGCCAACCAAAACGGCGAAAGCGACGGGAAGCAGCACGACCGATACGACGGACCCGTCGTGGTCAAGACGCCCGACACCGCGTCCGCTCCGTCCAGCACAGCGAAGTCCGATGTGCCGCCGCCGGGCAGCCAGACCGTCACCATCATAGACGGCTCCAGCGGCGCGCGCCGCGACGTGATCATTCCCGGCAACGATACCAGCGGCGGTTCCGTCAAAGCCCCCGTCGACAAAGGCCTGCTCGAGCAGAGCCGGCACGGCATGATTCCCAAGATCGGGGCAAACGGCGCGCGGCCGGCCGCGCTCTATGCGAAGCCGCGCGAGTTGCCGCCGGACCGCAAAAATGACCCGCGCATCGCCATCGTGATCGGCGGGCTCGGCATCAGCGCCTCCGGCACAGCCGATGCGCTCGACAAGCTTCCCGGGCCGGTCACCCTCGCGCTGGCGCCTTACGGCAGCGATCTCGAAAAACTCTCGGAGCGTGCGCGCACCGAGAACCACGAGGTGCTGCTCCAGGTGCCCATGGAGCCGTTCGATTATCCCGACAACGATCCAGGCCCGCAGACGCTGCTCACATCGCTCACTGGCGAAGAGAATATCGATCGCCTGCATTGGTTGATGAGCCGCTTTCGCGGCTACGTCGGGCTCGTGAGCACGATGGGATCGCGCTTCACCGCGAGCGAGCAGGCGATCACGCCGGTCATTGCTGAAACAGCCAAGCGCGGCCTGATCTACATGGACGATGGCGCCTCGTCGCGCAGCGTCGCCGGGCAGGTCGCCGGCGGCCGCGGTTTGCCCTTCGTCAAGACCGATGTCGTGATCGACGCGGTGCCGACGCCCACGGAGATCGACCGCGCGCTGGCGCGGCTGGAGACGGTGGCGCGCGACAATGGCAGCGCGGTCGGGCTCGCCACGGCGCAGCCGGGAACCATCGCGCGCATCGCCGCATGGGCGAAGAGTGTCGAAGGCCGCGGCTATGTGCTGGTGCCGGTCACCATGATCGCGGCGAAGGCGAAGTCGAGTTGACTTCCCCGCTCGTTTTCGCTGTCGTCCCCGCGAAAGCGGGGACCCAGTACTCCGCAGCTTACCGATAGGCTGCGGAGTACTGGGTCCCGGATCGCGCGATGCTTCGCATCGCTTGGCCGGGACGACAGGTGAAAAGCATGCCCTCCCACGAATCCCTTCCCTATCGCCCTTGCGCCGGCATCACGGTGCTCAACCGCGACGGCCTCGTCTTCGTCGGGCGGCGGGCCGGCGGGCCGGAGCATATCGATCTCACCCATGTCTGGCAGATGCCGCAGGGCGGCATCGACGACAGCGAAGATCCTTACAAAGCGGCGCTGCGCGAGCTCTACGAAGAGACCAACATCCGCTCGGTCGAGAAGCTCGGCGAGATCGCCAACTGGCTCAATTATGACCTCCCGCCCGAGATCGCCGGGCAGGCGTGGCGCGGCAAATATCGCGGACAGACACAGAAATGGTACGCGCTGCGCTTCACCGGCGAGGAGCGCGAAATCAACATCACGAGTCCCGCGGGCGGACACGAACCGGAGTTTATCGACTGGCGCTGGGTGGAGATGCGCGAACTTCCCGACCTCGTGGTGCCGTTCAAGCGGCAGACCTATGAGCGGGTGGTCGCGGAGTTTTCAAAGTTTGTGAAGTAAAACGTGTCATCGCCGGGCTTGTCCCGGCGATCCCGATAAGGCAAGCACTATGCCCACCTAAGCGAAATGCCCGGGACAAGCCCGGGCATGACGGTGCAAAACATCAGCGCGAGCGTACTCGCACTTGCGCTTGAGCAAGTTGTGTTTGCGTCGCACCTTGCTCCGCTCATTCCCGCGCAAGCGGGAATCCAGAAAGTGCAGGAAATCAGGCTTTAAGAGCTGGGTCCCCGCTTCCGCGGGGACGAGCGGGCGATTCCACGTAAACGCAACACGCGCTAATGCATCGCCGTGCCGTTGAGATGGCGATCGACCGTCTTGTAGTTGTCGAGCCGGGCGATCAGCTTGTCGAGTTCGGAGCCGGGCTCGGTCTTGGCGA
>DATARB010000374.1:0-11603 GCA_036264375.1 Pseudolabrys sp.
CAAGGCCGCCTTCGAGGCCTGGACAAAGTCGGACTCATTCCGTGCGGCCCATGCGCGCGCCGGGAACGAAACGACCGGACCGCTCTATCTGGAACATCCGAAGTTCGAAGGCTTCGAGGTCCTCCAGACCAAATCCCGCAAGGAGGCCGCCGCCTGAAGCCTAATCCCCGCCGGCCCTCAGCCGCCGCGGAAGACCTGGATGTCGAGGTCTCGGATCTTCTTGCGCAAAGTATTGCGATTGACCCCCAACAGGTCGGCGGCGCGGATCTGGTTGCCCCGGGTGGCGGCGAGCGCCGCCGTCAGCAGCGGATACTCAATCTCGCGCAGGATGCGGTGATAGAGCCCCGCCGGAGGCAGACCCTCCTCGAAGCCGGAGAAATACATCGTCAGATGGCGCTCCACGGCGGCGCCGAGGCTCTCCTCCGTGCGCGGCTCCTCGCCGCCCACGGGCAACGCCGGCTGCGCCAGTTCGGCATCGATCACCGCGGCGGTGATCGTCTCTTGCGGATAGAGCGCCGCCAGCCGCCGCGCCAGGTTCTCCAATTCGCGCACATTGCCCGGCCAGCGGTGCCGTTTCATGCGCTCGAGCGCCGCTTGGTCGATCTGCTTGGGCGGCAGGCCCTCGCGCTCGGCCTGAGCGAAGAAGTGGCGGATGAGGTCCGGCACGTCCTCGGTGCGCTCGCGCAGCGGCGGCAGCCGCAGCGGCACGACGTTCAGGCGGAAGAACAGGTCCTCGCGGAACAGGCCCTGCTGGATGAGCTGGCGCAGGTCCTTGTTCGTGGCGGCAATGATGCGCACGTCGCTTTTGATCGGCGTGCGGCCGCCAACGGTGGTGTATTCGCCTTGCTGCAGGACGCGCAGCAGGCGCGTCTGCGCTTCCATCGGCATGTCGCCGATTTCGTCCAGGAACAGCGTGCCGCCCTCGGCCTGCTCGAAGCGGCCGGCGCTGCGCGTGTTCGCGCCGGTGAAGGCGCCCTTTTCGTGGCCGAACAATTCCGACTCGATGAGGTCGCGCGGGATCGCCGCCATGTTGATGGCGACGAAGGTGCCCGCCCGCCGCTTGCCGTAGTCGTGCAGCGCGCGCGCGACCAGTTCCTTGCCGGTGCCGGACTCGCCCGAGATCATCACCGTCAGGTCGGTCTGCATGAGCCGCGCCAGCACGCGGTAAATCTCCTGCATGGCCGGCGAGCGGCCGACCAGCGGAATGGAATCGAAGTCCTCCGATTTGGGCGCAGCCGGCCGCTTTTCCTTCGGCTCCGACAAGGCCCGGCCGACGATCGTGATCAGCTCCTTCAGGTCGAAGGGCTTCGGCAGATATTCGTAGGCGCCGCGCTCGGAGGCGCGGATCGCGGTCATGAAGGTGTTCTGCGCGCTCATCACGATGATCGGCAGATCGGGCCGCGTCTTGCGGATGCGCGGGATCAGATCGAACGCGTTCTCGTCCGGCATCACGACATCGGTGATGACCAGATCGCCGTCGCCTTGCGTGATCCAGCGCCACAGCGTCGCGGCATTGCCGGTCGAGCGCACTTCGTAACCGGCGCGTGAGAGGGCCTGATTAAGGACGGTGCGGATCGCAGCGTCGTCATCGGCAACCAAAATGCTTCCGCTCGGCATTGTCTTGTCTCACGGGGTCTGAATGCGCGGCGCATCGTCGGTGACCTCACCGTCGCCGCTATAAATGGGCATCAGCACGCGGAAGATGGTCCGCCGCGGCTGCGATTCACATTCGATGATGCCACCGTGGTCGCCCACGATCTTCGCCACCAGTGCAAGACCGAGGCCACTGCCCGTACGCTTGGTGGTGACGAAGGGGTCGAATAGATGCGGCATCAGGTCTTCGGGCACGCCGGGCCCGTTGTCCTTGACGCAGAATTCGAGCGGCAACGATACGCGCGCCTTGCTGCCCGGCAATTGCAGCCGCACGCCGGGGCGGAACGCGGTCGAGAGCTGAATCTCTCCGTCAATCGCGTTCTCGCCGATCGATTCGGTCGCATTCTTCACGAGGTTGAGGAACACTTGCACGAGTTGATCGCGGTTGGCGAGCACGGGCGGCAGCGAAGGATCGTAGTCTTCGACGAATTTGATGTGACGGGCAAAACCTGTCTGCGCCAGCCGCTTCACGTGATCGAGCACGACATGGATGTTGACCGGCTCACGCTCCACCGGGCGCTCGTCGGCAAAGACCTCCATGCGGTCGACCAGCTTCACGATGCGGTCGGTCTCGTCGCAGATCAGCTTGGTGAGCGAGCGGTCATCGTCCCCTGCCGATTGCTCAAGCAACTGCGCTGCGCCGCGGATGCCGGACAGCGGATTCTTGATCTCGTGCGCCAGCATGGCGGCGAGCGCAATCACCGAACGCGCCGCGCCGCGGTGGGTGAGCTGGCGGTCCATCTTGTCGGCGATGGTGCGCTCCTGGAGCATCACCACCACGTGCCCGGCGTATTCAGAAAGCGGCGCCACGTGCAGATCGACCAGCCGTTCGCCCGGATTACGCGGCGTCGCCAGATCGACCTTGTATTCGTTCACCGCCGAGCCGCGCTGGCGGACCTGCTCGATCAGCGTCAGCAGTGGCGAGCCGAACGGCACCAGGTCGCGCAGCATGTTCCTGCGCAGGACTGGAATTGAGGTCTCGAAAAACTGCTCGGCCGCGACATTGGCGTCGGCGATTTTGCCATCGGGCCCGACCATGATCACCGGATGCGGCAGCGCATGCAGCATCGCGTCGGCAAGGGTATTGACCTGGGCGGACAGAGCGTGGGCACGGCTCATGCAGCGGCCCTCCATGCGAAATCATCATAGGCATCAGCGAGCAGACGGCGCGCTTCAGCCGGCTCCTCGGCGGTGAGGACGCGCGCGCGATGGGCCTTCAGCAGTTCGACAGGGGCGCCGGCGCTCGCAGCAGCGGCATCGAGCGCCCAGCCGAGGTGCTTGCGTGCATGGCGGCGGCCGATCTTCAAGCCGTGATGCTCGAGCATCTCGTTGTAGAGCGCATCGATCAGCGTGAGCTGCTCGGCGAGCGACGGCTCATCATGGCTCGCGCCCGTGGCCAGGTAGCGCGCGATCTGCCCCGGCAGCCAGGGACGCCCCTGCGCCGCACGGCCGATCATCACGGCGTCGGCGCCCGACCGATCAAGCGCGTCGATCGCATCGTCGAACGACCGGATATCGCCATTGACGACAAGGGGAATAGTCACAGCCTCTTTCACCGCGCGGACGGCAGACCAGTCGGCCTCCCCGTCGTAGAACTGGCAGCGGGTGCGGCCATGCACGGTGATCATCCGGACGCCGGCGGCTTCGGCCCGGCGCGCCAGGTCCGGCGCATTGATGGAGGAGGCATCCCAGCCGAGCCGCATCTTTAGCGTCACTGGCACAGCGACAGCGCCGACCGTCGCCTCGACCAGCGTCAAGGCGTGGTCGAGGTCGCGCATCAGCGCCGACCCGGCGGCCCCGTTGGTCACCTGCTTCGACGGGCAGCCCATGTTGATATCAATAACTTGTGCTCCCTGGGCTTCCGCGATGCGGGCGCCTTCGGCCATCCACTCGGCCTCACAGCCGGCCAGCTGCACCACGTTGATCCCCACGCCGCGTCCTTCGCTGCGCACGGCCGCTTCGCGCTCGCCACGGACCAGACCCGCGCACGCTGTCATTTCCGATACCACCAGCCCGGTCCCCAGCCTTTCAGCCAGGCGCCGGAACGGCGCGTCGGTAATCCCCGACATCGGGGCTAAAATCACGCGATTTGGCGCTGTTACCCGGCCAATCCGCAGAATTTCAGTTGAAATGTCGGGAGCGTCCGACGAGATGCCTAGCATTTAGGCGTGCCCTTTCCAATGCCCAGAGTTTAGCCATTCCGACATGCAACGCAAGTGCTGCAGTGCAAAAAATTGTGCGTGCTTAAGCGATGCCCACCTGCCCGCCGCGGCCCGCTTTGGCGGCCGCGGAGCAAGGGCTGGCATTTTTGCCCTCATGCGCTAAAGCCATGCGGCTTATCAGGGAGCCTTACCGCATGACAGAAGTCGCAGCCGTCGTTGTCGCCGCCGGACGGGGCTTGCGCGCAGGCGGTGACGTACCCAAGCAATTCCGGCGGATCGGAGGCGAGACGGTTCTGCGCCGGACGCTGGCCATGCTCGCCGAAACGCCGAACCTTTCCCTCTTGCAGCCGGTCATTCGGGCCGAGGATCGCAGCCTCTTTGAAGCCGCCGCGTCCGCGATGCAGATCCTGCCGCCGGTGACCGGCGGCGCGACGCGGCAAGCCTCTGTGCGCGCCGGGCTGGAGGCACTCGCCGCGCATAGCCCCGACATCGTGCTGATCCACGACGCCGCCCGGCCCTTCGCCAGTTCCGCATTGATCGCGCGCGCGATCGCCGCGGCGGAGAAGACCGGCGCAGCCATCCCTGCTTTGCCGGTCAGCGACACCGTGAAGTCGGTCGACGCGCAAGGCTTCGTCGACAAGACGCTCGACCGCTCATCGCTGCGCACCATCCAGACGCCGCAAGGCTTCGCCTTCAAGCCACTGCTCGAGGCCCATCGCCGCGCGGCCAAGGAAGGCCGCGACGATTTCACCGACGATGCCGCGCTCGCGGAATGGGCCGGCATGAAAGTCGCCGTATTCGAGGGTGAGCCCGGCAACATCAAGATCACCACGCCCGACGACTTCGCGCGCGCGGAAGCAGCCCAACTCGCGGCACTCGGCGACGTGCGTGTCGGCCAAGGCGTCGATGTGCATGCCTTCGCCCCCGGCGATCATGTCACCATCGGCGGCCTGCACATCGCACACTCGCAGGCCCTCACCGGCCATTCGGACGCCGACGTCGCGCTGCATGCGCTGGTCGACGCGATCCTCGGCGCGCTCGCCGACGGCGACATCGGCTCGCATTTCCCTCCGAGCGACATGCAGTGGAAAGGCGCCTCTTCCGACCGCTTCTTCACCTTCGCGGTCGAGCGCGTGAGCGCGCGCGGCGGCGTCATCGCCCATCTCGACCTCACCATCGTCTGCGAGGCGCCGAAGATCGGCCCGCACCGCGACGCCATGCGCGCCAACATCGCGCGCCTCGCCGGCATCGACAGCTCTCGTGTGGCGGTGAAGGCGACGACCAGTGAGCGGCTCGGCTTTACCGGCCGCGGCGAAGGCATCGTCGCCTACGCGACTGCGACGGTCCGCCTGCCGTTCGGCGCCTGAACATGGTGCACGGGCTTCGTCCCTTGCTTCGCTCATGCCCGCGCAAGCGGGACTCCAGAGTCCGGAATGGCGCGACTGCAAATTTGCTCACTGGGTCCCAGCTTTCGCGGGGACGAGCGGATGTTGTGGCGGGCCACAGTTACGAGGGCGTGGTATCGCCATGACCGATCAGGAGATCATCGACGCGTCGGTCAGACTGCTCGATCTCTGCAAAGCGAAGAAGCTGACCGTCGCGACGGCGGAATCCTGCACCGGCGGACTTGTTGCCGGCGCACTGTCCGAAATCTCCGGCTCGTCGTCCGTGCTCGATCGCGGCTTCGTCACCTATTCGAACGAAGCCAAGCAGCAGATGCTCGGCGTGACACCGTCAACCATCGACGTCTATGGCGCGGTGAGCAAAGAATGCGCCGAGGAGATGGCCAGAGGTGCGCTCGCCCGCGCGCAGGTCGATCTCGCGGTGTCGATCACGGGCATTGCCGGACCCACCGGCGCGACACCGGGCAAACCGATCGGCCTCGTTTATTTCTGCGCCGCCTCGCGCAGCGGCCGCGTCATCGCCCGCGACCGCAAATTCGGCGATATCGGGCGGTCGAACGTACGCCGCGCCTCGGTGATCCAGGCGCTGGCGATGTTGCAGGAACTCGTCGAGGAGAAAGAGCTGATGCCGCCAGCGGACGAGAGCTGAGCGGCGCCCACTTCGCTTATTTGTCATCTTTCGCCACCTCTTTGTTCTGTTTCGCAGCCTCCTTGTTTTCCTTCGCCGGCTCTTTGTTATCCTTCACGACATCGAGCTTCACCTTGGTGATGCCCTTGTCGACCATTCCCAGCGTCTCGGCAGCCGATTGAGAGACATCGACCACGCGGCCGGGAATGAACGGCCCGCGATCGTTGATGCGGACCGTCACGGACTGCCCCGTCTCGACATTCGTCACGCGCAAGCGTGTGCCGAACGGCAGCGTCCGATGCGCCGCCGTCAATTCGTGCGTATCGAACTTCTCGCCGTTCGCGGTCACTTCACCTTCGGTATAGAAGCTCGCGACACCGACCGACGCCGGGAGGGATCCGCCCGGCTTTTTGTTCGCTACGATCGGCGTGCGCTTTCGCTTCATGGCCGCCACATGGGCGCGCGTCGCGAGCGACGATGTCTTGCGCGGCTGCGGCGACGCCTGCTGATTGGTGGTAAGCCGTTCTGGCTTGTCGGTGACGAACGACGACTGAGCACAGCCCGCAAGTGTCGCCGCGGTCAGCGCGGCGGCACTCAATTGAAGCACTCTTCGAAAACGAGCTGGCGAGATCAGGCGCTCGTTGCGACCAACACGGCTTGTCGTCTGATCGACATGCGAACGTTTGGCATTGCGGATGGAATGCATGTGCATGATGTCTGCCCCCGCTGTGTGCCAAAATGCGACAGCCAATCGGGGCAGAACCGTGGTCAACGCCACAATGCACAGAGTTCCGCTGCAGTTTCTCCTTCGCCTGTGATGATTTTGTCACGACACGCGCGCGCTTTGATCGTGCGCGCGCAGATCGTCGGCGCTCGGATACCTGCATGAGGTCCGCGTTGCTCGATCGCAGAGTGCCGCGTTTCAGAAACGCACCTCCACCGGCACCTTTTTTTGCGCACCGGTTTCGTACCAATCGCGCGACGCTTTGACGATTTTGACGACCGACAACATCACGGGAACTTCGACCAGCACGCCGACGACGGTCGCCAATGCAGCGCCGGAATTCAGACCGAACAGGCTGATTGCGGCGGCAACGGCCAGTTCAAAGAAGTTGCTCGCACCGATGAGCGCGGCAGGCGCGGCGACGCACCACGCCACACCGAAGCGGCGGCTGAGCCAGTAAGCGAGCCCGGCATTGAGATAGACCTGAATGATGATCGGCACCGCGAGCAGTGCGATGACAAGCGGCTGCGCCAGGATCTGCTCGCCCTGGAATCCGAACAGCAGAACGAGCGTGGCAAGCAGCGCGATCAATGAAAGCGGCTGGAGACGGCGCAGCGTGCTTTGCAACGCGCCCTCGCCGGCCGTAAGCAAGACGCGCCGCCAGACTTGCGCCACGACGACCGGCACGACGATATAGAGCACGACTGAGAGCAGCAGCGTATCCCACGGCACGGTGATCGAGGCGACCCCGAGAAGCAGCCCGACCAGCGGCGCGAACAGAAAGATCATGATCACGTCGTTGAGCGCGACCTGGCTCAGCGTGTAATGCGGCTCACCCTCGCACAAGTTCGACCAGACGAAGACCATCGCGGTGCAGGGCGCCGCGGCCAACAGAATGAGCCCGGCGATGTAGCTCGGGATTTGCGCGGGCGGCAGCAGCGGCGCGAACAGATGCGCGACGAAGATCGTGCCGAGCAAGGCCATCGAGAACGGCTTCACCGCCCAATTGATGAACAGCGTCACGCCGATCCCGCGCCAGTGCTCGCGCACCTGTGCGAGCGCGCCGAAATCGATCTTGAGCAGCATCGGGATGATCATCAGCCAGATCAGCGCGGCGACCGGCAGATTGACTTTGGCGACCTCCGCGGCGGCGATGCCGGCGAAAAGATGCGGCGCGGCGTGGCCGAGCGCGATGCCGGCAACGATGCACAGCGCGACCCAGAGCGAGAGAAACCGTTCGAACGTGCTCATGTGCGCGTCACGCCACGTTGGGGCGCGGCGAGGTCGCGCCTTCGAGTTGGCCGATCTCGCGCAGGCGCGAGCGCAGCGTCATCTGGTCCAGCTTTTCGACCGGCAGCGTGATGAACAGTTCGATGCGCCGCATCAGCATGCGGTAGGCGTCGAGGAATGCCGCCGCGATCTCAGCGTCGGTGCCTTGCGCCTCCGCCGGATCGGGAATGCCCCAATGCGCGGTCATCGGGTGGCCCGGCCACACCGGGCAGGATTCACCGGCCGCGTTGTCGCAGACGGTGAAGACGAAATCGAGCGCGGGCGCATCAGCTTGCGCGAATTCGCTCCACGATTTCGAGCGAAAGGCTGTGGTGTCGTAACCCAGGCCGCGCAGGAGCGTGATGGTGTGCGGATTCACCTGCCCCTTGGGCTGACTGCCGGCGCTATAGGCGCGGAATGTCCCCTGCCCGCTTCTGTTGAGAATAGCTTCGGCGATGATCGAGCGCGCCGAATTGCCGGTGCAGAGGAAGAGGACGTTATAGATCGTGTCTGTCATGACTGAGGCCTTGCAATTAACCGGTGCAGCAGGAGGCTTCGGCGGCTGCCGAACAGCAGGACGTCTCGGCAGCGGGCTTGTCGGCTTCGGCGGAGCCGCAGCACGCCTTGGCATGCGCGATGCGGGCGCCCTCTTCGCGGCTGGTGCCGTAATGCGTGCTCGCGCCGGTGGTGAAGAACGTTTCCCAGGCGATGCCGGCCGGATCGTCGATCCAGGACTTCTCCGACTGGGCGTAGCAGCAGCTGGTCTTGCCTTCTTCCAGGATGTTGCCGCCGGCCTCGTGCAGCCGCGCATAGACCTCTTGCAACTCGCCTTCGCTTTCGACCTGAATGCCGAGATGGTCGAGCCCCGGCTGGCGGCCGCGCGTCGAGATGGCGAAGTTCATGCGCGGATCCTCGAGCATCCACTTGGCGTAATCGTCTTTGACGACCGCGGGCTTGGCGGCGAACAGCGCCGAATAGAAGCCGACGGCGTTGCCGATATCCTCGACAGAGACGTGGACGTGCATGCGCTTCATCGCACAGGCTCCTTTGTGGACTTTGTTCGTTTGGCGACAGCCGGCTTACAGGCGGCGGGCGCACATGCGGCCGTGTCGCCCTGACAACAGTTTTCGGTGAGGAAACCGAGCAGCGCGTTCATGGTCTCGAAGCGCGCTGCATAGATCATCGAGCGGCCGTCGCGCCGCACGGTGACGAGGCCCGCCTGGCGCAGCCGGTCGAAATGGAAGGTGAGCGTATTCGGCGCGAGTTCGAGCACCTCGGCCACCTTGCCCGCGGGCAGTCCCTCAGGTCCCGCCTGCACCAGCAGGCGAAACACGTCCAAGCGATTGTCCTGAGCCAAGGCCGCCAGCGCGGCGACGGCGTCTGCTTTTTCCATATTTCAACGAGTATGGAAATGTTCGGGCGGCGTCAAGCATTGATTCAATGGGTATTGAAATGAAACCTCTGAAACCGCCGAATGCCGATGGCGTACGCGCTGACCGAAACGATCGCGATGTCCAGCCGGTGAAAAAAAGAGAGCCCGGCTCGTGCGGCCGGGCTTTTCCTTTGCCCGCATGTTTGCGGCAAAGATCAGCGATCAATGGAGGCCATTCAGCGACAGTCAACCTCGCCGGCACCGCGACCGCATTCGGTCGGGCCAACATATTCCTTTCGTCGCACACGCATCCGCGCCCCCCAAAGGTGCCGCGATCGTTGCGCTTGACCACAACGCTCGCCGCACCACGCAGATCGCCCGCTAGTCGATCAGGAACGCTTGTGACGAGTCCTGAGGCTGCTGCGCGTGCTCTTCATGCACGCCCTGTGCACCTGCCGGCAACTGCAACACGGTCGCGCGCTGACCGGCACGAAGCCGCGTCACCAACACCACCTTGCCGTCAGGGAATTCGAGCGCGTCATGATGAGTATCAGGCCGATCCATGTTGATCTGACGGAAGCGCGCCACGCGTTGTCCGATCTTGCCGAAGCCGAACCGCGGCATCAGCCGGCGAAACACGTGATCGATCTCCACGTCCTGCTCGAACGCCACCTCCGTTCCTGGGCGCAGGCAAACCGCCACCTTCGGATCGTCGACAGCGGTAAAGCCGCGCGTGAATGAGTTCACAAAATTGGTAGACAGCAATTTGTCGCCGACTCTTGCGGGACGGCTGGCAACGCCGTGAAGGCTATAGTCGCACATCGAAGGCACTCCTCTTGCTGCGAACAGCAACGCTGGGTTTGCCCCCCGAACTCAGAATTTGAATTGCGCAAATTGGCGTTCTTGTGTCGAGGCTACGATGTTTCTCGCCCGTTGCGCTTGATTTTTTTCGAGGTACCGCCGGAACTGGGCGGCCGACCATTGCATTACACGTGGTTGAATGGCGATGACCGGCGGACCATTTCTGCTGCGCCGCGATGTTACGTCGGGCGCCTTTGCGATCCTTGCGGTTGCTGCGGCATTCGCTGCCGGGCAAGTCGCCACCATTCCCAACATTGCAGACTGGTACGACGGCCTCGTCAAGCCTTCTTTCAATCCGCCCAATTGGGTCTTTGCGCCGGTCTGGACCGCGCTTTACGTCCTGATGGCGTTCGCGTACTGGCGCATTTTGCGGCAACCGCCCGGCCCCGCGCGCACCCGTGCGATTGCGCTGTTTCTCGTGCAGCTTCTACTCAACGCAACATGGTCCTGGCTGTTCTTTGCCAGCCACAGTCCCTTGCTCGGGCTCATGAATATCGTGCCGCAGTGGCTTGCGATCGTGGCGACTATCGCCGCCTTTCGCCAACTCGCCGCGCTGGCCGGGTGGTGCCTGATACCGCTGGCGGCCTGGGTGGCTTTTGCCGGTGTGCTCAATGCGTCGATTCTGGCGCTGAATGGGTAACACCGAACATTGACCCTACGTCCGCGCGCACGCTCTCATCGCCGTTCACATCGAAACGCATAGCAAGCAAGACGTCCGATGTTTCGGATTTGCCTAGTGACCCTGATCACCAACGCTTTCGCGATCGCCGCTCAGGCCAGTGCATTTGCGCCGGTTCCTGCTACGGCAGACGCTCGCCCAGAGCTACCGGTTGATCCCTTTGACCGGATCGGAGATTGCCTCGCGCATGAAATCGTTCGGTGTCTTCCCGCGGTGCCGCTCGACCCGGCGGGCTATGTCGGCGAGCATAGCGCGCGCCGGCTGACCTTTCGCCTCTTCACGCGCCGCGAAGGCTTCGATCACTGGCTGAGCTGCCTCGATGATGCGCGCATGTTCGGCAGGCGCGAGATAGACGAACTCCACCCCGCCCGCCTTGAAACGCTCGCGCGCCCTCGCACCCGCGACGCCGTAGAAAACCTGGGTCTCGGCCTGGGCCTCGGCGCGCAACCAGGCATCGACGATGACCTTGAGGTCGGCCGGCAGCGCGCCCCACATCGCCCGGCTCATGCCGAATTCAAGATTCTGCCGGACCAGTCCGAGCGCGGTGCGATAGCGCGCGACCTTACCGATGCCGAACACTTCAGCCGAGCCGTCGGCCAGGTGCATGGCATCGATACGGCCTTGCGCCAGCGCCGGGTTCATCTCCAGCGAGGACAAGGTGACAACCTGTGCGCCGAGCGCGCGCATCACGTCGGCCTCGACGCCTTCCGTCGTACCGATGCGCAGCCCCTTGAGATCGTCGCGGGTCCGGATCGGCGCCATGCTGAAGAGATGGTACGCGCCGGACGCCTTCATGCGTCCCATCAGGATGCCTTGGCGCTCGACGTCGGCGCGGAAGTAGCGATCGTAGAG
>DATARB010000162.1:0-3913 GCA_036264375.1 Pseudolabrys sp.
ACTACCCGTGCGAGAGATGGGGATGGCGGGCGATGGCAATCGACACGAGGGCGCTTACGGCGCAACTCGCTACGATCAAGGTCCTGATCGTGGACGACGAGCATTACATGCGGAAAGTCGTGCGGACGATGCTCATGGGCATCGGTGTGCGTCATGTCCATGAGGCGGCCGACGGGCCGGCGGGTCTCGAAACGATCCGCAGCGTGGCGCCCGATGTCGTCATCCTCGATTGGGAAATGCCCGGCCTCGACGGCGTGGGCTTTGCCCGCATGGTGCGCTCGCCGCAGACGTTCCCTTATCCCGACGTGCCCCTGATCATGCTCACCGGTCATGGCTCGCGTTCGCGCGTGATCGAGGCGGTCCAGTCCGGCGTCAACGAATTCCTGCTGAAGCCGGTATCGTCAAAGGCTTTGCAGGACCGGTTGGTGTCGGTGCTGGCCAAGCCGCGCGCGGTTTTGAGCACAGGCGATTACTACGGTCCGCGCCCGCGCAAGCTGGCAGCCTCGGTGCATGCCGACAACGACCAGGCAATCGCCAAGCTGTTCGTGGTGAACTAAGCTCCCGCGGGCTTGCGCCGCGCTGCGCACCCGCCGGGGACTTCAGCCTTGCCTGCCGCTCTCATCGCCATCGACCAGGGCACCACCTCGACGCGGGCCATCGTGTTCGACGCCGCGTTGCATCCGCTCGCCAGCGCGCAGCAGGAGCTGCGGCAGATTTATCCGGCGCCGGGCGAGGTCGAGCACGACCCCGAGGAGATCTGGGCCGCGACCGTTGCGACCGTGCGCGAGGCGATGGCGAAAGCCGGGCTTGCCGCGCGCGACATCGCCGGCATCGGAATCACCAACCAGCGCGAAACGACCGTCATCTGGGACCGCACGACGGGCAAGCCGATCCACAACGCCATCGTCTGGCAGGACCGTCGCACGGCGGCGCTATGCGACACGCTGCGCGAGCGCGGCCACGAGCCGGAGATCGCCGCCAAGACCGGGCTGGTGCTCGATCCTTATTTCTCCGCCAGCAAGATCGCGTGGCTCCTGGACAACGTCGAAGGCGCGCGCGCCAGGGCGCAGGCGGGTGAACTCGCCTTCGGCACCATCGATTGCTTCCTGCTGTGGCGGCTCACGGCCGGCAAGGTGCACGCGACCGATGCCAGCAATGCCGCGCGCACGGCGCTGTTCGACATCGGCAAAGGCGCGTGGGACCAGGACCTCTGCCGCCTGTTCGGCGTGCCGACGGCGATGCTGCCCGACGTGCGCGACTGCGCCGGCGACTTCGGCCTCACCGCGCCCGATCTGTTCGGCGCGCCGATCCGCATCCTCGGCATGGCCGGCGACCAGCAGGCTGCGACGGTGGGGCAGGGCTGTTTCAAGCCCGGCATGATGAAGTCGACCTATGGCACCGGCTGCTTCGCACTGCTCAACACCGGCCCGGAGCGGCTCGTCTCGCGCAACCGCCTGCTCACCACGATCGCCTACCAGCTCGAGGGCAAGCGCACCTATGCGCTGGAGGGTGCGATTTTCGTGGCCGGCGCGGCGGTGCAGTGGCTGCGCGACGGCCTCAAGGTCATCGCCAAGTCGTCCGAGGTCGGCGCGTTGGCTTCCCGCGCCGATCCGGCCGAGGAGGTCTATCTGGTGCCGGCCTTCGTCGGCTTGGGCGCGCCCTACTGGGACGCGCAGGCGCGCGGCGCCCTCTTCGGCCTCACCCGCAATTCCGGCGCCGCCGAGATCGCCCGTGCCGCGCTCGACGCGGTGGGCTATCAGACCCGAGATCTGTTGGAGGCCATGCGCGCCGACTGGCCGTCTGCGGGCGGCGCCGAAACGGTGCTGCGCGTCGACGGCGGCATGACCGCCAGCGATCCTTGCATGCAGTTCCTCGCCGACATCCTGGCGAGCCCGGTGGACCGGCCCGCCGTCATGGAAACAACGGCGCTGGGCGCCGCGTACCTCGCTGGCCGCGCCGCCGGCCTGTGCCCCGACCTCGACGGCTTCGCCGCGCAATGGCGGCTCGACCACCGTTTCGAGCCGCGCATGGACGCCAAGCAGCGCGAGCATCGCTACGCCGGCTGGAAGGACGCCGTGGCGCGCACGCTGACAGCGCGTTCTTGATCGCGCGGACTTCCCCCAACGTTCACTGCGCGGTTGAGCGCCTGCGCTTGCCCCGCTAGCGTGCGGGCACGTCGGGGCGCAAAGGGGAAGCAATGGCGGACAACGAGACGGCGCAGGCTTTCGCGGACAAGCCGGCGCTGGTGCGCTTCGAGCGCGTGGCCAAGCGCTTCGGCGCGCTGACCGCGGTCGACGCGCTCACGCTCGACATCGCTCAGGGTGAGTTCTTCGCGCTGCTCGGGCCCTCCGGCTGCGGTAAGACCACGCTCCTGCGCATGCTCGCCGGCTTCGAGACGCCGAGCGAAGGCCGCATTCTGCTCGACGGCGAGGACATCAGCGCCACGCCGCCGCATCGCCGGCCGGTGAACATGATGTTCCAGAGCTACGCGCTGTTCCCGCATCTCAACGTCGAGAACAATATCGGCTTTGGCCTGCGCCAGGAAAATGTCGGCAAGGCCGAGATCGCCGAGCGCGTCGACGCCATGCTCGCGCTCACGCGCCTGCAAGGCTACGGCAAGCGCCGCGTCGATCAGCTGTCCGGCGGGCAGCGGCAGCGGGTGGCGCTGGCGCGCGCGCTGATCAAGCATCCGCGCGTGCTGCTGCTCGACGAGCCGCTGGCCGCGCTCGACAAGAAGCTGCGCGCCGAGACGCAGTTCGAGCTGATGGAATTGCAGCGCAAGCTCGGCACGACTTTCGTCATCGTCACGCACGACCAAGAAGAGGCGATGATCGTCGCCGACCGCATGGCGGTGATGGACCAGGGACGGCTCGCCCAGGTGGCGCCGCCGGCGGAGATCTACGAGCGGCCGAATTCGCGCTGGGTCGCGGATTTCCTCGGCGAGGTGACGATGCTCGAAGGGCGCATCGCCGAGGTGGGTGTGATCGAGACCGCGGTGGGGAAGCTGCGTGTGCCTGCGGGCAACGCCAAGCCCGGCGAGACCGTGTGGCTCGCCTTGCGACCCGAGAAGGTCCGCCTGCATGCCGAGCGTCCTGGGCCGGAGCTCAATGCCGTTTCGGGCGCCATCGCCGAGGTCGGCTATCGCGGCGACATGTCGATCTACAAGGTGCGCCTCGCCGACCGCTCGCTGATGAAAGTCGCGGTGGCCAACACCGGCGCGCGCGGGCAGGGCGCATACTCCGCGAACGACACGGTGTGGCTCTCGTGGCCGCCCGAAGCCGGCATGGTGCTGACAAGATGACACGCTTGCGAAGCGCCGTTTCTTTTTATCCCTCCCCGTCTTCGGGGAGGGTGGCCGGCGTAGCCGGCCGGGTGGGGCTCGGCATCAATGGCGAATGACACCCCACCCCGGCTCGCTTCGCTCGCCGACCCTCCCCTGAAGGGGAGGGATAAGAAAGAGTGGCCCGCCCGCCTCGTCGTCCTCATCCCTTATCTCTGGCTCCTCGCCTTCTTCCTCGCGCCGTTCGCGATCGTCCTCAAGATCAGCCTGTCGCAGACGGCGATGGCGCAGCCGCCTTATCTGCCGGTGTTCGACATCGCCGCCGGCTGGCACAGCCTCAAGGACTTCATCGCCCAGCTCTCGTTCGACGGCTACGCGCTGCTCGGCTCCGACAATCTCTATCTCCTGTCGTACCTCAAGAGTCTTGAGGTCGCGGCCGTCTCCACCGTCATCATCCTGCTGATCGGCTATCCGCTCGCCTATGGCATTGCGCGCTCGCCGCGCGGCTTGCAGCCGCTCTTGGTGATGCTGGTGGTGCTGCCGTTCTGGACCTCGTTCCTCATCCGCGTCTATGCCTGGATCAACATCCTCCAGCGCGACGGCCTGCTCAACGACGTGCTGATGCGGCTGCAC
>DATARB010000170.1:0-3809 GCA_036264375.1 Pseudolabrys sp.
ACGGCAGATTTGTGAGGGCGTCATGGCCGGGCTTGTCCCGGCCATCCACGTCTTGCTTTTCAAACCAGCAAAGACGTGGATGCCCGGCATAAAGCCGGGCATGACGGCTGAGAGTCCTGCGCAAACGAGCCGGGAAACAGCCTAACGTATCCCCTCGCCTGAGTTCATCGGCGGCTGTGCTTCTGCGTTGATGAGTTTGAGCTCAGGATCGAGCGGCAATCCATGGCTCTCCTTGTCGGCGATCTCGGCGGCAACCTTCTGCATCTGCACGAAGCGCATGGGCGTTGTCGGATGCGTCTTGGCGAAGCGGATGCTGTCGGGACTGAGCAACGACATCGCGCGCCAGACCTCTTCGGCGCCAGCGAGACCGTAGCCCGCGCGCGCGGCGTAATAGGCACCGACATAATCGGCCTCGCGCTCGAAGCCGACGCTGTAGGCCCTCGCCCCGGCCTTTTGAAACTCGCGCGTGAAGGCGCCGCCGGTGGAAACGCCACCGGCGAGGAAGCTGGTATCGACCATCGCGCCGCCGACGAAGCCGAGGACGCGATTGAATTGCTGCTTCTGCAGGTGCCCGAGATTCACGTGCGCCAATTCGTGGCCGACGATGAGCGCGAGTTGCGCTTCCGTCTTGGCGATCCGCAAGATGCTCGAACTGATGACGATCTGGTCGCCGTCGGTCTCCGCGTTCACTTCGTCGGCGATGACGTACGAAATCGGGATGGCGCAAGCCATGACCGGGGTCACCGTCACGGTGCGATCGACACCGTCATTGCGCAAGTTCACCCGCACCGGCTTGACGCCGTTGTGCTTGAGCCATCCGCCCATCCAGCCGGCGGTGCGGGTCACCGGAATGAGTTCACCATTGAGCGCGATGATCTCGTCGCCCTTGACGATCCCCGCCTGCGCCGCGGGCGAACCGTCCACCACCGAGATAACCGTCGGCCGCGCCCAGGTCAGGTCCAGCGCCTCGCGCGCGAAGGAGCGATATCTGCGCGGCAGGCTTTGCGGCGTCACCGCATAAAGGCCGATCCGCGCGGAGACCCAGGCCTTGCAATCGGCTTTGTTGGCAGTGCGGATGCGGAAGGCGACCGTGTCGACCTGATGCAGCTGCGCGAAGTAATCGCGGATTTGCGCGATTTGTTCGGTGCGTTGTTCGGCCTCGACCTCGGCCTTGGGCAACTGGGGGAGCCGCGACACCGGGCCGGCGCAGGCCACGCATGCAAGCACGCATCCGATCACGAAGGACCAGCGACGCAGACGCAACGTGAGCCCCCCACCCGGAGGCTCAAGCTTGCGTCAGCAGCACAACCAAAAGCAAGCATAAGTTGTGGGCCGGGCGCTTGGGCGCGCCCGCGCCGGAACCTGCCGTACGCGGGAAAATTTCAATAATATCTGCGCGTTAGAGCTGGCGATCGACCAGCGACTTCTTCAACTCGGCGATCTCCTTGGCCGGGTTGAGGCCCTTCGGGCAGGCTTTGGAGCAGTTCATGATGGTGTGGCAGCGATAGAGGCGGAACGGGTCCTCGAGATTGTCGAGGCGCTCGCCGGTCGCTTCGTCGCGGCTGTCCTGCACCCAGCGATTGGCCTGGAGGAGCGCGGCAGGCCCAAGATAGCGATCCGAATTCCACCAGTAGCTCGGGCACGAAGTCGAACAGCAGGCGCAGAGGATGCACTCGTATTTGCCGTCGAGCTTGGTGCGGTCCTCGTGGCTCTGCTTCCATTCCTTCTCGGGCGTCGGCGTCACCGTGTGCAGCCACGGCTCGATCGAGGCGTATTGCGCGTAGAAGTTCTTCAGGTCCGGCACCAGGTCCTTCACCACCGGCTGATGCGGCAGCGGATAGATCTTCAACGGCGCCTTGGCGTCGTCGGTCGCCTTGGTGCAGGCGAGCGTATTGGTGCCGTCGATGTTCATGGCGCAGGAGCCGCACACGCCTTCGCGGCAGGAGCGGCGGAAGGTGAGCGTCGGATCGATGTTGTTCTTGATCCAGATGAGCGCGTCGAGAACCATCGGCCCGCAGTCGTCGCGATCGACATAATAGGTGTCGACGCGCGGGTTCTGCCCATCATCCGGATTCCAGCGGTAGATGCGGAACTCGGTGATGTGCGTCGCCTTCGGCGTGCGCGGCCAAGTCTTGCCTTCGGTGATCTTCGAGTTCTTCGGCAGCGTCAGTTCGACCATGATCTCTTCGCTTTCCCTCTTGTCATGGCCGGGCTTGACCCGGCCATCTCGCTTAGGAGGGCACGCTGCCCGCCCGATCGGGATTGCCGGGACAAGCCCGGCAATGACAGAACATCAATAAACGCGCGCTTTCGGTTCGATGTAGGCGATGTCGTTGGACAGCGTGTAAGTGTGCACCGGACGATAATCGATCGTCACGCCGCCCTTCCCGTCGATCCACGCCAGTGTGTGCTTCATCCAGTTCTTGTCGTCGCGGTCGGGGAAGTCCTCGCGCGCGTGACCGCCGCGGCTTTCGGTGCGGTTCTTCGCCGAGTCCATGGTGACCACCGCCTGCGCGATGAGGTTGTCGAGTTCCAGGGTCTCGATCAGGTCGGAATTCCAGATCAGCGAGCGGTCGCTGACCTTCACGTCCGGCATGTTGTCATAGACATCGTGGATCAGCTTGTGGCCTTGCTCCAGCACCTCGCCGGTGCGGAACACCGCACAGTTGTTCTGCATCACACGCTGCATGTTGAGGCGGAGCTGCGCGGTCGGCGTGCCGCCGGAGGCGTGGCGGAACTTGTCGAGGCGCGACAGCGCCAGATCGGCGGAATCCTTCGGCAGATCGGGCCGCTTCTCGCCCGGCGTCAGAAGCTCGGCGCAGCGGTGCGCGGCGGCACGGCCGAACACCACAAGATCGATCAGCGAATTGGAGCCGAGCCGGTTGGCGCCGTGCACGGAGACGCAGCCGGCTTCGCCGAGCGCCATCAGGCCCGGGATCACCGTATCGGGGTTACCATTTTTCAGGGTCACCGCTTCGCCGTGATAGTTCGTGGCGATGCCGCCCATGTTGTAGTGCACGGTCGGCAGCACCGGAATCGGCTCGCGCGTCACGTCGACGCCGGCGAAAATGCGCGCGGTCTCGCTGATGCCCGGCAACCGCTCGTGCAGCACGGCCGGATCGAGATGATCGAGGTGCAGGAAGATGTGGTCCTTGTCTTTGCCGACCCCGCGGCCCTCGCGGATTTCCAAGGTCATGGAGCGTGAGACCACGTCGCGCGAGGCGAGGTCCTTGGCCGACGGCGCGTAGCGCTCCATGAAGCGCTCGCCCTCGGAATTGGTGAGATAGCCGCCTTCGCCGCGCGAGCCTTCGGTGATCAGGCAGCCGGCCGGATAGATGCCGGTCGGATGGAACTGCACGAATTCCATGTCCTGCAGCGGCAGGCCGGCGCGCAGCACCATACCGCCGCCGTCGCCGGTGCAGATATGCGCCGAGGTGCAGGAGAAATAAGCGCGTCCGTAGCCGCCGGTGGCCAGGATGGTCTGGCTGGCGGTGAAGCGGTGGATGGTGCCGTCGTCCATATTCAGGGCGATGACGCCGCGGCAGCGGCCTTCCTCGTCCATGATCAGGTCGATGGCGAAGTATTCAATGTAGAACTCGGCCGAATGCCGCAGCGCCTGGCCGTACATCGTGTGCAGCATGGCATGGCCGGTGCGGTCGGCGGCCGCACAGGTGCGCTGCGCGGTGCCCTTGCCGTAGTGGGTGGTCATGCCGCCGAACGGACGCTGATAGATCTTGCCGTCTTCCTCGCGGCGCGAGAACGGCAGGCCCCAATGTTCGAGTTCGTAGACCGCGGCCGGCGCATTGCGG
>DATARB010000342.1:0-2713 GCA_036264375.1 Pseudolabrys sp.
TGCGCGGCGATGAGCTTGGCGATGGCCGCATAAGTCTCCTCCGGCGCGGCGTTGAAAAAGGCGCGCGCGGCGTCCGGATGGCGATGCGCCTCGGCGACGGCGAGGCGATGCACCTCGAGCGCCCGGCGCGTCAGCAGCACCCCGAGAAAGGTCGTGCCGATGTGGATCAGCGCCGCGCGCAGCGGCAGCCCGGCGACGTCGATTGCCTGGAGCGGGCCGACGATCTCATCGCAGAAACGCTGCATGACCGCGGCGAACAGCCCGTCCTTGCCGCCGAAGTAGGTGTAGACGTTGGTCTTGGAACCGCCGGCGCGGGCCACGACTTCGTCGACGCTGACCCCGGCATAGCCGCGCTCGAGCAGCAGATCGGCTGCTGCCTGCAAGATTTGCTCCCGCTTCTGTTCCGCCTTCGATTCAGCCACGGCACCTATCCTTTGGTCGCATCCGGCCCCCTCAACCCCTTGTCGATGGCTTTTCGTACCATACAGTATGGTATGTATTTGTCGTACGCGCCAGTACGCCGAACTTAAAAGGACTTGTCGATGAATCCGAAGCTTTGCGCGGCTTTGGCCTCTGTTATCTGGGGCACGACGTATATTGTCGCGACGTCGATGCTGCCGGCCCACCCGGTCTTCACCGGAGCGGTCCGGGCGCTGGGCGGCGGGCTGCCGCTACTCCTTATTTACCGCACGTTCCCCCACCGCTCGTGGTGGCTCAGGGTGTTCCTGCTCGGAACCCTGAACTGCGGCGCGTTCTTCGGTTTCTTTTTTGTCGCCGCTCAACGGCTCCCCGGCGGCGTCGCCGGCACGCTGCAATCGCTCGGGCCGATCTTCACCGTCCTCATCGCCTGGCCGCTGCTTGGACAAAGCCCGAGCTTCATGCGCCTCGGCAGCGTGGTGGTCGGCGCAGTCGGCGTAATGCTGCTGCTGACCAGCGGCACGCTCGCGCTCGACACGGTCGGCGCACTCGCCGGCCTCGGCGCGGCACTGTCGCTCGCACTCGGCGGCGTGCTGCTCAATCGCTGGGGCCGGCCGGCGCCGCTCATGGTGTTCACCGCCTGGCAGCTCATCGTTGGCGGCATTGAGCTGGCGATCTTCGCGACGCTCGCCGGCGACATCCCCACAGTGCTGACCACACAGAACGTGATCGGGTTCACCTATGTGGCATTGATCGGAACCAGCGCCGCCTATGCGCTTTGGTTTTACGGAATTGAAGGTGTCGGCGTCTCCGCCGCCGCGCCATTCTTCCTGCTGATCCCGATCGTGGCCTTCGTTCTCGATGCCGTGATCAAGGGCTTCGTTCCGACCCCAATGCAAGGCATCGGCGCGGCGATCGTGCTCGCAAGCCTGCTCATCGGACAACTATCCGCCAAAAGCAAACCCGCCCCACAGCGGGTGAACTGATCTGTTGAACTGAGACTGGAGCAAGCAATGGCGTCCCAAACGAAAATCGAAACCACGCAAATTCCCGGCACCGACCTCAAGCCCTCGCGTATCGGGCTCGGCACCTGGGCCATCGGCGGCTGGATGTGGGGCGGCAGCGACGACGCGGAATCGATCCGCACGATCCACGCGGCGATCGACCGCGGCATCACGCTGATCGACACCGCGCCGGTCTACGGCTTCGGCCATTCGGAAGAAGTCGTCGGCCGTGCGCTGGCGCAAGGTGGCCGCCGCAACAAGGCCGTCATCGCGACCAAGGTCGCGCTCGACTGGAAAGAGGGCAAGCCGTTCCGCAATGCCAGCCGCGGGCGCATCCTCAAGGAGGTTGACGATTCGCTCCGCCGCCTGCGGACGGATGTCATCGACATCTACCAAGTACACTGGCCCGATCCGAACGTGCCGATCGAAGAGACCGCCGGCGCGCTGCTGGACATTATGGAGGCCGGAAAGATCCGCGCCATTGGTGTCAGCAATTTCTCGCCCGCGCAGATGGACAAGTTCCGCAGCGTTGCGCCGTTGTACACCAACCAACCGCCCTACAATCTCTTCGAGCGCGAGATCGAGAAGGACGTGCTGGCCTATTGCCAGAAGAACAACATCATGACGCTCGCCTATGGCGCACTCTGCCGCGGCCTGCTTGCCGGCAAGATGAGCGACGCGACCAAGTTCACCGGCGACGACCTTCGGCGCAGCGATCCGAAATTTCAGCAGCCGCGCTTCGGCCAGTATCTCAAGGCGGTGGCGGCGCTCGATGCCTTTGCCAAGACGCACTATGGCAAGAGCGTCGTGCACCTCGCGGTGCGCTGGATCCTCGACAAGCAGGGCGCGGGCTTTGCGCTCTGGGGCGCGCGCCGTCCCGACCAACTCGATCCGATCGACGACGTCTATGGCTGGACGCTCGATGGCGCGGCTATGGCGGAGATCGATAAGATCCTCATTGACAACGTGAAGGACCCGGTCGGCCCGGAATTCATGGCGCCGCCGGAGCGGGCCGCGGCGTAAACGGTACTGTCATGGCCGGGATGAACCCGGCCATCCACGTCACTTCTTTGCCGTTACGCCTTTTAGACGTGGATGCCAGGCACAAGCTTGCACCCGGGCCGGCCGAAGGCCGGACCCGGTTGGCCGGGCATGACGGCGGGATCGCAAACCCTAATTTCGCTGCCTTCATTTCCAGCCCGCCGGACCTCAGGGGTTTCCCTGAGTTGCATCCGGCGGGCGCATTTTATTGCGTGGCCTTTTACCGCCTCGTGCGAATCGCAAGCCATGCT
>DATARB010000362.1:0-7987 GCA_036264375.1 Pseudolabrys sp.
CCGGAGACCAAGGCGGAGATGAAGAAGGTGCTGGGCGACATCCAGTCCGGCCGCTTCACCCGCGACTGGATGCTGGAGAACAAGGTCAACCAGACCTCGTTCAAGGCGACGCGCGCGAAGCTCGCCGAGCACTCGGTCGAGCAGGTCGGCGCCAAGCTGCGCGAGATGATGCCGTGGATCAAGCAGCGCGCGCTGGTGGATAAGGCGAAGAACTGACGCTGGTCATCACCGGGCCGGCGCGGAACGCACCGAGTCCCGGTGATCCCGATCAGGATGGCGGTGCTCCTCTAAAGGCTGGTACTGTGTGTCACTAAGCGGGATGGCCGGGTCAAGCCCGGCCATGACAACGGATGGAACGAGCCCTGATCAACGCGATCGCAGCGGCCGCCCTCATCGGGGCGGCCGCTTTCGCATATGCGGACGACCAGGGCGATCCCGAGCAGAGCTGCGACGGCAGCACCTATGAGATCGTCGAATGCCAGAAGGCGAAGCTCGCCGTCCTGGATAAGCGTCTCAATGTCGCCTATCAACAGGCGCTGAAGGATGCGCAGTCGCCAAAGCAGCGCGACCAGCTGCGCGCCGCGCAACGGCTCTGGGTGCAATACCGCGACGCGAATTGCGAATATTACGAACTCGGTGAGGGCACCATTGCCCGCATCGAGGGCGGGGTGTGCATGCTGGATCTGACGCGGACACGCGCGCTGGAGCTCGAGAGCGCGACCGAAAAGCACTAAGTCTTTTCGGTTACTTTCTGCCAGCCCGCTCCCACAGCCATCGCGCGACCGCGTCCGGCGTCGTGTCGCCGTTTGAGGCCCGCGCATTGGCCTCGCGCATGACGCTTACGGGAATGGCATCGACCAGTGGGGTGAGCGCGGCGATCAGCGTCTGATCGTCGGCGCGTTTCGGCGACAGCAGCAAGATCGCATCGTACGGCGGGATGGCGTGCTTGGGATCGTCGAGCACGACGAGATCGTGCGTGGCGATCTGGCCGTCGCTGGTATAGGCCGAGATCACATCGACGCTGCCGTCGCTCACCGCCCGGTACATGAATTCCGGCTGCATCGTGCGCTGCTCGCGGAATTGCAATCCATAGGCGTCGCGGATTGCCCGCCATTCTGGCCGGGCGAAGAATTCGTAATCGCTGGCGATGGTGAGCGAGCCGGCGTGGCGCGCGAGATCGGCGATCGAATTGATGCCGAGCGCGTCGGCCTTCGGCCGTGTCATTGCCAGCGCATAGGAATTCTCGAATCCGAGCGGGCCCAGCAGGCGAATGCCGTGCGTCGTCTTCAGCCACTGCGCCAATTCGCCGAGCACCTGCGCACGCGGCAGCACGTCGCTGCGATGCATGACGTTGGCCCAGAGCGTGCCGGAATAGTCCACAGCGACGTCGACCTCGCCGGACGCCAGCGCGTCGAACAGAACATTGGAGCCGAGACCCTGGCGGCGCGTTGAGGTGAGGCCGTCCGCTTCGAGACGCTGGGCGATCAATGCCGCCAGCACGTGTTGCTCGGTGAAAGTCTTGGCGCCGATCACGTAAGTCGCGTGCGGCCGGGCGAGGCCGGGCACCAGCGCGGCGAGCGTCAGCGCGATGAGACCGAGGGCACCCAAGCCGGCGAGCAACGCGCTGCGGCGGGCGGCGCCGGTCTCGATCAGCGCCAACAGTTGGTCCACTGCCAGCGCAAGCACCGCGGCGGCCACGCAGCCGAAGATCACAAAGACCCAGTTCTGCGTCTGCAGCCCAGTGAAGATGTAATTGCCGAGGCTCTGTTGGCCGATCGGCGTCGCCAGCGTGGCGGTGCCGATGACCCAGACGGCGGATGTGCGCACGCCGGCCATGATCACCGGCAGCGCAAGCGGCAGTTCGATGTCGCGCATCGATCGCGCGGGGCTCATGCCGATCACCAAGGCGGCCTCGCGCAGGCGCGGATCGAGGCCGAGGAGGCCTGTCACCGTGTTGCGCAGCACCGGCAGCATCGAATAGAGCGCCAGCGCCAGCACCGAGGGCAGGAAGCCGAGCGCCGAGAAGCCGGCGCCGAAGATGCGCTCGCTCAGCGCGGAGAGCGCCAAGAGCAGCGGATAGAACAGCGCCAGCAGCGCGAGCCCGGGGATAGTCTGCACCACGCTCGCCGCCGCCAACAGGCTGGCGCGCAGCAGCGGGCGGCGGACCGAGAGGATCGCGACCGGCAGGCTGATGCCGAGTCCTATGGCCAGCGCGGCGCCGCTCACCAGCACGTGGCTGCCGAGGTAGTCGGGCAGGCGCGCCCAGGCATCGGCGAGACGGGGGTCGATGGTCATTGTGCTGATGATGGCATGCGGTGCCGCGCTGCGAAACCGGCGCGCAGGTGCCATGCGCGAATGGGTTTGCAAGCCCCGGGCAAGCCGCTAGTTTGCGCGCCACGCGAAAGGGGTCGGATCGGCATGGGTGAGGGCGCGGCAGCGGGCCCGCAGACGAGCGCGGCGCAGGCCGTCTCGCTCAGCGAGGTGGTGGTGGCGTTCCGTGTCGCGCGGGGGCAGCCCTTCATCGCGGTGGAGCGTGCGACGCTCAATGTCGCCGATGGCGAGTTCGTCGCCATTGTCGGCCCGACCGGCTGCGGAAAATCGACCTTGCTCAATATCGCCGCCGGCCTGCTCACGCCTTATGCGGGCACGGCGAGCGTCTTCGGCGCGCCGATCACCGGGCTGAACCGCCAGGCCGGCTATCTCTTCCAGGCCGATGCGCTGTTTCCCTGGAAGACCGCGCTGGAGAATGTCGCCATAGGCTTGGAGACGGCCGGCGCCCCGGCCTCCGAGGCGCGCCCGCGCGCGCAGGAATGGCTCAAGCGCGTGGGGCTTGGGGCCTTCGGCGACCGTTATCCGCACATGCTCTCCGGCGGGCAGCGCAAGCGTGTCGGTCTGGCACAGGTGCTGATCCGCGATCCGAAGATTCTGCTCATGGACGAGCCGTTCGGTCCGCTCGATGCGCAGACGCGACAGATCATGGGCAACCTGTTGCTCGATCTGTGGAGCGCCGACCGCAAGGCCGTGCTCTTCGTCACGCACGATCTGGACGAGGCGATCGCGCTGTCCGACCGCGTGGTGATCATGTCGGCGGGGCCGGGCTCGCGCATCATCGGTGACTGGCGCGTGCCGCTCGCGCGTCCGCGCGACATCTCCGAGGTGAAGCTCGATCCCGTCTTTCATGAACTGCACCGCGACATCTGGCACAAGCTCAAGGCCGAGGTCGTGAAGGGCTACACGCAAACGGAAGGAGGCTGATGGGGGAATTTCGAGACATTCGCGTTGTTGATGAAACTGCCTATCACAAGAAAACTGGAGGAAATGCATGCTCAAGTTAGGTCAGATTTTCGCTGCCGCTGCCGGCGTTCTGCTGCTGGCCGGAAGCGCCTACGCGGCCGAGCCGTTCACGCTGAGTTCGCCCGCGTTCAAGGACAGCACCTTGCTGCCGAAGAAGTACGCCGGCGCCGCCAAAACCAATCCGAACTGCGTCGGTGAGAATATTTCGCCGCCGCTTGCGTGGGCCAATCCGCCGGCGGGCACGGTGAGCTATGCGCTGGTCATGACCGATCCGGAAGGCCGCAACGGCCTCGGCGTTGATCACTGGCATGCCTATGGCATTCCGGTCTCGGTCACCGCGTTCGCCGAGGGTGAGACCAGCAAGCCATCCGATAAATTCGTCGGCGGCAAGGGCACTGCCGGACTGAACGTTTATACGGGTCCGTGCACCCCGCCGGGAGCGCCGCACCACTACACCTTCGTGCTCATCGCGACCGATCTCGATACCAAGGCCTTGCCGCCGGGGCTGACCCGGCTCGAGCTGCTCGAAAAGCTCAACGGCCATGTCAAAGGCGCGACCGGCTTGGTCGGGCTGTTCAAGAACCCGCTCTGACGCAGCGGCGCTAAGGTCGACAAAGGGAGGAGTTTGAAATTCATGTCGAGGGTCAAGCTCCTCTCTTTGCAAATCCTCGTCGGCGTGGCGACGATTGCCGCCTGGTACGTGTTCTCGACCTATCCGGTGTTCGGCAGGATGCTGCTGCCGCCGTTCTTCTTCTCGACGCCGGTGGATGTCGCGAGCCAGGTCGCCGCCTGGTTCGCCTCGGGAGTGATCTGGAAGCATCTCTGGGTCACGCTGCAGGAGTCGATCTACGCCTTCGTGCTCGGGTCCGCCGGCGGCATCCTGGTCGGTTTCTGGTTCGCGCGGCAGCCGCTCACGGCGGCGGTGTTCGATCCATACGTGAAGATGGTCAATGCGCTGCCGCGCGTGGTGCTGGCGCCGATCTTCACGCTGTGGTTCGGGCTCGGCATCTGGTCGAAGGTCGCGCTCGGCATCACCCTGGTGTTCTTCATCGTCTTTTTCAACGTCTACCAGGGCGTGAAAGAGGTGAGTCCGACTGTGCTCGCCAATGCGCGCATGCTCGGCATGAACGAGCGCCATTTGATGCGCCACGTCTATTGGCCCTCGGCGATGTCGTGGATGTTCTCGTCGCTGCACACCTCGGTCGGCTTTGCTGTGGTCGGCGCGGTGGTCGGCGAATATCTCGGCGCTGCGGCAGGCTTGGGCTACCTCATCCAGCAGGCGGAAGGCGTGTTCGACGTGGCGGGCGTCTTCGCCGGCATGTTCGTGCTCGCCGCGTTCGTCATCGTGATCGACTACCTGGTCACTTTGGCCGAGCGGCGTCTGCTGGTCTGGCGGCCCGCGCCGGCCGACAACAGGCTCTAGGCAGGATTGCTGCGCGCGCCTATCGTGCGGCCCGAAATGGTCTTCGGCAAAAGGCCAATGAATGCAGGGAGGACTTCAATGTCTGTGAAACTGTTCCGGCGCCTTGCCGCCGCGGCCGTCGCGCTCGCTCTGTCGAGCGGGCTGGCGATGGCGCAATCCAAGATCACGCTCGCCGTCGGCGGCGGCGCGTGCCTGTGCTACCTGCCGACGATGTTGGCCAAGCAACTCGGCGAATACAAGAAGGCCGGGCTCGACGTCGACGTGGTCGACTTCAAGGGCGGCTCGGAGTCGCTCAAGGCGGTGATCGGCGGCAGCGCCGACGTGGTCTCCGGTTATTTCGACCACTGCGTCAATCTCGCCGCCAAGGGCCAGCATCTCGAGGCTTTCGTGGTCTATGACCGCTATCCCGGCCTCGCGCTGGTGGTGTCGCCGAAGCACACCGCCGAGATCAAATCGGTCAAGGACCTCGCCGGCAAGAAAGTCGGCGTCAGCGCGCCCGGGTCTTCGACCGATTTCTTTCTCAAATATCTGCTCAAGAAGGATGGCGTCGATCCGGACTCCGTCGGCGTGATCTCGGTCGGGCTCGGTGCGACCTCCGTCGCCGCGATGGAGCAGGGCCAGATCGACGCCGCGGTGATGCTCGATCCCTCCGTCACCGTGCTGCAGGGCCGCAACAAGGACCTCACGATCCTGAGCGACACGCGCACGCAGCACGACACGCTGGCCGTGTTCGGCGGCGAGTATCCGGGCGGCGCGCTATATACGCGCGCGGACTGGATCGCCAGCCACGAGAAGGACGTGCAGGCGATGACCAACGCGATCCTCGCCACGCTGAAATGGATTCACTCGCACACCGCCGAGGAGATCGCCGACAAGATGCCGCCGGAGCTCGTCGGCAAGGACAAGGCCGGCTACATCGCCGCGCTCAAGAACACCATCCCGATGTATTCGGAGACCGGCCTGATGGACCCGAAGGGCGCCGCCGCGGTGCTCGCGGTGTTCAGCCAGTCCTCGCCGGAGGTTGCCAAGGCCAATATCGACCTGTCGAAGACCTACACGAACAAGTACGTCGAGGCGGCGCACAAAGCGGGGCAGTAGAAAACGCGTGATCGCGCGCAAATGAGCCGCTCGTCCCCGCGAAAGCGGGGACCCAGCGTAAAGTGGCTTTCTTGCCGATTGGCCCGGGATTCCCGCTTGCGCGGGAATGAGCGAAGCAAGTGGCGGCGCTAACGGAATAGAGAGACGTCACCCGAAAGACCACTTGCATGTGACGCGCACGGCGGGGAACCTCCCCGCCGTGTCTGTTATTGTGGACCGTATGAACATCCTCTCCATCCAATCCCACGTCGCTTACGGCCATGTCGGCAATGACGCGGCGGTGTTTCCGCTCCAGCGCATGGGCGTCGAGGTGTGGCCGATCCACACCGTGCAATTCTCCAATCACACCGGCTACGGAAGCTTTACCGGCCGCGTGTTCGACGCGGCGATGATCCGAGAGGTGGTCGAGGGCATTGAGAAGTGCGGCGTGCTCGGCGAGTGCGACGGGATTCTCTCGGGCTATATGGGCAGCGCCGAAATCGGCGCAGCAATCCTCGATGCGGTGGTGACCGTCAAGCGCGCCAATCCGGCGGCGCATTACTGTTGCGATCCCGTCATCGGCGATGTCGGCAGCGGCATCTTCGTGCGCGAGGGCATACCTGAGTTCATGAAGCAGAAGGCCGTGCCGGAAGCCGACATCGTCACGCCGAACCAGTTCGAGCTCGACTATTTGTCGGGCCGGCCAAGCAAGACGCTGGCGCAGGCGCGCGACGCTGTGAAGGCGGTGCACGATCTGGGGCCCCGCGCCATCCTGGTGACCTCGCTGCATACCGACGACACGCCTAAGGATTCGCTCGACCTCCTGGCCTCCGACGAGACCGGCATGTACCGCCTGCGCACGCCGCAATTGCCGCTGTCGATCAACGGCGCGGGCGATGCCATTGCGGCGCTGTTCTTCGCGCATTTTCTGCGCGAGGGAAACATCGCGGAGGCGATGGCCTGCGCGGCCTCCAGCATCTTCGGCGTGCTGAGCAAGACGGTGGAGGCTGGCTCGCCGGAGATCCAGCTCATCGCGGCGCAGGACGAAATCGTCAAGCCGAGCCGGATGTTCGAAGCCGTGCCGCTCGAGGATGTCGGCGGATGAGCGACAAGCCGACCATCTTCCATATCGACCGGCTGGACCTGCATTTCGCGCCGAAGCCGTGGGATTTCGCGGTGACGCGGCGGCCCGAGATCGATGTTTATTTCGCCGAACTGCAACGGCAGAAACCCGAAGTCTGGAACGGCCGCGTGCTGCTGTTGCACAGCCAGGTGGTGCGCGACGGCGTCTTCCATGGCGCTTATCTGGAAACCGACTTTGCGAGTTTCACCGCCTGGCGCCATTGGGGCAGCCCGCATAGCGGAGTCCGCGATTGCTTCGGCGCGGCCGCGATTGTCTCCGCCGATGGCGCGCTGCTACTCGGCGTCATGGGCGCACATACGGTCAACGCGGGCTGGATCTATTTTCCCTGCGGCACGCCCGATCTGAGCGACCTTGCCGGCGACACAGTCGATCTCGGCGCAAGCGTCGCGCGCGAGCTCAAGGAAGAGACCGGCTGCGACATTGCCGCGTTTCGTGCCGATCCGGGCTGGATCACGGTCGTCGATGGCGGGCGGATCGTGCAGCTCAAGCTCTTGCGCAGCGCGGAAACCGCCGAAGCCCTGCGCGCGCGCATACTCGCCTACCTCGCGACCGAAGAGCAGCCGGAGCTTGCCGACATCCGCATCGTGCGCAGCCCGGCCGACTTCGATCCGGCCATGCCGCGCTTCGTGACGGCCTTTCTGGAAAATTATTTCGCCGGCGGCTAGGCTTTGGTCGAATAGGCCTATCCGCTGTCATGCCCCGGCCCGTCCCGGGCATCCGATCGGGAAAGCACCGTGCCTTCCTCAGCGAGATGGCCGGGACATACGCGTTCTGAAAGAACGCCGTTCTTCGAACGGCTATGCCCGGCTATGACAGATCAGAGTGTCCAGGCTGGGGGCTCCATGACGCTGCAAGACATTGCCAAGACATTTCGCATCGACAAGGCGGGAAAATTCCGCCTGTCGAAACACGATCCCGCCGAATGCGGCGGCCTCACCGTCGACAAGGCGGCAGCCAAGGCGATGCTGGCCGAGGGTGTCGAACGCCTCAGCGATCTGCAACAGCGGCTCTACGCCAGCGACCGCTGGTCAGTGCTCATCGTGTTGCAG
>DATARB010000376.1:0-2589 GCA_036264375.1 Pseudolabrys sp.
GCTTTTTCCCGAATTGGCTCGGACAGCGTCAGGTGCGGTTGGTCAAAGTGAATGGCGAATGCCTCCAACTCAGCACTGACGGACCACAGCGCTTCAGCCATTCGTTGAAGACGGCCACGCTCACGTGGCGACGCGCCAAACCCAATTGAGATGGGTGTTTTCGTGTTGTTGCTCTGGTGGAGTTTGAACGATAGCCCTCTGATTGAGCACGATCTTTTCCGGAAACCGGCGTCCAATTTCCGGGATCATGCTCTATCATGCGCCCGGCCGAGAGCTCGACCGCAGGGCATCGCATAGAGGCACGGGGCATGCAGGAATTGCAATCGGCTTTTGGCATGATCGCCCTGCTGGCGATCGCCTGGATCATCAGCGAGAACCGGCGCGCGGTCTCCATCCGTCAGGCCGCCATCGGCCTTGCCGTCACCTTCGCGACCGCGATGCTGTTCCTCAAGGTGCCGCAGATCACGGCGGGATTCTTCGTCATCAACAGCGCGGTCGATGCCGTCGCCGATGCCACCAGGGCCGGCACCTCCTTCGCGTTCGGCTATGTCGGGGGCGGGACCCTGCCGTTCGAGCTCAAGGTGCCCGGCGCCGAGTTCAGCCTCGCCTTCCAGGCCCTGCCGGTGCTGCTGGTGGTGAGCGTGCTCACCTCACTCCTGTTCTACTGGCGTATCCTGCCCCCGATCGTGCGCGGGCTTTCCTGGGTCTTCGAGCACACGCTCGGGGTCGGCGGCGCGGTCGGGCTCTCGGCTGCGGCCAATATTTTCCTCGGCATGATCGAAGCGCCGCTGTTCATCCGC
This sequence comes from Pseudolabrys sp., assembly GCA_036264375.1. Taxonomy (GTDB): domain Bacteria; phylum Pseudomonadota; class Alphaproteobacteria; order Rhizobiales; family Xanthobacteraceae; genus Pseudolabrys. The sequence continues at coordinate 801 of DATARB010000376.1, forward strand.
CCTTATCTGGTCAGCCTCTCCCGCGCCGAGCTCTTCACCGTGATGACGGCCGGCATGGCCTGCATCGCCGGCACCGTACTGGTGATCTACGCCACCCTGCTGGCTCCGGTTATCCCTGATGCTCCCGCCCATCTCGTCGTGGCCTCGGTCCTGGACGCACCCGCCGCCATCCTGATCAGCCTGATCATGATTCCCGATCCGAGCCCGCAACGCACCGGCGCGACACTGCCAAAAATCGCCAGCACCGCGTCAAGCACCATGGATGCGATCGTCCAGGGGGCGGCGACCGGCCTCGAGCTCCTGCTCAATATCTGCGTGATGCTGATCGTGCTAGTGGCCTTGGTCCACCTCTGCAATGCCCTATTGGGTCTGCTGCCGGCGGTCGGCGGCGCGCCGATCTCGCTGCAGAGCGGCCTCGGGCTCGTTATGGCGCCGGTCTGCTGGCTCATCGGCATCCCGTGGAAGGATGCGGTGACGGCCGGCGGGCTCATGGGGATCAAGACGGTCCTCAACGAGTTCATCGCCTATGTCGAGCTGTCGAAGCTGCCGCCGGAAGCGCTCGAGCCGCGCTCGCGGCTGATCATGCTCTACGCCATGTGCGGCTTCGCCAATTTCGGCAGCCTCGGCATCATGATCGGCGGGCTCGCCACCATGGCGCCGGAGCGGCGCGGCGATGTGATCTCGCTCGGCTTCAAGTCGATCGTGTCCGGCACGCTGTCGACCTGCCTCATCGGAGCGATCGTCGGGGTGCTGAACTAGGACACTGCTTAGGACTTGGCTCCGACAAGCACCTGGCTCCGCCCTTCCGGCAACCGCGGCGATAGTGCTGCGCCTGGCGTTCCTGACGGAAAAACTATCTATCGACGCCGGCGAACTGACCGACAAGGGTGTCCTCAATCAGCGCCATATTTTGCGGCGCCACTCAGCATTGGTGGAACAACTGTATGCGGATCCTCCTAGGCGCCCGCAACGCAGCAAGCGCAGCCGAATTTGGCGATATTGCGCTCTCCATTTCAATCTTGCGCAAACTCCGCGGCCCAGGCGCGCGATCCCGGAAAGTAGGAACCGGTTTTCGGAAGAGGTCGCGCGCAAGACGAGAACTTGGAGCGGAACGATGATTCTAGGAAAATTCATGCCGCTCCCGGGCGTCCACTTGCACGCGAGATCTTCGTTCGACGCGAATACCGTCGATGTCATACTGATCGTGATTGATACGCGGCATTCCAGGAATGGTGTTGATGCCGCGCGACGCTCCGGTGATGACGACGACTTTTCGCTCGAGTGTCATGTTCGCTCTTTTTCATGGTCGAGGGTGCATCCGAGCGAGTAGAATGCACCAACGGACCGAACGCGGCTTCGCCTCGGTTGCTCAACTGTTGTCATTTCTTGCGGCCGGTTACGCGGCGATCTTGCCAACGCTGCGCCGGTACTGAGCAGGCGTCTGACCCGCCGCCTCACGGAACGCACGGGTGAAGTTGGCCTGGCAGGAAAATTTGAGGGTCAGCGCAATATGGGCCAACGGCTGGTCGCCTTTCTCAAGCAGTTGTTTGGCGAGCTCAAGCCGCTTCACGCTGACATAGTGATGCGGAGATCGGCCGACCGCGTCCTTGAACGCGCGGGAAAAATGGAAGCGGCTCAGGCATGCGACCGAAGCCAGGCGGGCGAGTGTCAAATCACCTTCCAGATTGGCTCCGATGTAATCGAGCACACGCGTCAGTCTGCGTCGATCAAGTCCTGCCTGAGTTGCACGGGCGGAGACATCGCGCGCCAGCTTGCCGAAGTGGTTTTG
>DATARB010000330.1:0-7254 GCA_036264375.1 Pseudolabrys sp.
TTGTCGTCGACGTCGAGCCGGTAGCGGCGCAGGTAGATATCGGCGGCGATGTGCAGCGCCGTGATGGAGGCCCAGCCGACGAGACCGATGATGGCGATCAGTAAAAGCCGCGCCACGAGCAGCGAGGTATCGCCGCCGAGCGGCGCCACCGGGAGCGCGACGATCATCGCCAGGATCAGCAGCGCCAGGCGGGTGAGCCCGCGCATCTGCGTGAAGATTGAGAAGACGTTCGGATAGTGTGTCGCCAAGAGCCGCCGTGTCAGTTTGCGCAGCCAGTTGTGCACGGCGAGCGCGAGGACGACGGCAAGCGCGAGGATCAGCACGGCCACCACCGGGTTCGGCAGCCAGCTCAGCCAATCCTTGATGTGGGTGAGGGCGAGACGGAGGAAGTCCATGCGTCCTTGATATGCGTTGGCAACGCGCCGGCCGTAGGGCGTGCGCCCTGGACATGCGGAAGAGGAGGTGGCACAACGCCGCGATCAATTTCAGCCAACGCACGGCAGCGATGAAAAGTTTCCTGCTGAAAGTGTTCACCTGGTGGAATTCGCAGACGTTCGGGACCCAGCTCTGGACCTGGCGATTCGGCGAGCAGGTGGGCGAGGACGAATTCGGAAACCGCTATTACCGCACGCGGGGCGGAAAGATCGATCCGACGCTGCTGTTCGAGCGGCGGTGGGTGATCTACAACGGTTACACCGAGGCCTCGACCGTGCCGCCGTCCTGGCATGGCTGGTTGCATCACACGGTCGATACGCCGCCCACTGCGGAAAACTACAAGCCGCATCCCTGGCAGAAGCCCCACAAGCCGAATCTCACGGGGACCCGGGGCGCCTACCGTCCGCCGGGTTCGACTTTGGCGGCAGGCCGCCGTCCGCGTGCGACCGGCGATTACAAAGCCTGGGCGCCGGGGGAGTAGCTGCGAATAAGGGGCGAATAGGGAAGGGAGTAGCGAATAGCGCGGAACAACTTTCTTACGGCTCGCCGCTCGCTATTCACCGCTTCCTTGTTCCCGCCCTTCCGTCGCCGCATTCCCCGTGTTAACCGGGCGCCGCACCGGGCTGAGGCTGATCCCGCCGGTGACTTAGGGGGACGATCCGGGTTCATGGCGCGATCCAGGCTGTCAGTCTGCATCCTCGCGATTGCCGCAATGAGTGCGGCAGGCCCGGCGCTCGCGCAGTTCGGTTCGATTTTCACTGACGAGCCGCCGCGTCCGCCGGCCAATGTTCCTGGCGGGCCGCCCGACTATCGTTCGGGGCCTCCCTATTATTCCGATCAGCCGCCTCCGCCGCCGCAGCAGCGCCCGTACTATCCGAGCCGCAACGATCCGCCGCCGGTGGTCGATCCGACGTATGACGACGACAGCGATGCGCCACCGCGCCCGCCACGCGGTGTCCGTTCCGACCAGCCGCCGGCCGAGCCGTTGCCGGCGCCGATGAATCTGCCGCCGTCGAGCCGCCCGGGCGCCGGCGGGATCCAGACACAGGACCTGGCGCCGCCGCCCGGTACCGAGGCGCCGCCGGCTGCCCAGCCGCAGCCCTTGCCGCAGCCCGGCCAGCCGCAACAAGGCGTCGCCGGCACTAACCCTGTGCAGACGCTGCCGGGCCTGCCGCCCGGCGTGCGCCAGCCGCCAGGCACGCCGCAGCAGCCCGGCGCGCAACAGCCAGCCAACGCCGCGACGCAGCCCAATGACGACATCGTCGTCGAGCCGCCGCCGCAGCGCATCCCCAACCCGACCGCGGTATTCTCAGGCCTCGACAAGATCACCGGCCGCACCATCTCGTTCGAGGTGGCGGTCAACGAGACGGTGCAGTTCGGCGCGCTGCAGGTGACGCCCCGCGCGTGCTATTCGCGGCCGCCGACCGAGTCGCCGAACACCGACAGCTTCGTCGAGGTGGACGAGGTGACGCTGCAGGGTGAGGTGAGACGCATCTTCACCGGCTGGATGTTTGCGGCGAGTCCGGGCCTGCACGCGGTCGAGCATCCGATCTACGATGTGTGGCTTACCGATTGCAAAGGCGGCAAGAACCCGGCGGTCGCCGACGCGTCGTCGCCCGACGCGGGTGCGGCCACGCTGCCGCCGCCGGCGGCGAAGCCTGCGGCGCGTGCTCCGGCGCCTCGGCGCGCCACGCCGCCGCAACTGCAGCAGCCGCGCGCACAACAGCAGCCGCCACAGGCACAGCCCCCCGGATTATTCCCGGGGTTGCGGTGACCTCTCGGGGTCATTCCGGGTGCGTGCGACAGCACGCGAACCCGGATCCAGAATTGAATTCTGTGCTCGTGTCTGGCTTCCGGGTCCGGCGCTCCGCGCCGTCCCGGAATGACGCCGTCAATTTTCGCCGCGAATAATCTCTATCGTCTCCACGCCGCTCACGGCGCGTTCGATCGGCAATGCGGCGAAGTTTCCTTCGCCGTGCAGCGCCTCTTCCAACATCCGGTGATAGCGCCGCTTCGGCACCTCGACCGCGCCGAACGATTTCAGGTGCTCCGTCACGAACTGCGTATCGAGCAGCGTGTAGCCGCCGGCCTTGAGCCGCGCGATGAGATGCACCAGCGCGATCTTGGAGGCGTCACGTGCGCGGTGGAACATGCTCTCGCCGAAGAAGGCGCGGCCGAGCGAAACGCCGTAGAGGCCGCCGACCAGCATGTCGCCGTCATAGACCTCGACCGTATGGCAATGGCCGTGTGCGTAGAGCGAGCGATAGATGCGGCGGATGCGGGCATTGATCCAGGTGCGGGCGCGGTCGTGCTTGGGCTCGGCGCAGCCGTCGATCACGCCGTCGAAGTCGCGATTGACCCAGACGCTGAACGGCGTCGAGCGCACTGTGCGGGCGAGCCGTGACGGCACGTGGAAACCGTCGAGCGGGATGATCCCGCGCATGTCAGGCTCGATCCAATAGAGCGCCGGGTCTTCCGCGCTCTCGGCCATGGGGAAGATGCCGCAGGCATAGGCCTTCAGCAGCACTTCCGGCGTGATCTCGACGAAGGCGTTCTCGCGGTTGGCCATGATTGCGATTCTATGGCTGATCGGCTCGCGATTGCGATTCTAGGGTGGCCCCCGAAGGTATGCCAGCACACGAATGGGGCATGTTAATCCCGCCTTTACCATAATCCCATCAACTTTCCGAAAGCTCGATCTTTATCGGCGGGTTGGCGTTGGCTCTTTGGACACACGCAACCGCACCCTGCGAGGAACCCTATGGGGCATCCCTCAACACCGGTCTCCGTTCTTCTGGTCGAGGACGAAGTTCTGATCAGCCATCTGGTCGCGGAATACTTGAGTGAAAGCGGCTTCGACGTGCACGAGGTGACCACCGCCGACGCGGCGCTCGACTATATCGACTCCGGCGGCGCTGTGGATGTGCTCTTCACCGACATCAACCTGCCCGGCACCATGAATGGCGCGGAACTGGCGCAGCGGGCGCGCAAGCGCCGTCCCGACTTGCCGATCGTCTATGCCTCCGGCCGCTACCGCTCCTGCGATATCGGTCCGCTGGTGCCGCGCTCGATGTTCGTGGCCAAGCCCTACGATCCCGAACAGGTCTGCACGCTCTTGGCGCGGCTGACGATGGGCACGGCTTAGCGCACGATCCCCGAATACTGGGAACCGGTTTTCGGAAAAGATCATGCGCAAAAACTAGGCAGCCGGCCGCGGCACCGGGGCGGGGCGCTGGAGATCGAACGAGACCAGGACGCGCGTGCCGGCGTGCTTGTCATCGTACTCGATTCGTGCGCCGAGTTTCTCTCCCATGGCGCGCACGATGCGCTGTCCGAGCCCGGACGATTTCGGCATGGCGCGCTGAACGATCCCGACGCCATCGTCCTCGACCGTCAGTACGGCGCGGTTGCCATCCGCATCTTTGATGTCGACGCGGATCGGACCTTTGTCGCCCGGATAGGCGTATTTGAGCGCGTTCGTCACCAGTTCGTTGACGATCACGCCGATCGCCACCGCGCGATCCGGGTCGATGCTGATGGGCTGACAGGTGAGGGTGAGCTGCGCGAGCTGATTGCTCTCGGCCGAGCGCCGTAAATCCTCCACGAGCGCGTCGAGATACTGATCGACCGCGATCGACTGCACGTCATTGGACGTATAGAGCCGCCGGTGGAGCTGCGCCACCGCCAGCACGCGGCCGGTGGCGTCGACGAGCGCGTCGCGGACGTCGGCACTCCCCGAGGCATTGGCTTGCAGCGTCAGGATCGAGGAGATGAGTTGCAAGCTGTTGCCGACGCGGTGGTTGACCTCGCGCATCAGCAGCGCGCGCTCGGCCGCCAGCGCCTCGAAACGATCGCGCGCTTCGCGCACCTCCGCTTCCGCCGCCTCCTTGGCGCGGCGCATGCGCATGGCGTCGACCGCCGCCTGCAATGAGGCCTTGAGCAGATAGATGAACTCGCCCTGGACATCCTTGACGACGTAGTCGAAGGCGCCGGCTTTCAGCGCCGCGACCGCCATGCGGCTGTCCTGCGCGCCGGTGACGACGATGACCGGCGGGTGGTTCGGCAACTGGCTGATGCGCTCGATGGTCTCGATGCCGCTCAGCCCCGGCATGTAGAGATCGACCGCGACGACGTCGAACTCCTGCGCGGCGAGCGCCTTCAATCCGCTCTCGCCGTCGGCGGCGGTCTCGACCTTGATGCCCTCGCGGCCGAGTCCCCGCTGCACCAAAGTGCGCAGGCCTTCGTCGTCGTCGATGTAGAGGACGTTACGTGGCATGGTTCAATCGGGTGAGGGGACCTGGATGACGGAGAAGAACAGACCAAGCTGCCGGATCGCGTTGGCGAAGTTCTCGTAGTTCACCGGCTTGGTGATGTAGACGTTGCAGCCGAGATCGTAGCAACGCTGGATTTCGACCGCGTCGTCAGTGGTGGTGAGCACGACCACCGGAATGCATTTGAGGTGCTCGTTGGTCTTCACGCGTTTGAGGACGTCGACCCCGGTCATATCCGGAAGATTGAGGTCGAGCAGCACCAGCAGCGGGCGGCCTTTGTTCGCCAGTCCGGAGCCGTCGGCGCCGAAGAGGTACTTCACCGCGTCGGCCCCGTTCGCGAAAGGCGTGATGGGATTGTTCACGCCGGCGCGGCGGATATTCTTCTCGATCAGGCGGGCATGACCTTCGTCGTCCTCGACCATGACGATCTCGACCGGCCGTTCCGTCAATTTGCTGTTCATGCGGCGCTCCTCGTGTCCACCGACCACCGCCGCGGCAGCGTCACGGTGAACGTGCTTCCTGTGCCAAGTTCGGAATTCAAGCCCATGTTGCCGCCCATCCGGCGCACCAGCGCGCGCACATGCGCGAGCCCGATCCCCTCGCCGGGCCGGTCCTGCGGCCCGGCGCGCCGGAACAGCTCGAAAACGCGCTGATGATCCTGCGCCGCGATGCCGCGGCCGTTGTCCCGCACGTCGTATACCACATGCGTCGCGTTTCCACGGCCCGATATCTCGATGCGCAAAGGCTCCTCAGGGCGCCGATATTTCAGGGCGTTATCGATGAGGTTGGAGAATATCTGCTCGATGGCCAGCCGGTCGCTCTCGACCGGCGGCAGATCGCCGACCGTGACGGCCGCACCCTGTTCGGCGGCGCGGTGGGTGACCGTCTGCACGATCTGATCCAGCATCGCGTTCATGTCGACCCGCTGCGGCGTGAACTGACGGCGGCCCTCGCGCGAGAGCTTGAGCACCGCATTGATCAACCGGTCCATGTTGCCGATGGAACTCTTGATGAAGCGGATCGCCTCGTCGAAATCCGCGCCAAGGCGCTCGATCTCGGCTTGCGTTTTGGCCTCGTCCGCCTGGGCCTTGAGCGCCGCAAGCTCGGCCGAAAGCTTGCCGACCTGCTCGAAAATGTCCTTGCGCAGCGCCTCTAGCTCTGAGGTGAAGCCCATGATGTTGACCAGCGGCGAGCGCAGGTCGTGGCTGACGATGTAAGCGAAGCGCTGGATTTCCTCGTTTGCCTCGGTCAAGTCGGCGGTGCGGTAGGCGACGATGCGTTCGAGATTGGCGTTGGTGCCTTCGAGCTCGTTGCGGGCTGTTTCCGCCTGCTTCGCATTGCGCCGCACCAGCGTAACCGAGATCGCTCCAATCAGCATGATCAGCGCCGAGCCGGCGAGGGTCACGAACAAGAGGAGCCGCTCGCTCCGAAGCGATTGCGTCCGGCGGGCTTCGACCAGCTGGGACTCATTGTCGATCGCGGTGTCGATCATGTCGCGAATCTGATCCATGACCGCACGGCCGCCGCCGCGTAGTACCTCTGCGTGCGCCTCGTCGCGGCGGCCGCTCTGGTTCAGCCGAATCGTATCGATCATTTCCGCGAATTTGGCATCGACCAACGGCGCGACACGCGCGAGCATCTCCAGGCGTTCGGGATTGTCTTTGCTCAGCTCCCGCAGGTCGGTCAGGAGCTTCTTGGCGTCCGGCTCGGCGCGCTGATAGTCGGCGAGGTAGCTCGGCTCGTCGGTGAACAGATAGCCGCGCTGACTGCTCTCGGCGCGGCGCAAGTCGAGCAGGATGTTGGCGAGCTTGTTCTGCACCAGGAGCGTCTGCGCGAGCTCCTGAGAGTCGCTCGCGGCGCGGTCCACCAGGAAGACCGTGCTGATGCTGATGGCGACCAGCAGGATAAAGCCGATGCCGAGCAGAAGGGGTTGCAAGTTCGGAAGGGATCGCCGGTCCTTCGTCGCCGCCAACACCATCAGCCCTCCATTCCTCCGCGCGCGAGGAACTGCTCGAGCCAATGAATGTGATAGTTGCCGTCGATGATGTCGGGCTCGGCGACCAGCGCGCGGAACAGCGGCAAGGTCGTCTCGATGCCGTCGACCACCACCTCGTCAAGCGCGCGCTTGAGCCGCATCAGGCATTCCTGCCGCGTCTTGCCGTGCACGATCAGCTTGCCGACAAGCGAGTCGTAATAAGGCGGGATGGTGTAGCCCTGGTAGACGGCGCTATCGATGCGCACGCCCAGGCCGCCGGGCGGATGATAGTGCAGGATCTTGCCGGGCGAGGGCCGGAATGACACCGGATTCTCGGCGTTGATGCGGCACTCGATGGCGTGGCCGTGGAAACGGATGTCGCTCTGCTTGAGCGTCAGGTCGGCACCGGCGGCGACGCGGATCTGTTCGAAGATCAGGTCGATGTCGGTTATCGCTTCGGTCACCGGATGCTCGACCTGGATGCGGGTGTTCATCTCGATGAAGTATAAGGCGCCGTCTTCGTCCATCAAAAACTCGACGGTGCCGGCGTTCATGTAGCCGATCTCGGCGAGC
>DATARB010000371.1:0-1518 GCA_036264375.1 Pseudolabrys sp.
TAATCGGGAAACGCGAAATAAAAGCCCAGCGCGACGATCCACGGCAGCGCCTCCCACCAGCGCAGGCGATGGCGCGTAACAAGGCTGCGGGCGCCCGGATGCTCGGTTGCGGTCGAGGCTGCGGCGCTCACGTCTCTTTCCTGCCGGACAATCCTTGCGGCCGCCACAGCAGCAGCAGGATGGTGAGCGCATAGATGAAGAGGGTGCCGCCCTTGGGCAGATAGAGTTTCAGCACGAAATCGAGCACGCCCAAAATCAGCGCCGCGTAATAGACGCCGATCACGCTGCCCAGCCCGCCGGCCGACACCGCGATCAAAAAGTACACCAGATATTTGAGCGCGTATTGCGGATCGAGCCCCAAGAATTCGGCGCCCAGCCCGCCGCCGATTCCGGCCATGCCGCTGCCGAAAGCGAAGGTGATGGTGAACAGCCGGTCGACATTGATGCCGAGCGATTCCGCCATGCGGCGGTTGTCGACGGTGGCGCGAATCTGGGCGCCGATCCGCGTGCGCTCGAAGGCGAGCGAGATGCCGAACGCGATCAGGAAGCCGATCACGATCAGGAAGATGCTGTAGGTGCGGTACTGCAGGAAACCGAGATTGATCTGGCCGCGCAAAGCGGCAGGCAATTGCAATGTCTGACTTTCCGGACCGACCACGATGATGGCGCCGGCGATGAAAATGAAAATCAGCCCGATGGTGAACAGCACCTGGTCGAGCTAGCTGGCACGATAAAGGCGCCGATAGAGCGTTCGCTCCAGCACCACGCTGATCGCCGCGGTGGCGACGAAGCCGAGCGCCAAGGCGGCGGCGAAGCCGAAATGCGCACGGTTCATCGACAGCACGATCACGTAACCGCCGAACATCGCAAAGGCGCCGTGGGCGAGGTTGACGAAGCCCATCAGCCCCATGGTGACGGATAGGCCGACCGAGACGATGAACAGCACGGTTCCGGCGGACAATCCGCCCAACAAGATGCCGGCGAAGTTGGCGACAAAATCCACGGTCTATTTGACCTATCGCGATTGAAACGAAGCCGCCGCCCCCTCCTTTACCCTCCCCCGCTTGCGGGGGAGGGAAGGAAGGGGGACGGCGGCCTCGGACTTGAAAAGCGTCAACCTCCCCTGATCACTTCTTCGGCGCGCACGGACCGAACGCCAGGACCTTGCACTGGTCCTTGACGGCCGGGACCATGGCAAGCTGCTTCTCGTGCAGTTTGCCGTCCGGCCCTTTGACCACCTCGGAGAGATATTCGTTCATGACGATGTCGCGGGTTTCCGGATCGATCATGATCGGGCCCTGCGGGCTGTCGAACTTCCAGCCGAGCAGCGATTTGACCGCCGCGTCGCCGTCCATCTTGCCTTTGGTGGCCTGCACTGCATGCACGATGGCCGCCATGCCGTCGTAGCCGCCGGCGGAGGTGAAGTCAGGCGTCGAGTCGGCGCCGTAGTCCTTCTTCCAGGCGGCGACGAACTTCTTGTTCTGCGGATTGTCGAGGTCGGCGTTGTAGTGATGCATG
>DATARB010000389.1:0-4682 GCA_036264375.1 Pseudolabrys sp.
GCAGCGCGCCCTCGATCGCCTTGCCTTGTGGGTCGAGCACGCCGGTTTTCAGGGTGACGGTGACGCGGGCTTTCATGGACGCCTTATCGCATGAGTCGTTGCCGGTGGCCGAGCCTCGCCGGCCCGTCGACATCTAATCTAAAGACGCGGATGCCCGGGACAAGTTTACACCCGGGCATGACGCAAATCACAAAGGCTTCAGCCGTAAAGGCTGCCTCAGCCCTTCACCAGCACCGGGCCGGAGCCTTGCGGCCGCTCGCCTTCGCTCATGATGCCGAGCCGCTTGGCGACCTCGGTATAGGCCTCCACCAGCCCGCCGAGATCGCGGCGGAAGCGGTCCTTGTCGAGCTTCTCGTTCGACTTGATGTCCCACAGGCGGCACGAATCGGGAGAGATCTCGTCGGCGACGACGATTCGCATCACGTCGTTCTCCCACAGCCGGCCGGTCTCCATCTTGAAGTCGACGAGACGAATGCCGACGCCGAGGAAGAGTCCGGAGAGGAAATCGTTGACGCGGATGGCGAGCGCCATGATGTCGTCGATCTCCTGCGGCGAAGCCCAGCCGAAGGCGGTGATGTGCTCTTCCGACACCATCGGGTCGTTGAGCTTGTCGTTCTTGTAATAGAACTCGATGATCGAGCGCGGCAGCTGTGTGCCTTCCTCGATGCCCAGCCGCGTCGCCAGCGAACCGGCGGCGACGTTGCGGACAACCACCTCGAGCGGAATGATCTCCACCTCGCGGATCAACTGCTCGCGCATGTTGAGCCGGCGGATGAAATGCGTCGGCACCCCGATGTCGTTGAGGTGCTGGAATACATATTCCGAGATGCGGTTATTGAGGACGCCCTTACCCTCGATCACCTCATGCTTCTTGGCGTTGAAGGCGGTGGCGTCGTCCTTGAAATGCTGAATCAGCGTTCCCGGCTCCGGGCCTTCATAGAGGACTTTCGCCTTGCCCTCGTAAATTCGGCGACGGCGGCTCATGGGCGTGTACCGTGGTTTGTGAAAGTCCATCGTGTTTGCCGTGGCTCCTCTTTAGCGCCTTGCAAGATCCGCGGCGGCGGGACCGGACGGGGACTACGCATCCCTCGCGAACGGTCCGGGCACGAGGGCAACCTAGCCGATCGATCAGGGCAGCACAATCGACCAGCCTGCACGTTTTCCACTCCGCATTTTCGCCGCAAATCCAGTCGTCCATGTTGCCTTGACGCTGGCAGAGCGATATGCAAGGCCCGCTTACCTATGTGTGGATGCGATCACATGATCGCAACTGCGGGGAAGGACCGAAAACGCTGGCGAATTTTCGGAAAAATCTCGCGCGCCGGAGAACTGCCGGAATGGCGCCGATTCGATTCCGAATCAGCCGGTAAAGTCAACGAGGGGGCGGCATGACCACGACATTCGACAAACGCGAAGAAGGCTTCGAGAAGCAGTTCGCTCATGACGAGGAATTGCGCTTCAAGGCCTATGCCCGCCGCAACAAGATGCTCGGCCTCTGGGCCGCACAGTTGCTTGGCAAGACCGGCGCGGATGCCGAGACCTATGCCAAGGAAGTCGTGCTGGCGGATTTCGAGGAAGCCGGGCACGAGGACGTCGTGCGCAAGGTCGTCAAGGACTTGGCGGACAAGGGTGTCACCGAGGAGCAGGTGCGCACGATGATGGCCGAGTTGCTGGCGCAGGCCATCGAACAGATCAAGAAGAGCGGGTGACGGCCTCTTGTTTTCTCTGTCATTCCGGGGCGCGTCCGAAGGACGCGAACCCGGAATCCAGATGAAAGTGATGCCGCGTGTCTGGATTCCGGGTTCGCTCGCTTGCGCTCGCGCCCCGGAATGACAGTTGAGAGGTTTCCATGACAGCCGATGCCTTCACCCTCGCCCGCCGTTTGCGCGCGGGCGAAACCGTCTATTCGGCCTGGTGCGCGCTGGCATCGCCTATCGTCGTCGAGAGCATCGTCCGCGAGGGCTTCAGCGCGGCGGTGCTCGATGCGCAGCACGGGCTGTGGGACACGGCGGCGATCGTCGCCGCAATCGGCGCGGTGCATGCCGCCGGTGCGACGCCGGCGTTACGAATACCGCTCAACGATTTCGCGCTGGTCTCGCGCGCGCTGGATTTCGGCGCCGAGGCGATCATCGCGCCGATGATCAACACGGCCACCGACGCGCGCGCTTTTGCGGCAGTGGCCAAATATCCCCCGCTCGGCGAACGGAGCTGGGGCCCGACCCGCGCCATGACGCTGCAAGGCAAGAGCGTCGCTTCGGACTATCTGCGCGAGGCGAACCAAGGGACGCTGACCTGCGCGATGATCGAGACGCCGACGGCGCTTGCCAACGTCAACGAGATTGCCACGACGCCGGGCATCGATGCTTTGTTCATCGGCCCCTACGATCTCTCGACCTCGCTCTCCGCCGGCAAGGCGCAAGACATAATGGCGCCGGAAGTCGAGCGCGCCATCGACGTGATCGGCGAAGCAGCGGTGAAGGCCGGCAAGATTCCCGGCATCTATTGCCGTGACGCAAGCCGCGCGCTGGCGATGGCCAAGCGCGGCTTCCGCTACATCACCGTCGGCAGCGACCTGGGCTTCCTGCGCGAGGGCACCGCGGCGCAGTTGAAGGCGTTGAAGCAGTGATTTGTCATGGCGGGGCGAAAAGCGCGAAGCGCCGTCTTCGCGCCTGAAGTCCCGGCCATCCCGCTTGAGGTGCGCAGTGCCCGCATAAGCGGGATCACCGGGTCTCGTCGCTGCGCGACGGCCCGGTGATGACAGGTGAGAGCTTCTCCAACACCGCCGCCAAATCCTTCTCCACTTCATCCGCCCTCACCTCGACGATCTTGTAATCATGCTCGGCGAGCCAAGCGTGTTTCGCGGCGCGCATGTCGGCGCCATCCTCCGTACCCGACGCCTGCACGAGATCGATCACCTGCCGCAACGGGAACGAGACGAAGTCCACGATGTAGGGCCCGACCGGCACTTGCCGCTCGAAGCCGCGCCCGGCGAAGCGCCGGTCGTTGGTGAGCGCCTGCCACAGCATGCGCTCGGCCTCGGTCGGATTGCGCCGCAGCAGCCGCGCCAGCCCGCGCGCCGGTGCGCGCTCGGATGGCGCGCGCGAGGCATTCTGCTCGGCGATGAGATCGCGCAGCCGTTCGGCCCCGGCTGAATCGAGCGTGCCGCCGCGCGCCGAACCCTTGCGCCCCTGCGCGATGGCGTTGATCACGCCGTAAAGCGTGCGGATGTCCTGCTGCGTCGGCGCGATGCGCTGGAAGATATTGCGCAGGTTCACGATCATCGTGCCGCGCTTTTCCTCGGGCCGGAAGAACTCGACTCTGTCGAGTTCGCGCTCGAGGTCGCCGAAGAAGGCGGCGAGCTGCTGCTTCGGCGCCGGCGGCGACTTTTCCGGCATGGTGAAAGGCAGATCGCCGACGGCGCGCTTGAACCATTCGTAAGCGACGATCACCACCGCCTGCGCCAGATTGAGCGAGGCGAAAGCCGGGTTCACCGGCAGCGTGACGATGGCGTCGGCTTGTCCCACCTCGTGGATTTCCAGCCCGTTGCGCTCACGCCCGAACACCAGGGCGACGGTCTCCCCGGCCTTCACGCGTGGCGCAAGCTCGGCCGCCGCCGTCTCCGGCGCAATCACGGGCTTGGCCTGGTCGTGATTGCGCGCGGTGGTGGCGAGTACGTAGGAGCAATCGGCAATGGCGTCGGCGAGGCTGTCAAACAGCTCCGCGTTGTCCAGAATGCGATCGGCGCCCGCGGCCATGACGCGCGCGCGCTCGTTCGGCCAGCCTTGCAGTGGCTTTACGAGGCGCAGGCGCGAAATTCCGAAATTGGCCATCGCGCGCGCCGCCGCGCCGATGTTCTCGCCCATCTGCGTTTCGACCAGCACGACGACGGGCGCCGGCTGCTCGATCCAGCGTTTGGTTTTGTCCGTGCCAGCCCCTGGCATGCAGTGCTCCTCGGCGGGCAAATGCCCTCAGGGCGCAGCCCCTGCCTAAGCCGGGGGCTTGCGTCAAGCGAGGGTCCCCTATCCCGCGCGAAATACCCCGCGAAACAAGGCTTTTACCAGCGGAATGCGGATGCTATAGGGCGCGCGCCGAACTCCCGTCACTCGGATCCCCGATTGGCGATGTCCGCGCCGAGAACAATTCATTTGGGGGCCGGAGGGGAAGCCATTCCACCGCGCCCGCCAATGTTCAGTTTCCGGTCGGCCCAAACAAGCCGGCGACCCAGAGGTGCAAGCATGCCAGATCTCGAAATCATGTGGACAAAGGTCGATGAAGCCCCGGCGCTCGCGACCTATTCCCTCCTGCCGATCGTCGAAGCCTTCGTGGGCGCGGCGGGCGTGTCCGTGACGTTGAAGGACATCTCGCTGGCCGGCCGCATCGTCGCCACTTTCCCCGAGAAGCTCACCCCTGCGCAACGGATCAACGACGAACTCACCGAACTCGGCGAGCTCACGTTGAGGCCTGAAGCCAACATCATGAAGCTGCCGAACATCTCGGCCTCGATCCCGCAGCTCAAGGGCGCGATCAAGGAACTGCAGGGTAAGGGCTACAACGTTCCGGACTATCCGGACAATCCGACGACGGACGCCGAGAAGGAGATCAAGGCCCGCTACGGCAAGGTGTTCGGCAGCGTCGTCAACCCGGTGTTGCGCGAAGGCAATTCCGACCGCCGCGCGGCCGGC
>DATARB010000014.1:0-2880 GCA_036264375.1 Pseudolabrys sp.
AGCTGTGGCTGCTTTCCGCACCGCATTGATAACGGCGGCATGTGCCGTGATCGGCCTCGCGGGAATGGCCCGCGCCGCCGAGATCTCTGGCGCCGGCGCGACCTTTCCCTACCCGATCTATGCCAAATGGGCGGAAGCCTATAAGGCGAAGACCGGGACCAGCATGAACTACCAGTCGATCGGCTCGGGCGGCGGCATCAAGCAGATCGAGGCGAAAACGGTCGATTTCGGCGCCTCGGACATGCCGCTCAAGCCCGAAGATCTCGACAAGAACGGCCTCGTGCAATGGCCGCAGGTCATGGGCGGGGTCGTCCTGGTGGTCAATGTCCAGGGCGTTCAACCGGGACAGCTGAAGCTCGACGGCAAGACCGTCTCCGGCATGTATCTCGGCAAGATCACGAAGTGGAACGATCCGGCGATTGCCCAATTGAACCCTGGGGTCAAGCTGCCGGACAAGGCGATTGCGACAATCCACCGCTCCGACGGATCGGGTACCAACTTCATCTTCACTCACTACCTGTCGAGCGTCGATCCCGAATTCAAAGACAAGGTCGGCGAGAATACGTCGGTCGAATTCCCCGGCGGGCTCGGCGGCAAGGGCAACGAGGGCGTTGCCGCGCTGGCCGGCCGCACCGATGGCGCGATCGGCTATGTCGAATACGCTTACGCCTTGCAGAACAAGATGAACTACACCCAGTTGCGCAACCACGACGGCGCCTTTGTCTCGCCCAACAGCAAGACGTTCCAGGCAGCGGCCGCCAATGCCGACTGGGCGAAAGCGCCGGGTTTCTATGTGTTGCTGACCGATCAGCCCGGGAAAGAGAGTTGGCCGATCACTGGCGCCACCTTCATTCTGATGCACAAGCAGCAGCAGGATCCGGAAAAGGCCAAGGCAGTCCTGGATTTCTTTGACTGGGCCTTTCACAACGGCGGCCAGATGGCCGAGTCGCTCGATTACGTCCCTATGCCGGCCAGTGTAGTCAGCCTGGTCGAGCAGAGCTGGAAACAGATCGTCGGACCCGATGGCAAGCCGGTGTGGAAGGGTCCGGCATCGTGATGCCGCCAAAGAGGCCCCCTTGCGCCTGCGGGGCCTCTTTCCGGACCGGAATTGTCAGGGATAGCTAGTGCCGGCTGACATCGCAATCGACAGAGTGGCGGCCGCAAACGGGCGCAAAGCGGTCGGCGATGCGGTGTTCCGCGCGCTGACCCTGTTTTTCGCAGTCCTCGTTCTGTTGATCCTGAGCGGCGTCATCGTCTCGCTGATCGCGGGCGCACTGCCGGCGCTCAGGACTTTCGGGTTCGGTTTTCTGATCGCCGACGTATGGAACCCGGTCACCGAGAAGTTTGGTGCGCTGGCCCCGATCTATGGGACCCTCGTCACGTCGGCGATCGCCATGCTGATCGGCATCCCGGTGGCGTTCGGCGTGGCACTGTTCATCACCGAATTGTGCCCCAAATGGCTGAAGCGGCCGCTCGCGACAATGATCGAGTTGCTGGCGGCGATCCCGAGCATCATTTACGGGATTTGGGGATTGTTCGTGCTCGCGCCGTTTGTGCAGGAGCACATCGAACCGGCGCTGATCAATACGCTCGGCGCGATCCCCGGCATCGGCCTCCTGTTCGAAGGCCCGCCGCTCGGTATCGGCGTCCTGACGGCAGGCTTCATCCTCGCAGTGATGGTGCTGCCCTTTATCTCCTCGATCATGCGGGACGTGTTCGAAACCGTGCCGCCGATGTTGAAGGAAAGCGCGTATGGACTCGGCGCGACGACGACGGAAGTCGTCTGGCGCGTCGTGCTCCCCTTCACCCGGATCGGCGTGGTGGGCGGCATCCTGTTGGGCCTCGGCCGGGCGCTCGGCGAAACCATGGCCGTCACGTTCGTGATCGGCAACTCGCATCGCATCCACGCCTCCATCCTGCAGCCGGGAACAACGATTTCGGCGTCCCTCGCGAACGAATTCACCGAGGCGGTCGGCGATCTCTACCTGTCCTCGCTGATCGCGCTCGGTCTGATCCTGTTCGTCATCACCTTCATCGTCTTGGCGATCGCGAAGCTGCTGCTGATCAGGCTCGAGCAGCAAGGCGGGACCTAAGGCGATGGACCTTTATATGCGCCGCCGCCTGACCAACCGTGTCGTTATCGGCCTGTCGATGCTGGCGACGGCCTTCGGCCTGCTCTGGCTCGCCTTGGTTTTGGGCACGCTGCTTGTTAACGGCGTCAGCGCCATCACCCCATCCCTGTTTGCCCAAATGACCCCGCCCCCGGGCAGCAGCGGCGGTCTGTTGAACGCGATCGTCGGCAGTCTGATGATGACCGCGATCGCGACATTGATCGGGACGCCGACCGGGATCCTCGCCGGGACCTTCCTTGCCGAATACGCGCGTGCGAGCCGGCTGGGCGAAGTGGTGCGGTTCATTAACGACATCCTGCTGAGCGCCCCATCGATCATTGTCGGCCTGTTTGTCTACGAGGCGATTGTCGTCCATGTGGGCCATTTCTCGGCGTGGGCCGGATCGATAGCGCTGGCGATCATCATGATCCCCGTGGTCGTGCGGACGACCGAGGACATGCTCCGCCTAGTGCCGGATACGCTGCGCGAGGCCGCGGCGGCGCTCGGCGCGCCGAAGTGGAAGATCATCGTGATGGTGGCCTACCGCGCGGCGGTGCAGGGCATGCTTACCGGCGTGCTTCTATCGCTGGCGCGGATCTCGGGCGAGACCGCGCCACTGCTGTTCACAGCGCTGAACAACCAGTTCTGGAGCCTGAACCTCGATGCGCCGATGGCCAATTTGCCGGTCGTGATCTTTCAGTTCGCGATGAGCCCCTATGCCGATTGGCAGACGCTCGCCTGGGGCGGCGCGCTCCTGATCACCGCGGCG
>DATARB010000045.1:0-4757 GCA_036264375.1 Pseudolabrys sp.
CCGTAGAGCACCGGAATGTCGGTGCCCGGACGCAGGCGGACATATTCGGTCGCATGGGCCGCAGTGCGCGTCAGGCGCGGATCGACGACGATGAAGTTCGCCTTCTGCAGTTCGGCGCCTTCGAGCAGATGCTGCAACGACACCGGATGTGCCTCGGCCGGATTGCCGCCCATGATCAGCTGGGTCTTGGCGTTGCGGATGTCGTTGAAGCTGTTCGTCATCGCGCCGTAGCCCCAGGTATTGGCGACGCCGGTGACGGTGGTCGAGTGGCAGATACGCGCCTGGTGATCCGTGTTGTTGGTGCCCCAGAAGGCGCCGAACTTGCGGAACATGTAGGATGCTTCGTTGGTCATCTTGGCCGAGCCGAGCCAATAGACCGAGTCGGGGCCCGACTTCTGACGGATGTCGAGGATCTTGTCGCCGATCTCGTTGATGGCCTGCTCCCAGGACGTCCTGGTCCACTGGCCGTTCACGAGTTTCATCGGATATTTCAGCCGCCGCTCGCCGGAGACGAGCTCGCGCACCGCCGCGCCCTTAGCGCAATGCGAGCCACGATTGATCGGCGAATCCCAGCTCGGCTCCTGGCCGATCCAGACGCCGTTCGACACCTCAGCCGTGACCGTGCAGCCGACGGCGCAGTGGGTGCAAATACTCTTACGGATCGTAACCTGCGCGCCCGGCGCGGGCGGCGGCCCGGCTTCGGCCTTGCGCACGCTGCTCAGTTGCAACGAGCCGACGGCGGCGAGCGCGCCGGCGGCGAGACCGGAGCGGCGCAGGAAGGAGCGGCGGTCGAGACCGCCGGAGGGCTGGTCGGCGAGGGCCGCGGCGAGCGTGCCGCGGCGCGCCTGACGTTCTGCTTTGCGGATGAGCACGTTTGCCTCCCTCAGCGCGGATAGCTGTTGACGCGGTAATAGGCTTTCACGTCGGCGGAATTGGCCTGATAGCGCGCCTTACGTTTCTCGGTGTTGGTCTCGGTATCGGCCTTGGCCTCTTCGACCAGCGGCCCCGCCGCGGTCACCGCAAGGCCGGCGCCCACGCCCATCGCACGCAGGACGTCGCGACGGCCCAGTTTCGTCTTGCTGTCCTGTTGCGTCATCGCCGTACCCTCCTCGCGTTCTCGTTTAACATCCTTCGCTTGGGCTCACGCCGGCAGGCCGAAGGCTTCCGATTCGATGTCCATGAACACGCGGCCGATCGTACCGACCGCGCGATAGAAATCACCCGCGTCCGCGTTCTCCAGATCGGTGAAGAAGCGGCCGATCCAGGACGCCATGTGCTTCTCGAAGATCATGCGATCCGCCTGCGACGGCGCCGGCAACCGTCCACCGGCCAGGCCGGCCATGATCTCGCACAGAATCCCGGCATGGTCTTCCGGCTCGTGGACGGTCTCGGCGCGGGCGATGCCGAACGTTGCCAAATCCTCGCGCAAACGCGCCAGTGGCCGCTCGTGCAGGAAGCCTGTCAGGTAATAAGAACCGTAGGGCATCAGTTCCCCACGGCCGACGCCGATGAAGAGATCGAAGAACTCGCGCGCGACGCGTTCGGGCCGCGCACGCTCGGCGGCGGTGGCGAGCGCGAGATGCGCCATGCCGAGCGGGCTCGCATCCCCGCGCAGCGCCGCCAGGCGCGACAACAGCTTCGCGTCGGGGGCACGCAGCAACAGCATTGCGAGCAGCGCATATTCCTGCGCGCGCGCAAGGTCGATCTCGTCGATCTCGGCCGCCGTGTCCTTGGCGTTGTAAAGGTCCGGACGCAATGTGGTGCGATCAATACCCGTCACCGCTTCGACCGCGAGCACCCGCTCGGCAGGAATGCGGATCCAGTTTGAAACGGACGGCTGGGAAATTCCGATTTGCCGCGCAAGCTCACTCACACCGCCCGCGGCGCGTATCGCATCAGACAGACCCTGCTCGCGCATCGAAAAATGGCTCTCTTTCGCATAGTTCCAATGAAAAACTATCGGGAGCGCACGGCGGCGGCAATAGCTTGGGGCTATAGATCAATCACTAATCCGGCACCACACGCGGAACTGCCCTGCCGTGACGGCGTGAGGACGGCTGTGACGAACGACAATTCAGCTGATCCTGGTGCGTCGCAACATCGGCATCGCGCTGCACAATATCGCGGTCCACAATCGCTGGTGCCTGCAGCGGCGATTCGCTTAGTGTCGTTTCAGAGCTTTCGGCCACCGCCGTAACGGCATCCGATTCGGCAGTTGAGCGAACCGCTTGTGCTTGGTCGGCCGCTTGCTGTTCCAGCCTGGTTTCAACGCCGGATGGCGGCGTCTCACCGAACAATTGCGCCACCATCTTCTCGACGTCGAAGCCGGGATCGAGGGGACCGAAGCCCGGCGTGTCCGGCGAGGTGAAATCCCAGTCGTTTTCCGCCAGTCCCTTGAACGAACGGATCACCGGATCGGTGCTCCACGCGCGACGAAGCGCCGCATGGCGCAAGGCCGAAGGGACACCGGGCTTGAGGAAACCACTGATGTCGGTGCCGGCCCCGATCGACTCGATCGGCGGCAAACTGGCGATATCGAAGTCCGGTTCGGGCGCGGCAGGCGCGGGCGCCTCCGTCGCGCGTGCGGCAGGAGGCGGGGCAGCCTCGCTCGTCTCCGGCGGCGGCGCAGGCAGAGCCGCGGCAACCGGTGGATAGAGTTCCTCGACGCGCTCGGCCGCGGCAACGGCACGCTTGCGCCGTGACCATCGCGACAGAAAATCGTCGCCGTCGCTCATCGCTTGTCACCCTCCGGCAACGGCCGGCGCTGCGCCAGGACATCGGGATCGGCGCGGTCGCGTTTGCGTTTGACGAATGTCCGTTCGACATGGTGCTCGGCGACGAATTCCGCAATCGCGTCCTGAATCGTCGCGGGCATCGGCACCGTCTCGACAAGGTCGTTGCCGGCCTCCGTCATGCCTTCGCCTTCGGCCGGATCGGCGGTGACCGTGAACAGCGCATAGGGCGGATCGGCCTCGCGCGCGCGCAATACGACCCACAAATGCGGCTCGCCGCTCACCAGATTGTCGCGATAATTCGTCGTCTCGCTGCGATGCAGCTCAATGTTCGCAGCCCCGGCATAAAATTGAGCGCGCTCGCCATCATCCGACAGCTTGGTCCATTCCGGCGTCTCCGGCACGCCGGTCAGCACGCCGACCGGACGCCAGAGGAAATCCACCCACTGGCTCGCGCCTTTGCTGCGCTCCACCAAAACGCCGACGGGAATGACCGAGAGCGGAGGTGCGATACTCAACCGACCGCCTCCAGATGCCGGACCGGCAAACCGGCCACGAGATTTTGCGGCTTCATGCGAATGGTCTTCTCCGGCGACATCGCCAGGATCATGTAGACGGGCTCGCCCCTGACGGCATCGAGCATGAGCGAGGGATCGCTGAAAGTGAGCCGGAACAGGCCGACCACGCGCGCCATCGTGGCATCGTCGAGTTCCTCGCCGTGCCACAACATGTCGCCGATCTTACTGGAGTCGGCGTCGAGGCCGACATACCAGGCAAGGTTGACCTCGCGCAGCTCCTTGAGCGCCTTGATGGTCACGTCGATCCCGATCACGTGCGCGATCCAGCGCTGCATCGCCTGCGCCAGCGCCTCCAAGCCGTCGCGGCCCGCAGTCAGATCAAGCGCCATGTCGAACTGATCGCTGCGCCGCCAATACGCCGCGGCATTTTCGTCGTTGATGATGTCGATCTCGGCTTCCGCCGGAATTCCCAACATCGATACGAGGGGCGTCACCGGCGTGGTGTTGATG
Source organism: Pseudolabrys sp. (assembly GCA_036264375.1). Lineage (GTDB taxonomy): Bacteria > Pseudomonadota > Alphaproteobacteria > Rhizobiales > Xanthobacteraceae > Pseudolabrys. The sequence goes on from DATARB010000045.1 coordinate 3,761, forward strand.
CCGCCAATGGTCTCCTCGTCGGCCACGATCAATGAACCATCGTGCACCGTTACGCGCTGGGTGCGGAAGAAGAGCTCGGCCGCGCGCAGCACGCGCGCGTCGGCGATGCCCTCGAGCGCGTTGCGCATGATCACGTGCACGAGCTGGTTGACGAACAGCGGCGGGAAATTGCCGATGCCGTTGCGCACCAGATCGGCGTAGGACGCTTCCAGCGTCTTGTGGCGCAGCAGATGATCGCGGAAACTGATCAGCAATTCCCAATTTTCACGCGCGTCGGCGTCGACAATGGCCGCGATGTCGGAGGCCGACACCGGCATGCGTGGATCGGCGAGCAGCGCGCCATGCAACGTGCGCTCGACGCCGCAGGCGTCTGCCGGCGGAATCAGCTCCGGCCGCGCCAGATAGACCTTGAGGAATTCGTCGGTCACCTTGAGCCCGCCGCCTTCGGCGCGGTCGAGCAGATGATGGCCGCAGGAGATCCAGAAATCGTTCATTTGCGTTCCCGTTCGGCCATTGCGATGATATCGATAGCATCGGCGGGCTGCTCGTCTTCGCCTTCCACTTCGAGGAAGGAGAAGGCGCGTAAGGGTTTCGGGCCGTTGCGCGGGCGCAAGCTGCGGAAGGCTTCGCGCACCTCGCCGCCCTCGGAACTGCGATGCACGGCGATCAGCGTGTCCTGCGGATGCGTGCACAGCGACTCTGCGAAGGCGACTTCCTCGGCGGCCGCGCCATGCGCAGCGTCCATATCAGGCGCGCCGAATTCGCGCATCAAGTGCCGCGCCAGCATATTGACCACAGTACGGCGGTCTTCCTCATTTGCATCGACGATCTGCGCCAGCGTCGACCAACCGAGCGAATCGACGCCGAGGAACCCGCCACGGAAGGCCGAGCGCGCCTTGCCGTCGAGCGCCGCCGGATCGTGGTCCCAGAACATGAAGGCGCCGGACACCGCCCATTCGCCGGGCTCCGCCGCCTTCTCGAAGATGAAGGTGTCGGA
>DATARB010000124.1:0-2189 GCA_036264375.1 Pseudolabrys sp.
ATGCGCTCGAGCTCGGCCGGATCGTAATCGGCGGCGCGTAGCGCGGCTTCGAGATGCGCACGCGTCTCCTCCAGCGCGTTGAGCGCGGCGTCGAACGCCTTCACCGCCGGCTCGATCAAGGCGGGCGCCTGCGCGGCGCGGCGTTCCAGGCGGCGGATGGCGGCGGCGAGCGCGGGCATGCTCGAATTGGAGCCGGCGATGACGTCGTGCGCCTCGCGCAGATCCTCGGCGACCTTCTCCGATTGCATCATCGTCGTGCGCCGATCGGCGAGCGCGGTCTCCTCGCCCGGCTGCGGCGAGAGCTTGCTCAATTCATCGACCGCGTGGCGCAGCCAGTCGCCCTCGCGCTTGGCGCGCTCGACGTCGGCCTTGTGAGCGTCGGCGGCCTCGCGGGCCGCGCGGCGCGCCTCCCACAGCGCTTCGACCTTGGCGGAATCGGCTTCCAGCCCGGCGGAAGCGTCGAGCAGGCGGCGATGCGTCCCGGCATCGACCAGCGCACGGTCGTCGTGCTGGCCGTGGATCTCGACCAGCGCGGCGCCGAGCTGCTTGATGACCTGCACGCTGACCGGCTGATCGTTGACGAAGGCGCGTGTGCGCCCATCGGCGAACTGCACGCGGCGCAGGATGAGTTCGTCCTCGACCGGGATGTCGTTGGCTTCGAGCAGCGCGCGCGCCGGGTGCTTCTTACCCACCTCGAAGACGGCGATCACCTGCCCCTGCTCCACGCCGTGACGCACCAGCGACTGGTCGCCGCGGCCACCGAGCGCCAGCGCGAAGGCGTCCAGCAGAATCGACTTGCCGGCGCCGGTCTCGCCGGTGAGCACGGCAAGGCGCTCGGCGAAATCGATGTCGAGCCGGTCGATCAGGACGATGTCGCGGATCGAAAGTCGGGAGAGCATGGCGCCTATCCTGGGCGTCATCATCCACGAAAGCGGATGATCCAGTAACCACCAGTATCGAGGATTTTCACAAGAATCGCTTCGGACTACTGGATGCCCCGCTTTTGCGGGGCATGACAAGAGGGGTTGTGGCCCTACCCCAGTCCGACTTTCTTGAAGGCCCGGCTGATCCAGGAAGCCTTGTTCTCGTTGGGCTCGCCGCCGCCGTTCTTCACCAGCGTATAGGCGTGCTTGTACCAGTCGCTGTCGGGGAAATTGTGCCCGAGTACGGCGGCCGCGGTCTGCGCCTCGTCGACAATGCCGAGCGCCATGTAGGCCTCGGTGAGCCGCTCCAGGGCCTCTTCGACGTGCCGCGTGGTCTGGTAGCGGGTCACGACCACTTTGAAGCGGTTGATGGCGCCGGTGTAGTCCTTCTTCTCCAGGTAATAGCGGCCGACCTCCATCTCCTTGCCGGCCAGCTGGTCGCGTGCGACCTCCATCTTCTGCTTGGCGCTGGTCGCGTATTCGCTGGTCGGATACTTGCGCACGACTTCGTCGAGGGCGGCGAGCGCCTTGTCGGTGCCGTCCTGATCGCGAGTGATGTCGGGAATCTGGTCGTAATAGGACGCGCCGATGAGATACTGGGCGTAAGCCGCGTCCGGGCTGCCGGGATGCAGCGTGATGTAGCGCTTGGCGGCGCTGATGCAATCGTCGTACTGGCCAGCCTGATAATAGGAGAAGGCCGACATCACGAGCGACTTGCGCGCCCACTCCGAATAAGGATGCTGGCGGTCGACCTCTTCGAACTTCTTGACCGCGTCTTTCGGCGCGTTCTTGGCGTTCAGATAATAGAGGCCCTCGTTGTAGAGCCGGTCGGCCGGCTCGTCGGGCGGCGTGTCGTCTTTCTTGCTGAACAGGTCGAAGCTGCTGCACGCGCCGAGACTGGCGGCGAGCAGAACCATCGCCACCATACGGACGAACGGACGCCGGCGGCCACGCACGGGCGACGTCATCGATGCGAAGTCCCCAGCATCCATCGGCGCGATATCCTCACGAACGGAGCGCTTCCGCACGATAATGATCTGCTTTCCCCAAAGGGCCTGACGCAAATGGCTCTTGTCCGCCCCCGGCCCCGCTGGTTTAGACGAAAAAGCGAGGCTTGGCCAAGCGATTAAGCCGACATTCAGCCGGGATTAAGGCGGAGCCTTAACCGGGAAAAGTGCTCGGGTTTCAGGACACTTCCGGGCCAAAGGCCGGCGCCGGCAGCGAGGCCACAGACTGCGCCTGGCCGCGCACGCGGCGGGTGCTGTC
>DATARB010000126.1:0-3977 GCA_036264375.1 Pseudolabrys sp.
CGTCATCGCCGAGGGCGTGGTGGCCGCGGTGAAGGAAGTCGGCCTCAAGGTGCCGCTGGTGGTTCGCCTCGAAGGCACCAACGTCGATCTCGGCAAGAAGATCATCGCCGAGTCCAAGCTCAACGTGACGTCCGCCGACGACCTCGACGACGCCGCGCAGAAGATCGTCAAGGCCGTGAAGGAAGCCGCCTAATGTCAGTCCTCATCGACAAGAACACCAAGGTCATCTGCCAGGGCTTCACCGGCAAGAACGGCACCTTCCATTCGCAGGCGGCGATTGCCTACGGCACCAAGATGGTCGGCGGCACATCGCCGGGCAAAGGCGGTTCGACGCATCTCGATTTGCCGGTGTTCGACACCGTCGCCGAAGCGAAAGAGAAGACCGGCTGCGACGCCAGCGTCATCTACGTGCCGCCGCCGGGCGCCGGCGACGCCATCTGCGAGGCGATCCAGGCCGAGATCCCGCTCATCGTCTGCATCACCGAAGGCATCCCGGTGATGGACATGGTCAAGGTCAAGCGCTCGCTGTCGGGCTCGAAGTCGCGCCTCATCGGGCCGAACTGCCCCGGTGTCATGACCGCGGGCGAGTGCAAGATCGGCATCATGCCCGGCAACATCTTCAAGCCGGGCTCGGTCGGTATCGTCTCGCGCTCCGGCACGCTGACCTACGAGGCGGTGTTCCAGACCAGCCGTGAAGGCCTCGGCCAAACGACTGCCGTCGGCATCGGCGGCGATCCGGTGAAGGGCACCGAGTTCATTGCGGTGCTGGAGATGTTCCTGGCCGATCCGAAGACGCAGTCGATCGTCATGATCGGCGAGATCGGCGGCTCCGCCGAGGAAGACGCGGCGCAGTTCCTCAAGGATGAAGCCAAGCGCGGCCGCAAGAAGCCGATGGTCGGCTTCATCGCCGGACGCACCGCGCCTCCGGGCCGCCGCATGGGCCATGCCGGCGCGATCATCTCCGGCGGCAAGGGCGATGCGGAATCCAAGATCGCCGCCATGGAATCGGCCGGCATCAAGGTGTCGCCGTCTCCGGCGCGCATCGGCAAGACGCTGGTGGACGTGCTGAAGGGCTGAATGCGGGCGGTCCGCTTTTTGCGGGCCGCCTCACCCTGCCAAATAATACGAGACGAGGGCGCCAAGGCTGATGCCGGCGCCAATCGCCAGCCTCACCGGCTGATGCCAGGTGCTGCGGACAGCCGGCGCCGCCGCCAACAACAGAAACGGCAGAAAGACGAACACGTATCGCGAACTGAATTGATGCGTGATCTTGGCGTTGGAGATTATTCCGGCCAAAGCCGTGCACCCGCATAGGCGGGTGAACCAATCGGCCCGTTCTTGCCAGATAAAGATGGCCCAGCAGACCAAAAACGAAACGGCCATCAACGACAAGAGAACGTTGAAGGCGATCCCGGCGATTGGAATCATCGGCTCGGACAGAAGCGGTCCAAGCAGCGAAGCCAGCGGCACGATCGGCCGGTCGATCGTGAACGGAAGTGCGATGCTGACGATGGCGATTGCAAAGGCCAGCCACTTCCTCCTGACCAGAACGGCATAAATCTCCGGCGCAAAGAGCGCGATGATCGCGCCGGCATAATCGGCGCTTCGAATGCCGTTCGAGAGTGAAGCGCCCGCGCCATCCAATGCGGAGCGCGGCGGAACGAATCCGCCCCACAGCAGAAAGACGGGGCCGGCCACAAGCAGAACGACTGCGCCGATCAAGGCCATCGGTACGATGTCGCGCCGATTGGGCGCGCCGGATCGCCAGCGGACGGCGAGCAATAGACACGGCAGAATGACGATGTAGTTTTGGCGTCCAAGCACCGCGGCTGCCATCATCAGCCCGCATACCAAGGCGGCCGGAATGGACAGCGGTTGCCAGGTCTTGTCGGCGATGATTTTGCCGAGGAGCCACAGCGCGGCGACCATCAACAGGGCTGCCGGCATTTCCGTCAGGATCATGCCTGCGGACAGCCCGACGGTCGGAAGCATCGTGAAACTTGCGGCAAGCAGCGCGGGACTTGGAACGGGATTTGGGGAAAGCGCGGCGGACGCCGGATCGCGGCCGGCGAGCGTCATCTTGAGTATTCGCCACATCAGAATGGTGGCCGCGATCAGCAGCGCGAAGCTGATGAACCTGCTCCATGGGAAGGCCAGTCCAAGCACGCGGTCTATGAGCGCGTAGACGATCGTGAAGGTCGGTCCCGGAGCACCTGGAAACTCCCGGAAAAAGTCGACCGTGAAACCGCGTTGTTTGAACAGCACGATCGTGTCGAGGAACCACGGCTCATCGTAGATCGGATGAGCTGGTGACAGCGAAATGAGAACGCAGAAGGCGAGAGCCGCCGCGCCCACTAAGCTCCAATTTGCGATTGTTTGGCTTCGTCGCGACGATGTCGGCGGGGTCATTGCAGCCAAGCAAAAGGCGGGGCGGGTCCCTCAACTATACAGGGTCCGCTATTCCCCTAAAACCTTTGCTTGTGCGGCTGGCGCGCCATTAAAGTCTTGCATCGGATCTTGGCGCTTCGAATGCCAGCGGCCCCGACAAGCTGCGATGGCTGCCCGTCCAAAATTGCGGCAATGCATTTCCGAAGAATTGGAGTATCAAGCCGCGTCGGAATCGGGCTCGAAGCGGTGAAATCTCGATTCAGTCCTTAAGTCTTTTGTAGACTTATAGTCGTCATAAATAGGGTAAAGAACACGCGCTGCCGGTTTTCCGGCCCTTCCGGGGCCACGCCGACGTGATCTGCGCGTTTTCCCACCGCGCCAAGGTAGGTTGCCATGTCCCGTCAGGACGCCAACGCCGTTTTCGCCCACACATCCTTCCTCTATGGCGGCAACGCCGCTTACATCGAGGATCTCTACGCCAAGTACGAAGCCGACCCGGCCGCGGTCGACGCCGAATGGCGAGAGTTCTTTCAGAGCCTGAAAGACGACTCTGCCGACGTCGTCAAAAGCGCCAAGGGCGCCTCCTGGAAGAAGCCGAACTGGCCGGTCCGCCCCGATGGCGATCTGGTCGCCGCGCTCGACGGGCAGTGGGCTGAGACCGAGAAGCGAATCAGCGGGAAGATTTCCACGACTGCGAAGACCAAAGGCGTCGAACTCGCCTCCGCCGACGTGATGCAGGCGACGCGCGATTCGCTGCACGCGCTGATGCTGATCCGCGCCTACCGCATCCGCGGCCACTACTATGCAAAGCTCGATCCGCTCGGCATGGAGCCGACGAAGGACGAGTCGGAACTCGATCCGGCCAGCTACGGCTTCAAGGAAGCCGATCTCGACCGCAAGGTGTTCCTCGACAACGTGCTCGGCCTCGAATTCGCGACCATGCGCGAGATCGTCGCCATCCTGCGCCGCACCTACTGCCAGACGCTCGGCGTCGAGTTCATGCACATCTCCGATCCGGTGCGGAAGGCCTGGATCCAGGAGCGCATCGAGGGCCGCGACAAGGAGATCACCTTCACCCGCGAAGGCAAGCGCGCGATCCTCAACAAGCTGGTCGAGGCCGAGGGCTTCGAGAAATTTCTCGACGTCAAGTACACCGGCACCAAGCGCTTCGGCCTTGACGGCGGCGAGTCGCTGATCCCGGCGCTCGAGCAGATCATCAAGCGCGGCGGCAATCTCGGCGTGCGCGAAATCTGCATCGGCATGCCGCATCGCGGCCGCCTCAACGTGCTCACCCAGGTGATGGGCAAGCCGCACCGCGCGCTGTTCCACGAATTCAAGGGCGGCTCGGCGACGCCGGACGAGATCGAAGGCTCCGGCGACGTGAAGTACCATCTCGGTGCCTCGTCGGACCGCGAGTTCGACAACAACAAGGTGCACCTGTCGCTCACCGCCAATCCGTCGCATCTGGAAATCGTCGATCCGGTGACGCTCGGCAAGGTCCGCGCCAAGCAGGATCAGCACAACGCGACGCCCGACGAGCGCACGATGGTGATGCCGCTGCTGATGCACGGCGACGCCGCGTTTGCCGG
>DATARB010000132.1:0-1552 GCA_036264375.1 Pseudolabrys sp.
CACTACATCGTCAACGGCCAGAAGATCTGGACCTCGACCGCGCACATGGCGGATTGGTGCTTCTGCCTCGTGCGCACGAACCCACAGGCGGCGAAAAGACAGGAGGGGATCTCGTTCCTGCTGATCGACATGAAGACACCCGGCATCACCGTGCGCCCGATCATTTCGATCGACGGGGAACACCACCTCAACGAAGTCTTCTTCGACGACGTCAAGGTGCCCGTCGAGATGCGCGTCTACGAGGAGAACAAGGGCTGGGACGTCGCCAAATTCCTGCTCGGCAACGAGCGCACCGGCATCGCGCGCCTCGGCAAATCGAAAGAGCGGGTCAATTTCGCCAAGCAGAAAGCGAAGGAGATGCGCGCGCACGGCAAGCAGCTGATCGAGGACACCGAGTTCCGCCGCCGCATCGCCGCGCTCGAAACCGAATTGAAATCGCTCGAGATCACGCAGTTACGCGTGCTATCGGCGCAAAAGCCGGGCGAGCGCCGCCAGGACCCGCTCACGGCGGTACTGAAGCTGAAAGGGACCGAACTCTTGCAGGCGACGACTGAGCTGGCGATGGATGTTGCCGGGCCACTCGCGATGCCGGATTGGGCGGACGAGCTCGAAGCGCTCAGCAACGAGCCGGAGCTGGGGCCGGTCTGGGCGACCGAGGCGACCCGCAGTTATCTCTTCCTGCGCGCGGCTTCGATCTATGGCGGCACCAACGAGATCATGAAAAACATCGTCAGCAAGGGCGTGCTGGGGCTGTGAGCGCGCGTGCGGGTATCGCTCGATGATCGAAGACTTCGAACTCGTGAAACGCCTTTACGAGCGTTTCAATAAGCGCGACATGGCAGAAGTTATCGCCGCATTGCATTCCGATGTTGTCTGGGCGAACGGGATGGAGGGCGGGCATGTCTTTGGGCACGATGGCGTGCGCAATTATTGGACGCGCCAATGGGCGCTGATCGACCCGCATGTCGTGCCCGTCCGCTTCGCGGGGGGCGCCGATGGCGACATTGTCGTCGACGTCCAGCAGACCGTACGCGATCTTCAGGGCAAGCTCTTGTCCGAAAAGATGGTAGGCCATGTTTTCCAAGTCGAGAACGGGCTGATCAGGCGCTTCGATATTCGGGATCCATAAGGTGCAATGAGGCCGCCGCGTCGAGCCGGGGACTGGTTTAATGGACTTTGATCTGACCGAAGAGCAGCGCCTGTTAGGCGACAGCGTCGACCGGCTGCTCGCCGACAACTATACCTTCGAAAAGCGCAAAGGCTATCTCGCGGAGCCGGAGGGGTGGAGCCGCGGGTTGTGGTCGCAATATGCCGAACTCGGCCTACTCGGCCTGCCCTTTGCCGAGGAACATGGCGGGTTCGGCGGCGGCGGCATCGAGACGATGCTGGTCATGCAGGCTCTTGGCCGGGTGCTTGCACTGGAACCTTATCTGTCGACAATCGTGCTGTCCGGCACGGCATTGCGGCTCGCCGGCAACACGGCATTACAATCCGGGCTGCTGCCGCAGGTCGCCGAGGGCAAACTCACGATCGCCTTTGCGCATGGCGAGCG
>DATARB010000180.1:0-4664 GCA_036264375.1 Pseudolabrys sp.
ATGAAGGATTCGAAGGTGATCGTCGCGATCAACAAAGACGAAGAGGCGCCGATCTTCCAGGTTGCCGATTACGGTTTGGTTGCCGACCTTTATCAGGCGCTGCCGGAGCTTGCGGCGGAACTCGATAAGGTCAAGCGCTGACCGTGCTGGGAATATGCTGTGCCGCCGGTGGTGTCCTCCGGCGGTTCGTCGTACAAATAAATCATGACGGCCGGGCCTGAAGCCGAAATCGAAGGCGACCGCCGGGACTTCGCAATCGATCGGATCAAGAATATGGCGGTGACTATTCAGAACGTCGGAGTGATCGGCGCCGGGCAGATGGGCAGCGGTATCGCCCATGTCTGCGCGCTGGCGGGCTTTTCGGTGATGCTCAACGACGTCAGCCCCGATCGCATCAAGGCCGGCATGGCGACCATCAACGGCAACATGGCGCGCCAGGTCTCCAAGGAGGCCATCACCGAGGACGCGCGCAAGAGCGCGCTTTCCCGCATCAAGCCGGCGGAGAAGTATGACGACCTCGCGACCTGCGATCTGGTGATCGAGACCGCGACCGAAAAGGAAGAGGTCAAGCGCAAGATCTTCGCCGATCTGTGCGCGTCGTTGAAATCCGACGCCATCGTCGCGACCAACACCTCGTCGATCTCGATCACGCGGCTCGCGTCATCGACCGACCGGCCCGAGCACTTCATCGGCATTCACTTCATGAATCCGGTGCCGCGCATGGAGCTGGTCGAGGTGATCCGCGGCATCGCCACCGACGATGCCACCTTCGAGGCGAGCAAGGCCTTTGTCTCAAAGCTCGGCAAGACCATCGCGGTGTCGGAGGATTTCCCGGCCTTCATCGTCAACCGCATCCTGCTGCCGATGATCAACGAGGCGATCTACACGCTTTATGAAGGCGTCGGCAACGTCGAGGCGATCGACACCGCGATGCGCCTCGGCGCGCATCATCCGATGGGTCCGCTCGAACTCGCCGACTTCATCGGCCTCGATACATGCCTGTCGGTGATGCAGGTGCTGCACGAGGGCCTGGCCGATTCCAAATACCGGCCGTGCCCGCTGCTGGTGAAATACGTCGAGGCCGGCTGGCTCGGCCGCAAGACGCAGCGCGGCTTCTACGACTACCGCGGCGAGAAGCCGATCCCGACAAGATAGTTGGTCAAGATGCGTTGTCATGGCCGGGCTTGTCCCGGCCATCTCGTTGAGGAGGGCGTTGCCAAGCTAATCGGGATCACCGGGACTCGCGCTTTGCGCGGCCCGGTGATGACAGTGTGTTTTTTCTGGAAGCCCGCGTAACTAGGCCGCTACAGGGTTCTCGACAAAATCCGTCATCTGAGCGGCCAGTGCCTTCTGGAACGCCGGCCGCGCTTCGCAGCGCTGGCGATAATCATCGAGCACTGGAAACTGCGCGATCAGGTCACAGTGGCGCGGAATGCGTAAGACCGTCGTCATCAAGAGATCGGCGGCGGTGAAGCGGTCTTCCAGATAATCGCGCCCGTCGAGCCAGTCGGAAAGCGACTTCAACCGCGACTGAGCGAGCTCCAACGCCCCCGGCCGGCGCTGCTTCGCCCAGTCCGCATCGGCGTGAAACAAATCGATCGCCGTCAGATTCTGGATGTGCGGCTCGATCGAATTGAGCGCTGCGAACATCCAGGCGGTCATGCGCATGCGGGCTTTGGCATCGGCCGGCATCAAGGCGTCCGACTTTTCCGCAATATGCAGCACGATGGCGCCGGACTCGAACAGCACCATGCCGTCGTCTTCGAAGGCAGGAACTTGCCCGAACGGCTGCATGGCCCGGTATTCTTTGGACGCTTGATCTTCGCGTCCGATCAGCCTGGCTTCATACGGCAGACCAGCCTCTTCCAGCGCCCACCGCACCCGCAAGTCACGGACCAGTCCGCGCGCGAAGGGCGGCACCCAGCGAAATGCACTCACCGAAATCATCGTCATCCTCCCAGGTTTTCGTTCGCTTGACTTGCCCGGCGATCAACGCGAGCCGCTCACCCGCAGCACGAGGCCTTTGCCGGCGCGCTCCCATAACGGTCGTGATGCCGCACCCAGGCCATGGTCCATGGCAACGCATCCTCGTCGCGGCCCTTCGGTGCGAGGTCGAGGAAGTTGTAGGCGCCAACCAGGATGTCGAGCCCGCGTGCATAAGACGAGTAGGTGTGGAAGATCTCCCCCGCCTCATTCTTGGCGAACACGCTCAGGCCGGGCGCTTCCTCGCTCGGAAATTCCGTCAGCGCGTAATTGTAATAGACCTTGCCGCCGGCCTTCTGCTCAGGCGTGAACGACACATGGAAGTCGCGGTTGAAGCTGTTGCCGTTGGATGAGACCCACGGGAAGCTCCAGCCCATGCGCTTCTTGAAGGCGGCGATCTCGGCCATCGTCGCGCGCGACACCGCAGCGAAGCTCACGTCGCGCTGGGCGAGGTGAGGCAGCGCGCCGTCGAAATGATCGGCGAGGAACGAGCAGCTCGGGCAGCCTTCCGGCCAGCCGGGGCCGAGCATGAAGTGATAGATAATGAGCTGGCTGCATCCGTTGAACAGATCCAAGAGGGGCATGCGCCCGCGCGGTCCTTCGAACACATAGTTCGTGTCGACTTTCACCCAGGGCAGAGCGCGCCGTTGCCGGCTCAATTCGTCGCGCTGCCTGGTGACTTCCTTTTCCTTCGCCAGCAGTGCTCGCCGCGCGGCCAGCCATTCGCTCTGTGAAACGACGGCGTGTGCCATGACGCATACTCCGTGTTGCGATGAGGGATCACATTTTGGCCGGTGTCATCCAGCCGATGCCGGCGCCGCCCGGCTCGCGCAGGATGGCGATGCGGCCGACACCGGGCACGTCGAAGATCGGCCGCATCAGCGTGGCGCCGGCGGCCTCCGCCTTCTTCGTGCGCGCATCGACGTCGTCGACGGCGATGTAGGACATCCAGCCCTCCGGCACGCCGTCGAACTGCGGCGCCGTCAGCGGGAAAATCCCGCCGACATAACCGTCGTCCATCTTCGCCACCCAATAAGTGCCGTCCGGCATCGGCATGGGATCGAACGTCCAGCCGAGCGTTTTTCCGTAGAAGGCTTTGGCCTTCTCGGCGTCGCGTGTCATCAGCTCGTTCCAATAGAAAGAGCCGTGCGTCCAAGAATGCGGCATCGATACCTCCTGTGATGTTCAGGCGAGATATTTTTCGAGCTTGTCGATTGCGCCGTTCCAGCCGCCCTGATGGCGATCGCGCGCATCTTCATCGAAGAACTGTTCGTGCAGGAGAGTCATCAGTGTGCCTTCGCCGTCGGGCTTGAACGTCACCGTCACCAGCGACTCCCGCTCGGGCGTGGATTTCCACGCCCAGGTGAACACCAGCTTCTCGTCCGGGATTACTTCACGGTAGACGCCGCTGACGTCGTGATCCTCGTCTGCGCCTGGCTTGCGCATGATGACGTGATAACGGCCGCCGGCACGCACGTCCGCCTCAGCGAAGACGGTCGCGATGTCCCCGGGCCCCATCCAGTGCTTCAACTTTTCCGGGTCGGCCCACGCTGCGAAGACTTTCGCGGGCGGGACGTTGAAGCGGCGTTTGATGGTGAGGCTGGGCTTGGTGGCGAGGGTGGTGGCCATGAGTCTTCCTCCAAAAATGCGGCAAGGCGGTCGAGCCGCTCGGTCCAGAAGCGCTGGTAGCGATTGAGCCAGTCGGTTGCTTCCTGCATCGGTGCGGCGCGCAGCCGGCAGGAGACGGTGCGCCCGCTTTTTTCGCGTGTGACGAGTCCGGCGTCCGACAGCACGTCGAGGTGCTTCATCACGGCCGGCAGCGACATGTCGAACGGCCGCGCGAGTTCGCTGACCGACAGGCTTTCCCGCTCGCTCAATTGTGCCAGCAAGGCCCGCCGTGTCGGATCGGCCAGCGCCGCAAAGGTACGATCAAGCGTCTCGGTCGAATAGTAAACCATGTGGTTAAGTATAGGCCTCTGGTGGCCCGCGTCAAGATGCTTCGCTCCGAAAAGGCGAGGGCCAGATTCGCTTAATCAAGCCGCTCTTACCGTGGCGGTGGGGACGATAAAGCGATGATGAAGTTAGGATTCGGCTATTCGACGTCAGGGGGTCAACACGACGGCGTAGCGCGCGAACGCGCGCGCTTGGCGGAATTGTCACGGCGTTCGCCGCATTTGCCGTTTGTTAAAAAGCCACCCGCTAGAACGAGCAGACATGGACCCAGCATCCCTCGCGGCCGCTCTGGTCGGCGCTCAAATGAGCAGTGTGCAGATGGCCATGTCGGCCAAGATGCTGCGCATGAACGCCGACTCTGGAGCATCGGTCGCGAAGCTGATCGATTCCGCGCAGCAGAACGTGACGAACCTCGCCAACGTCGCCGCGGGTGTCGGGCAGAATCTCGATATCAGCGTTTAATCGGAACCTGACGAAGATCCAGCGTAGACCGTCATCCTTCGAGGCTCGCTGCGCTCGCACCTCAGGATGACGGATCAATCGCCGCGGATTTGCGAATTCAACTCTTCCCCAGCGCGGCCTGGATCAGCTTCACCGCGTCGCCGCTTGCCCATTCGGCGGGGCCGGCGATGGTGCCGATCTCGCAGCCGTGCGGATCGACGAGCACTGTGGTCGGCATGCCGAAGGCCCGGCCGATTGCCTTGAGCTCCTGGAAGCTCTTGGCGCTG
>DATARB010000193.1:0-26842 GCA_036264375.1 Pseudolabrys sp.
CTGATCGCGCTCGGACTTCAGGCGCGTCAGCTTGTCGATCTGCAGGCGGCGCACCGTCGAGTTCTCGACCTTCAGCACGTCGATCGCAGCTTCACTCTCGGGCTTGAACTTGTTGACGCCGACAACCCACTGCGCGCCGGAATCGATCCGTGCCTGCGTTTTCGCCGAGGCCTCCTCGATGCGCAATTTTGGCAGGCCGGCTTCGATCGCCTTGGCCATGCCGCCCAGCGCCTCGACCTCCTGGATGTGGCCCCAGGCCTTCTTCGCCAGCTCTGCGGTGAGCCGCTCGACGTAAAACGAGCCGCCCCACGGATCGGCGATGCGCGTGGTGCCGCTCTCCTGCTGCAGGAACAGCTGGGTGTTGCGCGCGATGCGCGCCGAAAAATCCGACGGCAGCGCCAGCGCCTCGTCGAGCGCATTGGTATGCAGCGACTGGGTGTGGCCCTGCGTCGCCGCCATCGCCTCGATCGCGGTGCGCACCACGTTGTTGAACACGTCCTGCGCGGTGAGCGACCAGCCCGAGGTCTGCGAGTGGGTGCGCAGCGACAGCGAGCGCGCATCCTTCGGCTCGAACGGCTTCATCAGCTTCGCCCAGATCATGCGCGCGGCGCGCAGCTTGGCGATCTCCATGAAGTAGTTCATGCCGATCGCCCAGAAGAACGACACGCGCGGCGCGAACTGATCGACGGTCAAGCCCGCCTTGATGCCCGCGCGCACATATTCGACGCCGTCGGCCAGCGTATAGGCGAGCTCGAGATCCTGCGTCGCGCCGGCCTCCTGCATGTGATAGCCGGACACGGAGATCGAATTGAACTTCGGCATCTCGGCCGACGTATAAGCGAAGATGTCCGAGATGATGCGCAACGATGGCTCGGGCGGATAGATGTAGGTGTTGCGCACCATGAATTCTTTGAGGATGTCGTTCTGGATCGTGCCTGACAGCTTGGCGTGCGGCACGCCCTGTTCCTCGGCGGCGACGATGTAGAGCGCGAGCACCGGCAGCACCGCGCCGTTCATGGTCATCGACACGCTCATCTGGTCTAGCGGGATGCCGGAGAACAGCGTGCGCATGTCGTAGATCGAATCGATCGCGACGCCGGCCATGCCGACATCGCCCGACACGCGCGGATGGTCGCTGTCATAGCCGCGATGCGTGGCGAGGTCGAAGGCGATGGAGAGGCCCTTTTGTCCGGCGGCGAGGTTGCGCCGGTAGAAGGCGTTGGAATCCTCCGCCGTGGAGAAGCCGGCATATTGGCGGATGGTCCAGGGCTGCGCGGCATACATCGCGGGGTAGGGGCCGCGCAGGAACGGAGCGTTGCCGGGAAACGTGTCGAGGAAGTCGAGGCCGGCCACATCGCTTTCGCCGTAGACAGCCTTCACCGGAATGGCTTCCGGCGTCATCCACGGTGCGGCGGCGCTATCGTTGGCCGCGACCGGCACGTCCGCAAAATCCACGGAGGCGAAGTTCGGTATCAGGCTCATCGGCGTTCCTCGCTACGCGAGACTATCATGCGCAGCCCGCAAGGTCGAAAGCACGTCGCAGCCCACAAATACGAAGGTTGTCACGCCTGCATCGCGCCAGGCGGCCTCGTCGTCGCCGGGGCGGCCGGCGAGATGGACGGTGGCGCCGGCCGCCGTCAGCGCCTGCGCGGCTTCGGCCGCCTCGGCCTCATAGACTTTGTCGGAGGAGCACAGGCAGGCGAGCCGTGCGCCGGAGGCCTTGAAGGCGGCGAGCATCGCCGCAATGTCGCTCTTCACCTCTCCCATAGGGAGAGGTCGCTCCGGAGCCGAAGGCGACGGAGCGGGTGAGGGGTTAGGGCGCATCGGTGAGGACTGTTCTCCCTCACCCGATCCGCCTACGCTGACGCTTCGGCGGATCGACCTCTCCCCGGAGGGGAGAGGTGAAGAAAGAGAGAAACCATCATTGCCGACCGCTTCGATGCCGCCTGCCTCGTAGAAATTCTTGGCGAAGGTGGCGCGTGCGGTGAAGTCGGCGAGGTTGCCGAGATTGGCGAGGAACACTTTCGGCCGCGCGCCGGTCTTGGCGAGCACGGCGTCGGAGGCGTCGCGCAGCGCCTCGAACGACTCGGCCAGACGGATCGAAGGCAGCGGCTCGATGACGCTCGCTGGCTTCTTGGGCAGGCTCACCGGCGCGACATCGAGCACCGTCGCCGGCGTTTCCGCCAGGTTCGGATAGTCTGTGGTTCCGGTGAGCGCGTTCTTGCGGCGTGCGATGGCCTTTTCACGCGCCGCCCGCACGGCGGTGACCTCCCGCTGGATCGCACCTTGTTCGAGGGATGCCCAGGCGCCGCCAGCGGCGTCCCAGGTCTGGAACAGCGCCCAGGCAGCGCGGCACATTTTCTCGGTGAGGTCTTCGATGGCGCCGGAGCCGGCGGCGGGATCGGCGACGCGGAAGAGGTTGGATTCTTCGAGCAGAATGAGCTGCGTATTGCGCACGACGCGCCGGGCAAACGCATCGGGCAATCCGATCGCCAGTGTATGCGGTAGCGCCACGATATTGTCGGCGCCGCCAAGCCCGGCGGCGGTCACGGCGATCGTGGTGCGCAGCATGTTCACGTATGGGTCGCGTTTCGTCAGCATCCGCCACGCGGTTTCCGCGGCGACGGTGGTGCGCTTTGGCGCAAGACCGCAGGCTTCTTCAACGCGCGCCCACAATTTGCGGATGGCGCGAAATTTGGCGATGGTCAGGAATTCATCGGCGTCGGCGGCGAGGCGGAAATAGATCATGGTGCGCGCTGTATCGAGCGGCACGCCGCCGGCCTCCAGCGCGCGCAGGCAATCGACCGCAGTCGAAATCGCAAAAGCCAGCTCCTGCGCCTCCGAGCCGCCCGCATTGTGGATGATGCGGCCGTCGGCGACGACGAACGGCCCACGAAAGCCTTGATCGGCAAGCGCGGCGACCGACGCGGCGAAGCCCTTCGACATTTCGCTCCACGGCTTCGGACTCGCGCCGAAGGCCGCAAGCCCCCCGATCGGATTAAGGCTTGGCCGCAGGTCGACCGCGGCGGGTGACAATTTGCGCTTGGCGACGAGCGCCACCACTTCGTCGACTGCGCCGCGTGTTGCCGGGCTCAAATTGAAATCGATTGTGATGCCGGCATCGAGTTGAATGCCCTCGAGCACACGCGCGATAGCGTCTGCAGATCCGTCAACGCCATAGCCGTTCGCATTGATCGAGCCGGCCATGACCAAAGTCAGACCGGTCGCCCCGCCTTCCAGATCGAGCAATGCCTGCGCGTTGGCCTGGGCCGGATCGGGATGATCGACGCGTTGCATCAGCGCC
Organism: Pseudolabrys sp.; assembly: GCA_036264375.1. Classification (GTDB taxonomy): domain Bacteria; phylum Pseudomonadota; class Alphaproteobacteria; order Rhizobiales; family Xanthobacteraceae; genus Pseudolabrys. Next base: position 3,305 of record DATARB010000193.1, read on the forward strand.
CAGGGCGCTCCTGGGGCGCGGCCGGTGACGGGTTCGGCTCCCGCGGCGCGCGGATAGAGCGGCTCGACGCGGAGACCGTCATAGGTCTGGCTGACCAGACGCTTCTCGAACGAGGCGCCTTTCAGTGCCGCGTCGACGAGCTTGCGCCATTCGACGTCCGTGGTCGGCGGGAATTCAGCGGCGAGGGTGAGGCTCTCTGGCATGGCAACAAATTGCCACGGTTCCGCACCCCCGCCAACGTGTCTGTTTGCGAGGCAAGCTCAAAATGCGGCTGGGGCCTGCTTAAGAAGATGGCAGCGCCGCGGCCTGCTGACCGTGGCAACGCGCCCGCCACCGCGGCGGGCGCGCTCGCGCAAAAGCTACTGTGCTGATTACTGTCCTCGGCCCATGCCGCCGGGATTGCTGCCCGAAGCTGGCGGCTGCGCATTCATGGTGTTGTCCCGAGGTTGCGCGTTCATGTTGCCCGAACCTTGTTCGTTCGTGCCCGCGCCAGTCGTGCTGCGGGTGCCGCGCGCCGAAAGGTTCACGCCGAGCGCGGCCAGCGTCTCATGATTGAGCTGACCATTGCCCTCGATATTTTGCTGCTGCTGGAACTTGCGCAATGCGGCTTCGGTTTCGGGGCCCCAACGGCCGTCAGTGCTGCGCGTCGTGAAGCCCTTGGTGTCGAGCGCCTGCTGTATGTGCCGCACGTCCGTGCGGTTCAGCCGTGACGGCGAAATTGCCGCCTGCTGCCCGCTTGATGGCCCCTGCATACCCTGCGGCTGTGCGGGTTGCTGCTGCATCTGGCTTGGCTGTTGCGATTGATCTTGACCCGGCGCGTTCTGCGCCAGAGCCGGAACCGTAAGGGCCATCGAGGCGACTGTTGCGAGCAGAAGCTTTTTCATCGTCATCTCCACATCTGTTGTCGTGTATCCCTGATGTGACGCATCGCGTCACGGCCCCTAGGCGGCAAACGCCGGAGCAGCGAATTCGTTTCTGCGATTTGAACGAGTTGTTCTGCCGCAGCGTGTTCCGATGCGACGCGGATTTGTCAGCGCGGTGGCAATTTCTCGACGCCGGTTTGATCGATCTTTGCCAATGCATCCGCGATGAGGACGCCGTTGATGCGTCGGTCCGCTGCGATCTCGGCAAGCGGCACCAGCACGAAGGCACGTTCGAAAAAGCGCGGATGCGGCAGCGTCAGATTGGGTTCGTCGAGCGCCAGATCGTCGTATGCGATGATGTCGATGTCGGCCGTGCGCGGACCGTTCTTCTTCTCATGCGCGCGGTCGCGCCCGAGCTGGCGCTCGACATCCTGCGCGCGCGCAAGCAGGTCGCGCGGCGCCAACGCCGTTTCGACTGCGATGCAGAGATTGATGAACGGCGGCTGATATTTGAAGCCCCAGGGCGGCGTCCGATAGTCGGAGGAGCGCGCGATCAGCTTGACCTCCGTGCCATCGCAGAGCAGGGCGATGGCGCGGTCGAGGATGGCGCGGCTGTCGCCGATATTGCCGCCGAGCGCGAGCCAGGCCTCGGTCATGGCTTGGACGTTGGCCGCGTGCGCAACAGCGTGACGCCGACGTCACTGAACGTCGCGGCGATCGGCGCGTGCGGTTTGTGGATCGTCACCTTGATGGCGCTGACGCGCGCGAATGTGGCCAACACAGCGTCTGCGATGCTTCCGGCGGCGGCCTCGATCAGCCGAAAGCGCTGATTGCTGAAGGCCTCGCAGGCGCATTCGACGACCTTGTCATAGGAGACGGTGTCGACGACCTTGTCCGAGCGCGCGGCGGCGGAGAGGTCGATGTCGAGCTCCATATCGATGGTGAAGCTCTGGCCGACTTTAGCCTCGTGCGCCATCACGCCGTGATATGCGTGCAGCGCCAGCCCGGTGATGAAGATGCGGTCGCTCATCGCGCGGCCTCGATGGCCGCGGCGACGCGCAGCGCCTGCACGGTTTCCTTCACGTCATGCACACGCACGATGGCCGCGCCTTTCTCGACCGAAATGAGGTGGCTGGCGAGCGAGCCGCCGATCCGGTTGCTCGGCGGTGAGGGGACGATGGTATTGATGAAGCGCTTGCGCGAGGCGCCGACCAGCAGCGGCAGGCCGAAGTGCTTGAACTCTTCCAGGCGCGCCAGGCAGATGATGCTCTGCTCCGGCGTCTTGCCGAAGCCGATGCCGGGATCGAGCACGATCTTGTCGCGCGCGATGCCGGCGCGTTCCGCGATCTCGAGCGAGCGCGCGAAGAAGGCGTTCACGTCGGCGACAATATCAATATTGGGATCGGCCTCGTCGCGATTGTGCATCACGATCACCGGCGCGCCGCGCGCGGCGACGAGCGGCGCCATGTCGGGATCGCGCTGCAGGCCCCAGACGTCATTGGCGATGACCGCGCCCTGATCGAGCGCCCAGGCGGCGACTCTGGCCTTGATGGTGTCGATCGACACCGGCAGCCCGAGCGCCACGATGGCCGGCAACACCGGCGCGAGCCGCGCCATCTCGTCCTCGGCCGTCACCGGCTTGGCGCCGCCATACGGCCGCGTGGACTCGGCGCCGATATCCAGGATGTCGGCGCACTGTTCGGCCATCTCGCGGGCATGGGCGATAGCGACGCCGGGATCGAAGAACTGGCCGCCATCGGAGAACGAGTCCGGCGTCACGTTGAGGATGCCCATGACCAGCGGGCGGCCGAGCTTGAGCAGCACGGACAATGGGTCCGCGCCCCGCGACGGCGGGAGGCTCGGCGGTTTTATGCTGGTCTGGACGAGGGCCATAGTCTTGGCTTCGCGCGGCCGGGGTGGGGCTGTCAAGAACGCGCGGGCCCTGAGGCCGGCGCGGCGGGCAGAGCAGCAGGATCAGTATTTGATCTTCAGCGGCAGGCCCTTGGCGCTTTCAATCCAGCGCGCCACGACGCGCTCGGACGGGACCAGCCGTACCAGCTTACGCTTTCTGTTGGCGTCGGCCATCGCCTTGGCGAGGTTGGTCGCGTTGCGGTACTTGAGCTCCTTCACCGTATCGACGCCGACCGCGCCCAAGAGCTCGGCATATTCGCGGCTGACGCCTTTGATGCGCATGCGGTCGGCGAAATTCGCCCACGCGAGCAGCTTCTTGGGCTCGACCCCGGTCTGTTCGGAGAGCAGCTTGCGCTGTTTCACCGTGCTGGCGCGTTCGAGGAGCCGTTGCGTGGATCTGATGCCGGCGGATTTGAGAGTGTCGGCGATATTATCATCGATCCCCCCAATATCCCCAATGGGATAAGACATGCGTGCCTCCTCGTCCGCTTCTTACGCCGCGTGACGAAGCGAAAATCGTTTCAGAGAAATTGGCTGAGTCCGGGAATAGCGCCGACAACCTCGCCGACGGCGTCGTCGCCAGCCTGCTCGCGGGCATAGGCAATGACTTCGCGGGTGACACCTTGCACCTGGCCCATGCTCAGGCCGGCCGACATCATCTTGGTTCCGGCGCCCATCAGGCCGCCCAAGGCGAACATGCCGCCGCCGCTGGAATCGAGTCCTTCCTGCGCCTGCATGAACTCTTGCGCGCCCGGCAGGCGATCGAGCAGGGCCTGCACCTTGTCGGCGGGACCTTCCTTCAGCAGGAACTCGAAAATAATGCCGACAGATTTTTCCGCGGCGTCACGATCGACGCCGACATTGGCGACGAGCCGCCCGATCAACTCATCCATGGTCCCCTCGCGATCCCCTCAGATCCCGCACTGACGGCAGGTTTTCATCATCTTGAACGCGGCGTCTACCGCTGACAAGCGTGATATGCTGCCATTTTTCCGGGCCGTCGTCAGGTGTCTCTTCGTCATCGTCATGAGCAATGTTGCCATTGATCGCATCCGTCCGCGTCGCAGCGCGGCGAAGCCGGCTCGTATTCGCATTGCAAAATCACGATTTGCAAGGTGCAGCCGTCCGTAACGATCAAACTTCCCGGGAGAATGCCGGTTGTTCCGGGATTTCGGTTACCTACAGCATAATGACATCTACAAAATCCGCCTCTATCCAGGCGCTCGGAGGCGATCGTGCTACGATCAATTATTGTTGCCCCTTGTCACGCAGGCGTGCTTGGCGCGGTAAGCCCTGCAGGAACGGCGCTTTCCAGGCGGCGCCCGCATTGCTAGTTATAGCAGCCGTCGGCTTTTCAAGGAGTTCGTCATGAGCGCATTGGACGCGGTACTAAGCCGCATCGACCAGGACATCGACCAGAGCGTGGAGCGGCTGTTTGCGCTGCTGCGCATCGCTTCGGTGTCGACCGATCCGGCTTTCGCCCCCCAATGCCGCGCTGCGGCCGAGCACGTGGCTGCCGATCTCGCCACCATCGGATTCGACGCGGCGGTCCGCCCGACCGAAGGGCACCCCGTCGTGGTCGGCAAATCGAACAGTGCGAACGGACCGCGGGTCCTGTTCTACGGCCATTACGACGTGCAGCCGGTCGATCCGCTGAATTTGTGGAAGACGCCGCCGTTCGAGCCGCGCATCGAGACGTTGCCGGACGGCCGCAAGATCATCGTCGCCCGAGGCGCCTGCGACGACAAAGGCCAGGCGATGACCTTCATCGAGGCCTGCCGCGCCTTCAAGGCGGTCACCGGCAAGCTGCCTTTGCCGATCACGCTGATGATCGAGGGCGAGGAGGAGTGCGGCTCCAAGAACCTGTTCGGCTTCGTGCGCGACAATGCGGACGAGTTCAAGCTCGACCTCGCGCTCGTGTGCGACACGGCCATGTGGGACCAGAAGACCCCGGCGGTGACGACGTCGCTGCGCGGCCTCGTCTACGAGGACGTCAAGATCACCTGCGCCGATCGCGACCTGCATTCCGGTGTGTTCGGCGGCGCGGCACAAAATCCGCTGCGGCTCTTGGCGAAAATCCTCGGCGCCATGTGGGACGACGATGGACGTGTCACCATTCCCGGCTTCTACGACGGCGTGAAGGACCTGCCCGCCGACATCACGGCCGACCTGAAAGCGCTCGACCTGACGCCGGAGAAATTCCTCGGCCCCATCGGCTTGAAGGACTCGTCGGGCGAAAAAGACCGCATGCTGATCGAGCAGATCACCACGCGCCCGACCGCCGAGATCAACGGCATCATTGGCGGTTACACGGGCGAGGGCGCCAAGACCGTCATTCCCGGCGAGGCGAAGGCGAAAGTGTCGTTCCGACTCGTCGGCATGCAGGATCCACAGAAGATCCGCGACGGCTTCCGCGCCTTCGTGCGCGAGCGCCTGCCGGCAGATTGCCAGGTCGAGTTCGGCAATTTCGGGCTGGCGCCGCCGCTCCAACTCTCCTTTGACAGTCCGGCGCTCAACAAGGCGCGGACGGCTTTGGCCGAGGAGTGGGGCAAGAAGGCGGTGACTGTCGGCGCCGGCGGCTCCATCCCGATCGTCGCCGACTTCAAAAACGTGCTCGGGATGGACTCACTTCTCGTCGGATTCGCGCTCGACGACGACCGCGTACATTCGCCGAACGAGAAGTTCGACCTCACCTGCTATCACAAGGGCATCCGGTCCTGGGCGCGCATCCTGGATGCGCTGTCGCAGTCCTGACCCGCTCGTCCCCGCGAACGCGGGGACCCAGGCTCATTGAAAAGTTCGCCGATCGTCGCTCTCCCGCTTGCGCGGGAATGAGCGGATGATCGTCGAGCCTCAGTAGCCGCGGCGGCGCTCCTTTTTGGCGGCCTTGCGCGCCGCGTAGCGGGCGTCGCGGGCGGCCTTCTGCTCGGCGAGCAGGCGGGCCTCTGCCTCGGCCCGCTCGGCCGCGAGCAAGGCCTCTAGTTCCTCCTGCTCGCGCCGCGCCTTTTCGGCAATCTCCGCCTGGCGGGCGGCCTCAGCTGCCAGTTCCGCCTCGCGTGCCAGCCGCACGGCCTCGCGCTCGGCCATGCGCTGTTTGCGCGCCGCGTCGATCACGCGCCGGGCGGCTTCCCGTTCCTCGCGCGCCGGGTCTTCGGACGCCGCACGGAATCGGTCCAGCAGCGCCTTCTTGGCGGCGGCGGCAGCTTCCTGGCGTTTTTGCAGATCGGGGGTATTGAAGCGACTCATTTGGTCTCCAGTGAGATCGGGGCACTTATATTGGCGGTAATTCCTTTGCCGCAGTGCGGCCGGTTGCTACTTCTTGAGCTTGTAGCCGGTTCGGAACATCCACCAGACCACGCCGAGACAGATCGCGAGGAACAACAGCGTCATGGCGACGCTGATGCCGTGACCCACGTCGGAAATCTCGAAGAAGCTCCAGCGGAAGCCGCTGATCAGATAGACAACCGGATTGAATAGGGCAATGGTCTGCCACACCGGCGGCAGAACGCTGGTCGAATAGAACGTCCCGCCGAGGAAGGTCAAGGGCGTGATGATCAGCAGCGGCACGATTTGCAGCCGCTCGAAGCCCTCCGCCCAGATGCCGATGATGAAGCCGAGCAGGCTGAAGGTGACGGCGGTCAGGACCAGGAAGGTGACCATCCAGAACGGATGGGCGATGCGCAGCGGCACGAACAGCCAGGAGGTGGCCAAGATGATCAGGCCAAGGATGATCGACTTGGTCGCGGCCGCGCCGACATAGCCGACGACAATCTCAATGGCCGAGACCGGGGCAGAGAGGATCTCGTAGATAGTGCCGGTGAAGCGCGGGAAATAGATGCCGAAGGAGGCGTTCATCGTGCTCTGCGTCAGCAGCGTGAGCATGATGAGGCCCGGCACGATGAAGGCGCCGTAGCTGATGCCGTCGATCTGGGTGATACGCGAGCCGATGGCGGCGCCGAACACCACGAAATAGAGCGACGTGGAAATCACCGGCGAGACGATGCTCTGCCAGATCGTGCGCGCGGTGCGCGCCATCTCGAACGTGTAGATCGCCTGGATCGCGCGGAAATTCATGACTTGTTGCTCACCAGTCCGACGAAGATGTCTTCCAGCGAGCTCTGTTTCGTCTCCAAATCGCGGAACCGAATCCCGGCATTGGCAAGATCGCTCAGCAGCGCCGTAACGCCGGTGCGCTCGGCCTGGGTATCGTAGGTGAACACCAGTTCGCTGCCTTCATTCGCCAGCGTGAGATGGTGCGCGGCGAGCACCGCCGGCACCGCATCGAGCGCTTTCTGCAAATGCAGGATCAGCTGCTTCTTGCCGAGCTTGTGCATGAGGTCGGCCTTGTTCTCGACCAGGATGATTTCACCTTTGTCGATCACGCCGATGCGGTCGGCCATATCCTCGGCTTCTTCGATGTAGTGCGTGGTGAGGATGATGGTCACGCCGGAGGCGCGCAGATCGCGCACCACCTGCCACATGTCCTTGCGCAGCTCGACATCGACGCCTGCGGTCGGCTCGTCCAGGAACAGGATGCGCGGCTCGTGGCTGAGCGCCTTGGCGATCAGCACGCGCCGCTTCATGCCGCCGGACAGCGTCATGATCTTGTTGTCTTTCTTGTCCCACAGGGACAGGGCCCGGAGCACCTTTTCGACGTAGGCCGGGTTGGCCGGCTTGTTGAACAGGCCGCGGCTGAAGCTCACGGTCGCCCAAACCGTTTCGAAGGCGTCGGTGTGCAGTTCCTGCGGGACCAAGCCGATCAGCGAGCGCGCGGCGCGAAAGTTCTTGACGATGTCGTGGCCATCGACGGTGACGGCCCCGCTCGTCGCACGCAGGATGCCGCAGATGATGCCGATCAACGTCGTCTTGCCGGCGCCGTTCGGTCCGAGCAGCGCGAAGATCTCGCCCCGCCGGATGTCGAGGTTGACGTCTTTGAGCGCCCGGAATCCGGACGCATAGCTTTTGGACAGGCCGACGACGGAGATGATGGGTTCCATGGATCGTCGCCATATAGTCGGCGGCGCGACGCCGCGCCAGCCCCGCTGTGCAAAAGCCGCAAGGATTCAGGTCAGTGTGGCCAAGGCGCCGAGATCGGCGACCACCTGCCACGGCGCGAAATCGGCGTATTCGTCCGGCAACTTGCCGCGATTGACCCAGATGCCGCGGAAGCCGACCGAGACGCCGGCCATAACGTCCCAGCGGTTGGACGACACGAAGGTCACGTCGGCGGGTGCGCAGCTGAAATGCCGGGTCACCAGGCCGTAGACCTCAGGCCGTGGCTTGAACATCTTGAGTGCATGAACGGACAGCACCGCGTCGAGATCGTCGCCCACTCCGGCTGCATCGACCGCGCCCTTGAGCATATCCGGCGAGCCGTTGGAGAGGATGCCGGTCTTGTGTCCGTTCGCCTTCAGCGCGCGCAAGGCGTTGCGCGCGTCGGGAAATGCGCCGAGCTTGAAATAGGCGTCGAGGAGTCTCGGCTTGAGCGCCCGGTCGACCGACGCCACGCGCGCCAGGGCGTAATCGAGCGCGCGCTCGGTGAGCGTCCAGAAGTCCGTGTAGTGCCCGGCGAGCGTCAGGGTCCAGCTATATTCGAGCTGCTTGGTGCGCCAGATATCGGACATCCGCTCCGCTTCCGGACCCGCCTCGGCGCGGTGGCGCGCGATGGCGGAATGGACATCGAACAATGTGCCGTAGGCGTCGAAGACGAAGATGGACGGCATGGAATCCTCCGGGCGAGGCCGATATGCTGCCGGCGCCCACCGTAAACGGGGGGCAGGCCCTTTCAAGAGGCCATATCGGGGTTGGAAATGCAGGAGGATGTGTGAATGGCCGCGGGAACTGGCTGGTCGAAGACGTGGACCTTCTACGAAGGCGACTGGCACGAAGGGAATATCCCGATCATGGGCGTGCGCTCGCACGCGGCGTGGCTCGGCTCATCGGTGTTCGACGGCGCGCGGACGTTCGAGGGCGTGACGCCCGACCTCGATCTGCATTGTGCCCGTGTGAATACTTCGGCCGAGGCGATGCACCTGCATCCTGCCGTATCGGCCGAGGAGTGGCAGGCGCTGACGCAGGACGGCATCAAGCGTTTCGATCCAGGGACCGCGCTCTACATTCGTCCGCTCTATTGGGCCGAGCAGAGCGGCAACCTGCTGGTCGCGCCGGATCCTGAGTCAACGAGATGGGCGCTCACACTCTACGAGGCGCCGATGCGTACGCCGGATGGATTCTCCATCACGCTGTCGCCTTTTCGCAAGCCGAGCATCGAGACCATGCCGACCGATGCCAAGGCCGGCTGTCTCTATCCGAACAATGCGCGGGCTTTGATCGAGGCGCAGCGGCGCGGCTTCGGGAATTGTGTGGTGCTCGACATGCTGGGCAACGTTGCCGAGCTTGCCACCGCCAACCTTTTCATCGGCAAGGATGGCGTGGTGCTCACGCCAGCGCCAAACGGCACCTTCCTCAACGGCATCACGCGCCAGCGCGTGATCAAGCTCCTGCGCGATGCGGGGGTGAGTGTCGTCGAGACGACGCTGCGCTACGGCGACCTTCTCGAGGCCGACGAGATCTTCTCCTCGGGCAACTACTCCAAGGTGATGCCGGTCAATCGCATCGACGATCGCTCCTTGCAGCCTGGTCCGCTCTATTGGCAGGCACGCGATCTCTACTGGGCCTACGCGCATTCATGATGCCGCCGAGCGTCGGGAACGGGGAATTTTAGGAGGGCGCTTGTGCCGAGGGCCGCGATCGATGCGGCATTTACGGCTCGGAGAAGCCGCGTTTGCTTAACGCCTCACCGAGATACTTGCTCAGGGTCTGCGCGCTGAACGGCTTGTTCAAGAAACAAACGGCTCCGGCCTTCAACGCGCGGTCCCGGGCGTTCTCGTCGGGAAACGCGGTGATGAAAATAACCGGCGTCGGGTTCCCCTGCGCGTTCAAGTGACTCTGCAGCTCGAGGCCGCTCATGAACGGCATTTGAACGTCGGAAATCAGACATGCGGAGTCTTGGACTTGAGGTGAATCCAGGAACTCCCCGGCGGAAGAAAATGTGTAGGCCGTGAATCCAAGCGATTCGATGAGGTTTTTCATCGCCACCCGGACCGATTCGGCGTCATCGACGATGGATATGACTGGAGATTTTCGCACGATGTCATTCCACCATCCGGCGGATTGAGGTTGGCGCTTGTTCGTCATTGTCCCCACCGAGACTCTGTCTTTTGCCCGCCGCACACGCGACGCGCCTGGACCGGTAGTTCTCTCGGTGAGGAAGCGCTTAAAGCCACTCCGTGCGAGGAGAAGATGATCCACCTCAAGCTGGTGATTGATTGTGCGCTGTAAAAAATACCCGGAATAGTCATACTTAGGTGTTAGCGCTCAGGGACCTTGGTGCGGCGAAGCCCGAGAATGCCCGCCATGCGCACCAAATCCGCCAGCGAATGGGCCCCCATTTTTTTCGTCAGGCTGCCGCGGTGAATTTTCACGGTGATTTCACTGATGCCCAATTCGTGGGCGATCTGCTTATTCATCATCCCTTCGGTGACGAGCGTCATAACTTGCCGTTCCCGGGGCGTCAAAGAGTCGACGAGCGTCTGCAATTCCGTGACGATCTTTTCGTCGTTGCGGCGACCCCGGTCGCGTTCCAGGGCCGTCGCGACGGCGTCGAGGAGATCCTGATCGCGGAAGGGCTTTGTGAGGAAATCGATGGCGCCCGACTTCATGGCCTTCACGGTCATAGGAATATCGCCGTGGCCGGTCATGAAGATGATTGGAATTTTCACTTTCGCTTTGGCGAGCTCGGTTTGCAGGTCGAGCCCGCTGAGGCCGGGCAGCCGAATATCCAGGATCATGCAGCTCGCCGCCGCCGGCAATGTTCCTTCCAGCAGTTCGCGAGCCGTGCCGAAGGCCGCGACACGGAGGCCGATCGATTCAAGCAGATTTGTCACGGCTTGCCGCATCGCCACGTCGTCGTCGATGACGAGGACGAGCTGCTCGTCCGAGCGCGCCACGTTATTGCGCGGTTTGTCGATCACGCGGCGGCCTCCGTTGAAATGCTCGATCCCCGAGAGATTGCTACGCTGCCGCTCTCTTGGCTTCTGACCGAGCGCAGTGCCACACGTGCACACGCGCGCCAGTGCAGACGTCACTAGCGCTTACAGTGTATACCGTTTCGCCTATATGGTGCCAGGGTTTGGCACCATCGCCTTAGACGAGATGCCCCCTGTCGAGAATTCCGTGTCGTTTCGTGGGGCTGCCCGCTTGGCGTGCATGGCGGTGGTGCATTCGTAACGGCCAATCAATAGACTGTTTGGCGTTTCCGTCTTTATCGGCAATGGGCTGAGTATGCACATGGTGGCCAAGGTGGCCGCCAAGCCCGTCGCGTGTTCGTCGGCGTCCTTCGCGCACCGAACTTCAGGACACGCCTCACCTTCTCCCTGGCCATTGCGCGCCGAGAAGGCCCCCTCAAGACGGAACAAAACCATGAACCCATTTTCACGTCGCGACATACTGGCTGTCGGCGCCGCCGGCGGCCTGTTGACGGCAACATCTGCAATGGCGCAGACGAACGCGCAGACGCCGCAGCCCAACCGCTCACCGGGTATCGGCGGAATGGATCCTGGCCCACGCGATCTCACGCGCGACCGGGAAAACCCCGACATGCTCAATCCGCCCCCGACGGACAGTGGAACGCTGCCGAACCTCCGTTTTTCTTTTGCGGATGCACACACGCGGCAGACCGACGGCGGCTGGACACGGCAAGTCACTCAACGTGAGCTCGGCATTTCCACGACGATGGCGGGCGTCGACATGCGGCTGAACGCCGGCAGCATCCGCGAGATGCACTGGCACAAGCAGGCGGAGTGGGCCTACATGCTCTACGGCACCGCGCGCATCACCGCGATCGACCAGGACGGCAACAATTTTGTCGACGACGTTGGCGTTGGCGACTTGTGGTATTTCCCCGGTGGCATCCCACACTCAATTCAGGGCCTGGGACCAGACGGTTGCGAATTTCTCCTGGTCTTCGACGATGGCTCCTTCGATGAAGACGACACGTTCCTCATTAGCGACTGGTTCAAGCATATTCCCGAGGAGGTCTTGGGCAAGAACTTCGGCGTCCCCGGCACTAACTTCGCGCATTTGCCCAGTCCGGAACAGCGCTACATCTTCAAGGCGCAGGTGCCCGGACCGCTCGGTCCCGACAAGCTCATGGGCGCCAAGCCCGTGCCGCAGACCTTCAAGCACAGGCTGATGGCGCAGGACCCGATCCGCACCAAGGGCGGAACCGTGCGCATCGCGGATTCAAGCATATTCCCCGCATCCAAGACCATCGCCGCGGCCTTGGTCGAAGTCGAGCCGGGCGGAATGCGCGAACTGCACTGGCATCCGAATGTCGATGAGTGGCAATATTACCTCGAAGGGCAGGGCCGCATGGGCGTATTCGCGGCGCAAGGCGCGGCGCGGACGTTCGACTACCGTGGCGGCGATGTCGGCTATGTGCCGTTCGGGATGGGTCATTACATCGAAAACACCGGCGATACGCCGCTGCGTTTCCTCGAAATGTTCAGAAGCAGTTACTTCGCCGACCTCTCGCTCAATCAGTGGATGGCGCTGACGCCGGCGCCACTGCTCCAGGCGCATTTCCCGCTGCCGCAGACCGTGATGGACAACCTGCACAAGAAGAAGTCCCCCATCGTACCGGCCTGACCGGGCTCGTTAGGTTGCGCGCCGCCGTTGCTCCCGCGACGGCGGCGCGGTGCGTTTAGCAGGCGTTCTGAAGGCAAACGTGCCGCAGGTGGATATGGCAATATCGCTGCAACGGGGGCAACTCTGAGCAAGCCGATGGACAAAGCGTCCCTGTATCAAAAGAAAAGGGGGGCGAATAAGCAAGGCTCCGCAATGGATCGGTTCACCGGGCTGGAAGTTTTCGTCAAAGTTGTCGAGGGGGCGAGCTTCGTGTCCGCGGCCCGCTATTTCAGCCTCTCCCCCGCGATGGTGAGCAAGCACGTCCAGACGCTGGAACAGCGGCTGGGCGCGCGCCTGCTCAACCGGACGACGCGGCGGGTAAGTCCGACCGAAGTCGGCAAACACTATTACGAGCGCTGCCTGCACATTCTGCGCGAACTCGAGGCGGCGGACGATCTCGCCGCCGATTTACATATGGCACCCCGCGGGCTGGTGAAGATCACCGCTCCGGTCGCGCTCGGAAATGCGATCGTGGCAAGTGCCGTCGCCGATTATCTGTCCAGCTATCCCGATGTGTCGATCGACCTTGTCTTGAAGGATCGTGAGGTCGACCTTCTGGACGAAGGATTCGATCTGGCGATCCAGACTGGACCGCTTCCGGACTCAAGCTTGATCGCGCGCCGGCTTGGCGCGGCTTCGATGATCGTATGCGCGGCGCCATCCTACGTCTCCCGTTACGGTGAGCCCAAGCGGCCGGCTGATCTCGCCGATCACAGTTGTTTCGAATATTCACCCGCGAAGACGCGCGGCGCGTGGGCGTTCGCCGGACCCGAAGGCACTGAAAAACTGGTGACGGTGGGGCAGGGCCGCTTCCGCGCCAACAGCGGCGAGGCGCTTCGCATGCTGGCGTTGCGTGGCGAAGGGATCGTCCTCGAGCCGCGGTTCATTGTTGCGGACGACTTAACCGCCGGACGCTTGGTCCGATTGTTGGGTGACTACGAGCCGTCGCCGACCATGATCCATGTCGTCTATCCCCACAGCCGTTTGCTGCCGGTCAAAGTGCGGACCTTTGTCGAATTTCTCGCCGCTCGCTTCACGGACCAACAGGACTGGGAGCGCGCGTCCGAAGACGCCGGTGGCGATAGCCGTAAATCCAAGCAAGGACTACGGGTGGCCGCGTGAGCGGCACAGGTGAAGCAAAGCCGCAAACCGCGGCGGCGTCATCCGGCGCGAGGCCACCATTCCCGCCGTTCAATCGCGAGACGGCCGTTCAGAAGGTTCGCCTCGCAGAGGATGCCTGGAATAGCCGCGATCCGGAGCGCGTTTCGCTCGCCTATTCGGTGGACAGCGTTTGGCGCAATCGTGCTGACTTCATCCAGGGCCGTGCGGAGATCGTTGCGTTTCTGAGCCGCAAATGGGCCCGCGAGCTCGACTACCGGCTGATCAAAGAGCTCTGGGCTTTCACCGGCGAGCGCATCGCCGTGCGCTTTGCCTACGAGTGGCACGACGATGCCGGCAATTGGTTTCGCTCCTACGGCAACGAGAACTGGGAGTTTGGCGAAGACGGCCTGATGCGGCGCCGGATCGCCAGCATCAACGACCTGCCGATCAAGGAAGCAGACCGCAAATACTTCTGGCCGCTGGGCACGCGCCCCGCGGATCATCCGGGGCTGTCCGAACTCGGTCTGTGACCTTCGACTTTCCCTTGGGATAGCGCGGGCCGGCGACATTGCCGGGATGATGGTCGTTATGTACCGTCCCGGCAATGAAGGGTTTCTCTTCCATCATCCGTCCCGATCTCATCGGGGGCTTCGTCTCCGCCGTCGTCGCGGCGCCGCTGGCGATGGGCTTCGGGATGTTTGCCTTCGTCTCGATCGGCGACCAGTATTTCGCCGACGGGGCAAGGGCAGGGCTGATCACCGCGTTCGTCGTCGGGGTTGTTGTCGTCATCTTCGGCGACCGGACGACGACGGTCTATGCCCCCCGTATCACCAGCACGTTTTTCCTCGGGCTCCTGCTCTACAGCCTCGTCCATTCCAGCAGCGCAGGAAATCCCCACGCTTCGCTGGCGATCTTTTTCGCGATCATCGTCCTGGCGGGGCTTTTCCAGGCTTTGTTCGGCGCGATCCGGCTCGGCACGCTGATCAAGTTCACGCCCTTTCCGGTCATGGCCGGCTTTCAGAACGCGGCCGCGATCCTCCTGTTCCTGGTGCAGATCGGCAATGTGTTCGGCTTCGACCGCAGCACGCCTTTCGCGCAGGCTTTGCGGCAGGTCGATCAGGCCAAGCCGCTGAGCGTCCTGATCGCCGTAATTGTCTTCGTGACGATGTGGAATGCGAAGCGCATTCTTCCGCGCGTGCCGCCGCTGATCCTCGGACTGGCCTTGGGCACGGCGCTTTACTACGCACTGGCTGCGATGAATCTGTCGGCTTTTCTCGGCCCCGCCATCGGCAGCGCCGCGGCGCCCTACGACATCGCGGCGACCTGGCCGGACCTGGGCGGGCTCTTCACCGCTACCGATCTCTTGAGGCTGGCCCCGACGGTCGTCCTCAGCGCCTTGGGCCTCGCCGTCGTGGCGGCGATCGATCTTTTGCTCTGTGCCAAGCTCGCCGCCAAGCCGGGCGCCGAACAACCCGACAGCAACGCGCTGCTCGTGCGCCTCGGCATCGCCAACGCCGTGACCGGCGGCGTCGGCGGCATCACCAGCGGCATCAATATCGGCGCCAGCATCGCCAACCGCAACTTCGGCGGCCGCACCCCGCTGTCCGTCCTGTTCAACGCCGCGATCATCCTGGCGACGCTCACGGCTTTGTTTCCGCTGGTCGGCCATCTGCCGCGCGTCGTTCTTTCCGCCGTCATCATGGTCATCGCAGTCCAGCATATCGACGCCTGGACGCTACGCGGGATCAAGCAGATCGTCGCCGGGCCGCCAGCCGCGCGCGGCGCGGTGGCCTTGGACATCGGCGTGACAGTGCTGGTCGCCGTGCTCTGCATCGCGGTCAACATCGTGCTGGCGGTGTTCATCGGCATCGCGCTCGCGGCGGTGCTGTTCATCGTGCGCATGAGCCGCTCCGTGATCCGGCGTTCGTTCCGCTGCGACAGCGTTCATTCGCGCAAGAGGCGGCCGGCGCGGCAGGAGGAATTCCTTGAGAGCACAGGCGGGACGATCCTGGTTGCCGAATTGCAGGGCGCTTTGTTCTTCGGCAGCGCCGAGCGGCTGAGCCGGGACATTGCACGCGAAACGCAAAGCGGAACGCGCACCGTGATCGTCGACCTGCGGCGCGTCACCGAGATCGACAGCACCGGCAAGCAGATCCTGATCGAGATCCGCAACGCCCTGCAGGCGCGCGGCATCAATCTCCTGATTTGCGGTGCCTGGCCCGCGGGCGATGCCGCGGACGCCGGCGTCGTGGAGCCGCAGCATGCGTTCCGAGACATCGACCGCGCGATGGAGTTCGCCGAAGACGGACTTTTGTACGAGGCCTTCCGTGAGACCGGGCCGTTGCCGGAAATCGCCGTCGACGAGATCGGCATCCTTGATGGGTTCGCGCCTGACGAGATCGCCGCGATCAAGGCGCGCCTGCGCCGCACGGTCTATCCGAAGGGACTGACCGTTTTCGAGCAGGGCGCGCCGGGGCACGAGATTTTCTTCATCGCGCGCGGACTTGCCAGCGTCCGTTTGAAGAACGGCGGCCGCGATATCCGCCTGGTGACGTTCACGGCGGGGACGGTGTTCGGCGAACTCGCCCTTCTCGACAAGGGCGCGCGCTCGGCCTCCGTCGTCGCCGATGAGGAGCTGGTCTGTCACGTCTTGAGCGACCGTGACTTCGATGCATTGTCTACCGAATGCCCCGCGGCGGCGATCAAGCTGCTCGCCAATCTCGGGCGCGAATTGAGCGGCCGCCTTCGACGCGCCAACCACGCGATCCGGCAATTGGAGAATTAGGGGCCGGGACATTGCCGACGAAGGTCGGAATCAAATGGCCGGCCAGAAGCGGCCGGACTTGGCGGCATGGACTTGGCGGCATGGACTTGGCGGCATTCCGCGCAGTGCCGTTAGGCTTCCTTCCTCGATTGCAGCAATTGCTCGAGGTCCTGAATCAATTGCGTCAATTTGGTCTCACGCCCGCTGACCGCGTCGTTGATCCGAGACCCGCTGTCCTTGCCGCGTGCGCCGTTCTGTCGCTCGTCGTCGCCCCGGAGCGGCCGACGGGCGCGGTAATCGCCTGCGGTCGGTACGCGGTAATCGCCTGCGGTTGGTACAAGCGAAGGGGGCAAATCGTCGATGACCTCTTCGGCCCCCTGAGGGATCCATGCCGGTACCGATTGTCGCGCCACCCGCGCTGGTATCGCCCGGCGTTCCAACCGGACTTGGGGCGATCGTTGGCGATTCGCCGCACGTGTGGCGCCCATTTTCAGCACGACGCGATGCAGGAGGCCGGCCACGGCCAGCCCAAGCGCGGCAACGAGTAATATTTCCACGAACCTCACCGCGGGAGAGGCCTCGACGACGGGGGCTGGGGTGGTCGTCGCGTCGCCTCGAGGAACGCTTTGTGAATTGTCAGGCGCCCGAACTGTAGGGGGGGCAGGGTTCGCGCGGGCCTCGCTCAGAACTAAATTAGGCTCTTGCGCCTTGAGCGGTGCACCCGCTGTGGCATCGGGCCATACGCTCGATGCGGCGGGCTCCACTCCGGCCGCCTGAGCGGTGGTCTGCCATGCCGCGGTTGCCAGCGGACCGGTCGTCCATGGAATTGCACTGCTCACCGGCGCCGGGTCCGTAGGGAGCGAGCCTGATGGCGGAGCGCTATCGCCTGGGCTTGCCGACGTCGGAGCGCCGGTCGATGCTGTCGCGGGGTTTTCGACCGCACTGGCGCGTGCGACCGTTTTCGCTGCCGGTCTACCCTTCGCAGTCCTATGTTGCGACGCCTGACCCAGCGGCGCCAGATACCAACACTTGCGCCGTTTTTCGCGATCCAGGCGGTAGTACCAGTGGCTCCCCTTCGGCGCGACAGAATGCGGTGCCGCCGCACAATCATCAGCGCGCGCAGGAGTGGGTGGTACTCCGATAACCACACCGCACATGAAAAGCGGGACAGCAAGCGCGATCAATCGCATTTGGATGATTTGGCCTGACATGTCGCCTCCACCACTGAACAGAGCGATATGTTCATGCAAAAATCGCTTGCATTGCGTCACAATTGTGGGCGCAGAGGGACCTTTCCGAGACAGGATTCGAGCGGATCAAAATCCCAGCGCGCGGCATTGGAAATGTGAAGACGAGGCCGGGCGCCCGAAGCGCCCACGAGTCATTCTGTGACCGCACGCCGGAAGTCTATTTTGGAAATCGTACAGACCGAGATCGAAACTGTCGACGTTTTTTGTTTTGGAATGAATTTCGATAGGTGCGCTTCCCGCAAACCGAGACCGCCGCATATGATATATAGAAATTGCAATCGACGCATTCCTCAAGCCGATGGATACACCGACTGCGCGACCCATTATAGCAGTGAGTCGTCGAACCGACGGACGGCGATCCAGCCCTGCGTTGCACCTGCTACAGACCACAATCCGCGAGACAACTAACCATGCCTCCCGATCTATCGCTTTCTGGCTACGCTCTGCTCCGCAATCCGCGCACCAACAAAGGCAGCGCCTTCACGGAAGAGGAGCGTCGCCGCTACGGCTTGGAGGGACTTCTGCCGCCGACCCCGAGCTCGCTGCAGCATCAGGTCGCTCGCATCCACGCCGAGTTGTCGAACCTCGATGTCGATCTTCAGAAATATCTTCTGCTATCCGACCTGCAGGCGCGCAACGAAACCCTGTTCTACGCCGTCCTGATGTCGGATCCGGCAAGCTTCATGCCGCTCGTTTATACGCCGACGGTGGGAGAAGCGTGCCAGAAGTTCGACCATATCTTCCGCGCCGCGCGCGGCGTCTACCTGCCGATCACGGCCAAGGGGCGCGTGAAGGAGGTGCTCAACCACTGGCCGCACCAGGATGTGCGCTTCATCGTCGCCACTGACGGCGAGCGGATTCTCGGGTTGGGCGATCTCGGCGTCGGCGGCATGGGCATTCCAATCGGAAAGCTCTCACTCTACACGGCCTGCGCGGGCGTGCCGCCGGAGGTCTGCCTGCCGATCATGCTGGACGTTGGGACCAACAATCAGAATCTGCTGGCCGACCCACTTTATCTCGGGCTGCGCCGCGAACGTGTGCGTGGCGACGACTATCACGCCTTCATCGACGAGTTCGTCGAGGCCGCCCAGCAGCTATATCCGAAGTGCTGCATTCAATGGGAAGACTTCGCTAACTTCAATGCCGTGCCGATCCTCGATCGGTACCGGGACAAGGTCTGCACCTATAACGACGACATCCAGGGCACCGCTGCCGTGGCGCTCGCGGGAATCTACGCCAGCCTGCGCATCACCGGCGGCAAGCTGCCCGACCAACGCATCCTGTTTCTCGGCGGTGGTTCGGCCGCCACCGGGATCGCCGAGTTGCTGGCGCAGGCGATGGCGCTGGAAGGCCTCGACATCAACGAAGCGCGCAAGCGCAACGCGCTGTTCGACGTCAACGGCTTGATGGTGTCCTCGCGAAAGGACCTTGCCGACTTTCAAAGGCCGTTCGCGGTCGACCACGAGCCGATCCACGACTTCGCGGACGCGGTGCGGGCGCTCAAGCCGAACGCCATCATCGGCGTCAGCACGGTGCCTAAACTGTTCAATCAGCAGGTGATCGAGGCGATGGCCGAGGTGAACGAGCGGCCGATCATCTTCCCTTATTCCAACCCGACGTCACGCTCCGAATGCACCGCCGACGAGGCCTATCGGTGGTCGAAGGGCAACGCGGTGTTCGCCAGCGGCAGTCCCTATCCGCCGGTCGAAATCGAGGGCAAGGTTTTCGTCCCCGGCCAGGGCAATAATGTCTACATCTTCCCCGCATTGGGCATGGCGGTGTACGCGACCGAAGCTACGCGCGTGACGCAGGAGATGTTCATCGTCGCGGCGCGCGCCGTCGCCGAGCAGGTCGGCGAGGACAATCTCGAGAAGGGCCTGATTTATCCACCGCAGAGTCAGATCTTTTCAGCGTCGCTGCATGTTGCGGCCAAGATCGCCGAATACATCTACGACCACGGTCTCGCCCGCGTGCCGCGCCCCGGCGACATCCAGGCGCAGATCGCCGAGAAGGCCTACAAGCCGGTTTACGGGTAACGAGGGGCGGGCGAGAGGCGCGCCGGCGCGGCCTCTCGCTCTTGTTCGCGGAAGCGGGGCTATCCGGGAGTACGGCGCGCCGTTACTGCGAGAAGCCGAATGTCTTGCCGAAGATCTCGGTGGACATCATCTTGCCGTTCTCCATCGGGGCGTCCTCGGCGGCATAGTACTGGCCACCGCTATAATAGACCATCATTCCCGTCTTCATCGGCTTGAATCGCTTCATGATCATTGCATGGTTGGCTTCATTGACCGGCATGTGAACCATCTTGCCGTTCGTGAAGAGATAGATGTGACGGTCGCTGACTGAGGTTTCCTCTTGCGCCGAAGCGGTCGCCGCGAACAACGCCATTGCTGAGGCCAACAGCACACTCGTTATGATCTTCATCGTCACCCTCCGTTGAAGAACGCGTTTCGTGGACGGCGTATTAGTCGACCGTGGTGAGGACAAGAACAACGCACGTTTGTGCGCTGGACACCACGATTGAGGGAACAAGCGCTTGATCGGGCCCTCACCGCATCTCACGGATATGTGTTTGCGGCGAACGCGCGCTTAACCGACTGGCGCGACGCGCCCGCGAGTGCCGATTGAAATATACCGGGTTGCTTCAGGGAACCGGGGGTATCGCGGGGTGTTGCAGCCCGTCGATTTCAAATCGAATGCGCGCACCGCTTTGGCGCTGCAACTGGGTGTGCAATGTCAAGCAGCGACGAGGCGCACTATTCAACTGTTCAGAGCTATCAATGCCTCATCTGGCTGTTGCGGACGCCGGTAAATCGCTATGGTGCATGCCGGTCCCAGCGTGTCGTCAATATCCGGGGCCGTATGGGGCGGCGCAGTCCCCCCTGTTTCGTTAAGCCCGCAACTCGCACTCCGATGTTTCTGCCACGATGAGACCGTTCCTATCAGATCGCCGTTTGCGCTCAGTCAAGGTGACATCGGCGCGCTGGCAGCGGCGAACGGTGTTCGTGGTCGGCGGTGTCACGGTCGGCGCGGTCGCGGTGGCGCTGGCGCTGGCTGCCGATTGGGTGCAGGCCGAATTCCATCTGCTCGTAACGCGGTGGCGCTACGCCTCGCTGATCGTCACGCCGCTCGGCTTTGCGCTGTCGGTCTACCTTACCAACCACTATTTCCCGAACTCCCAGGGCAGCGGCATCCCGCAGGCGATCGCCGCCCGCGAACTGAGCGACCAGGAGGCGAGGGGGCGGCTGGTGTCCATCCGCATCGCCGTCGGCAAGGTGCTGCTCACACTGGTCGGCCTCTTGTGCGGCGCTTCAGCCGGGCGCGAAGGACCCACGGTGCAGGTCGGCGCCTCGATCATGTTCGCGATCGGCCGCATGTCGCCGCGGCGCCAACCCGGATTGATCCTGGCCGGCGCGGCGGCGGGTGTCGCGGCCGCCTTCAACACGCCGCTGGCCGGCATCGTCTTCGGCATTGAGGAGATGAGCCGCACCTTCGAGACGCGCACCAGCGGCCTGATCATTGCCGCGGTGATCGCCGCCGGCCTGACCTCGCTCGCGCTGGTCGGCAACTATGCGTATTTCGGCAGCACGCCCGAGATGCTGCGCAACGGCCTCGACTGGCTGGCGGTGCCGCTGTGCGGCGTTGCCGGCGGTCTTGCAGGAGGCCTGTTCAGCCGCATCGTCATCCTGATGGCGCGCGGCCTGCCGGGTGTGGCCGGGAGCGCGATCAAGCGCAATCCGGTCGGCTTTGCGTTCGGTTGCGGCCTTGCGGTGGCGCTGTGCGGGATCGTCTCGGGCAACACGATCTACGGCACAGGTTATGGCGAGGTCAAAGCCGCGCTGGAGAGCGGCGCGCCGCTCGCCATGAATTTCGCCCCGCTCAAGTTCATCGCCACGGCGTTCTCGACGATCAGCGGCATTCCCGGCGGCATCTTCGCGCCGTCGCTGGCGGTGGGCGCCGGGCTCGGCGCCAACATCGCGCACTTCTTCCCGACGGCCCCGATCGAACCGATCATTCTGCTCGGCATGGTGTCGTATTTTGCCGGGGTCGTGCAGGCCCCGATCACGGCCTTCGTCATCGTGACCGAGATGACCGACAATCACGCAATGGTCATCCCGCTGATGGCCGCCTCGCTCATCGCCTACGCGGCGTCGCGTCTGGTCTGCCCCGAAGGCATCTACCACGCGCTGGCCAAGGGCTTCCTGCGCAAAGATTGAGAGCCAGTGGTCATAAATTACGCGGGTCTGCCGCCGCTGGCCGATGTCCACGCTTCCGTGAGCTGCGCCGGTTCTATCACGATCTTGCCGTAGTATGCCTTCACGGTTGCGGCGTGGGCGCGAATGGCGGCTGGCCGTCCCCCTGGAATCGATCTCACCGTTGTGCTCAATGTCCTGGAATTTCGCATAATGCGCCGCTTATTTGTCGGCGTCGCGGTCGCGTGTCTTGCGTCATCGGTTGCGTTTGGACAGGCCAATCAGAATTTCAACTCGGTGCTTCCGACGGCTGTCGGCTTGCCTGCTCTGTTGCACAATCGCGTCTTTGTTGGCGCGGCCGGCCATAGCGGCGAACGCGGTCCTTTCAACGTCGCGGCTGCGGCCACATCCGGTGGCGGTTCAAACACGACCGGGACGATTGCGGCAGCTTCGCCAATCCTGACGGTTGCCGCGGCCACCGATTTTGCGAATGGGCAGGGCATCCGCGTCAATCATGCCGGCGCATCCGTTACGCTCAACCCGCCGACGGGCGCGCGCGTTATTCCCACCGGCGCAACTGGCGCGACCGCCTACGCCTATACGATCGCATCGCTGAATGCGACCGGAGGTGTCGGTCAGTCGATCGGGAATGTGACGACAGCGGCCGGCAATGCCAGGCTTTCGACAACGAACTACAATACGGTCAGGTGGACCGCCGCGACCGGAACGGCGCCCGCGGCTTATGCCGTCTACGGCAACAAGGCCGGCACGCTGGCTCTGATCGGAATCGTGCCGTTCGGCACGAACACGTTCAACGATACGGGCGGCGGCGCCATCACCGCGCCTGACTGGCTCCCCACGACGCCGCAAACCAAGTCGTCGCTCGCAAGCTGGCTCATCACCACGATTGCATCCGGCGGCGGCACGACGACGCTGACGCTCGCCGCGAGTGCCGCCACGGCGGCGGCCGCGCAATTCGTCATCCATGACGACACTGCGAACTTACAGGCGGCGATCACGTCCGCGCAGAAGGCGGGTAACGTCCTCTTTGTTCCGCCTGGAACGTATCAGGTCACCACGCCACTCCGCGTCACGGGCCGGCTGACGCTGCTCGGCTCCGGGTATCAGGGCGACAGCGGCAAGAACAACATCGGCGGCTCGGGGTCCTACAACAGCGCGGCCAACATGAGCCGTGGAAGCGGATGGCGCGGTACGACATTTGTTTGCGGCATTCTGAACAACTGCATCAACGTCGCCACCAACGACGCGATCGATCTCGAGAAATTCCAGATTACCTACCCGGTGCGCGCCGTGCGTGGCGTCACGGGGATCGACGCCGCCGCGGCGGCGGGCGGAACGAGCAACAACACCGCGTCGAACTTCAGAGATATTTTTATCTCCGGACCTGACACCGCGATGAAGCTGACCAATTTCATCAACTTCAATGTCGATCACGTTACGCTGGCGCCGTGGACAAATTCCATCACGATCTCGGTGCCGAACTACCCATCGTTTGGCGACAGCTCTATCCAGAACAGCCTGATGTACGGCCGCAACATCGCGAGCCATATTGTGGCAACATCCGTCGGCGGTCTGCGCGTCATCAATAATAAGCTTGTGAGCGGAAACTACGGCATCCTGCTTCAGGCGAACCTGGCCGGCAATCAATTTGAGCCCGAACTGATCGTTGGAAATTCCTTCGAAGGTCA
>DATARB010000221.1:0-13649 GCA_036264375.1 Pseudolabrys sp.
GTCCAGCAGGCGGCCGACAAAGCGCAGGCGTTCTTCCATCACCGAACTCGCTTTCCACGGCATCAACACCTCCCGCCAAAAAAGCGAAAAGTGTTACCCATGTGTCCGGTACGAAGTGTCACCTATGTCTCAGGCCGCGCAGCTCGCTGCGCGAGCTTCGGCTCGGCGAGCCCCATGTGAAGCGCTCACAGTTTGTCGTCCCCGCGCAGGCGGGACCCGTCGCCGTGCGCGATCGAGGGACTGCGGCGTATGGGTCCCGGGCCTCGCAAGTGCTCGCCCGGGACGACAGCGATGAGGACATCGCTCACTATTTACACATTGTGTAGATGTGAATTGAAACACCGCGCGCGCCATCATCGTGCGGGCGGCGATCGGCCAAGAAATCTGTGGGGGGAGCCCCGCTCCTGTTGCGCTCGCTCTATTCGCGGTGGAGAGAATAGCGTTGTCACACTTTTCCGCTGCTGTTGGAGTAGAGTGCAGCGCAGGCGTGACGACAAGCGCCGGTCCCCCTCCACGAGTCCGCAATCAGAGTCCCGCAATGGCCAGACCCGCAGTGATTCTCGTTGGTGCCGACAAAGGTGGCGTCGGCAAGACCACGGTTGCCCGCACCTTGCTCGATTATTTCGGCGCGCATCAGACGCCGACCCGCGCCTTCGATACCGAGGCGCCGCGCGGCACGCTCAAGCGCTTCCATTCCGAGCTCACCGAAGTCGTCGATGTGACGGCGGTGCCCGACCAGATGAAGATCTTTGACACACTCGGCAGCGCCGCCGCGCGCGTGACGGTGATCGACGTGCGCGCAGCTCTCCTGTCGCCGACCTTGCAGGCGCTCGCCGACATCGGCTTCCTCGAGTCGGCCAAGAAGGGCCAGATCACCTTCGCGGTGTTCCACATTCTTGGACCGTCGATCGCTTCGCTCGACGAGATCAAGGAAGCCGCGCGCTTCGTCGGCGACGCCAGCTATTTCTTGGTGAAGAACTTCATCAACAACACGTCGTTCTTCGATTGGGATCCCGCGACCTACAATTCCTATTTCAAGCAGATCAAGAACGCCGAAGAGATCGTCATCCCGAAGCTCAACGAGATGGCCTGTGAGCAGGTGGAAGTGGCGAGCGTTCCCTACGTCTCCTTCGTGGCCAACAAGAACGGCAAAGGCGACGCGGCGAATTACTCCTTCGTGCTGCGCGGCTATGTGCGCCACTGGCTCGGCCAGGTGTGGGGCGAATACGACCGGGTGAAGCTGATCGACCTGGTGTCGCCGAGCATGGAAAGCAACGTGCGCCAGGCTGTGGGCTGATTATCAGGGATCGTTTCTCGCTCGGGTGGAACGATTCTTGTCGTCACCGGGCTCGTCCCGGTGACCCCGCTTAGGATGGCACAGTGCCTGCCTAAGCGAGATGGCCGGGATGAACCCGGCCATGACAACTGAAACCTTCGAGTCGCCCGAAGCGATGTCGTTCCGCACCTCCATCACCATCGTCGCCTCGCCGCGGCCGCGCGTCGGCAAGACGCTGCTGGCGCGGCTGGTGACCGATTTCCATCGCCATGAAGGCAGGGCGGTCGCCGCCTTCGATCTCAACGGCAGCGAGGGAACGCTCGCGCAGTTCCTGCCCTTGCAGGCAAGCGTTGCGGCGATCGACGAAATCCGCGGACAGATGGCGCTGTTCGATTCGCTCGTCGCGACCGATGGCGCCGCGAAGGTCGTCGATCTCGGCCATCAGGCCTTCGAGCCGTTCTTCGCGCTTGCCGAGCAGATCGGTTTTGCCGAGGAAGCGCATGCGCGCGGCATCGCACCGGCGGTGTTTTTCATGCTGACGCCGGACCGCACCTCGATCGAGGCCTATCGGAACCTGCGCCGGCGTTTCCCGCAGGTGACATTGGCGCCGGTGCACAACGACATGTTCGGCCCGACGCAGCATCGCGACAAATATGCGCTGGGACCGGGCGAGACGGTGATCCGGCTGCCGATCCTGGCGCCGGTGCTGCGCAAGTTCGTCGAGACGCCGCCGTTCTCATTCACCGATGACGGCTTGGGAACGACCGGAGTTCTACCGCCTGAGGTTCAGATCGAACTCGAACATTGGCTGCGCCGCATGTATCTTGAGTTCCGCGAACTCGATCTGCGCATTCTGCTTGCCGATTTGCAGTCCTCGATCCGGCTCGGATCGTAACGCCGCGTCGCCAATTCGGCGGCGTCATGGCCGGGCTTGTCCCGGCCATCCACGTCCTCCTTACGCATGCGTTTAGAAAGGACGTGGATGCCCGGCATAAAGCCGGGCATGACGGGGGTGAGGCCGGTGCAAAACCATCAAAGAGCCTTAGATTTTACATTTTTGCGAAGCGTATTTTCAAGCATAGCTTGGCGGATCGTTGGGAACGCACGCCGCGCTTGTGCGTTCTCCTGGCCAGACTTCCCGCGCGCGCTCGGTAACGCAAACGAGGAGGATCGACCATGTGGCTTTCATTATTCAGCATCGCCGTCGGCATCGCGCTTGGCCTCGGCGTCGGCGCCGTCGTTCTGGAAAACTACGAAGGGAACGTCCGCCCGTAGTTTCGCACTGCAATAGGGTGCGTTCGGCGGCCAGGAGGCCGCCGTGCCTTTTGGAGCGTCAGGAAAAATAAGCACGCGCGGCGCGGAACTTTGCGCTAATCAGGGCGCATGCCGCCGCTGATGTTATCGAGACGTTTCGCCCCGCTGTTCTGGTGCCAGTTCTTCGCGGCATTCAACGATAATTTTCTCAAAACGGCGCTCGTCTTTCTCATCCTGTTCAAAGCCGGCGGCGCCGACGCCGGGGCGCTGATCACGCTCGCCAGTGCGATCTTCATCGCGCCCTACTTTTTTCTCTCCGGGCTCGGCGGCGAGCTGGCGGACCGCTACGACAAAGCGCGCGTGGCGCAAGGGTTGAAGTTCGCCGAGATTTTCGTCGCGGGCCTTTCGGTCTACGGCTTCGCCCACGCCTTGCTGCCGGTAATGTTCACGGCGCTGTTCGGCTTCGGCGGTATCGGCGCGCTGTTCGGACCGATGAAATACGGCATCCTGCCCGATCATCTGCGCCGCGAGGAACTTCCCGCCGGCAATGCGCTGGTCGAAGGCGCGACCTTCATTGCCATTCTGCTCGGCACCATTGTCGGCGGCCTCGCTGCGCATGGCGAGGGCAGCACGACTTTCTTCGCGGTGCTGGTAATCGGCTTCGCGCTTCTGTGCTGGGGCGCGGCGTTGCTGATCCCGCCGACCGGCTCCGGCGCGCCGCATTTGCGAGTCTCGACCAACATCGCGGCTTCGACAGCGGCGATGATCCGCCATCTGCGGGCCGACGCGCGGCTGTGGTGGGGCGCGATGGTGACGAGCTGGTTCTGGCTGGTCGGCATTGTCGTACTGTCGCTGTTGCCGCCGCTCATCAAGAACCTGATCGGCGGCAACGAAGACACCGTGACGATTTATCTTGCGCTGTTCTCCATCGCCGTCGGCATCGGCTCCGGGCTCGCGGCGCGCATTGCGCGCGGACGCATCGTGTTGAAAACGACGCTTGTCGGTGCGGTGTTGCTGAGTCTCTTCGCGCTCGATCTCGGCTTGGCGACGTTCGGCGCCGTGGCGGCGTCGGCGCCGCAGACGCCGGGCGCGGTGTTCTCTTCAATGCTGGGCATTCGCGTCGGCGTCGATCTTGCCGGCCTCGCCATCGCCGGCGGACTGTTCATCGTGCCGGCGTTTGCCGCGGTGCAGGCGTGGTCGGACGCCGACCACCGCGCGCGGACCGTCGCCGCGGTGAACGTGCTCAACGCGGCCTTCATGACCGGGGCGACGGTGCTGGTGGCGCTATTGCAGAAACTTGGTGCGACGCTGCCGATGCTGTTCGTGCTCATCGGCGTCGCGACGCTGTGCGTGGCGCTCGCGATCTGGAAGACGATGCCGAAGGTTACCTAGTCTTGTCGTCACCGGGCTTGTCACTGCAAGTCGGGTTTATCCGACTTGCAGCAGATTAAATTGCGGAAGTCGGGCAAGCCCGACTTCCGTTGTGACCCCGCTTAAGAAGGCACCGGCTTGCCTCCCTACGCGAGATGGCCGGGACAAGCCCGGCCATGACAGCGAAGGGTTACTTCCCCCGCATCGCCAGCACGCGATCGACCATCTCGCCGGCGACGCCGAGATAGTTGGCCGGGTCGACCAATTCCTCAAGTCTCTTGCGGTCGGCGTGCTTGGTGATCTCCTTGTCCTCCGCCAGAAGATCAATCAGCGGCCGTCCGGTCTTCACCACTTCGCGGCAGATGTCGTAGACCACATCGTGTGCGATGTTGCGGCCCATGGCGGCGCCGAGGCCCATCATCACCGCCTCCGACATGACCAGGCCCTTGGTGATGTCGATGTTCTCGCGCATCTTCTTTTCATTGACCTGCAGGCCGCTGACCACGAGGCGCGTCTGCGACAGTGCGCCGGCCGAGAGCATGAAGATCTCCGGAAGCGCGATCCATTCGATCTCCCATGGGCCGGTCGAGCGCTCGTGGTCCTCGACCATCGCCTCCAGCAAGGCAGCGACGAGCTGTTTCACCATCGCCGTCTGCGCGGTGATGTAGACCGAGGAGATCGGATTGCGCTTCTGCGGCATGGTGCTCGATGAGCCACGCCCGGCGTGGAACGGCTCCTGCACCTCTTCGACTTCAGTCTGCATCAGGAGCTTCACGTCGAGCGCGATCTTGCCGCACGAGCCGGTGACGAGGCCGAGGAAGCAGCCGACCTCGGCGATGCAGTCGCGCACCGTGTGCCAGGAGATCGCCGGCTGGCCGAGATCGAGCTCCTTCATCAGCTCGACCTGCACTTTGAGGCCGTCCTTGCCGAGCGAGGAGAGCGTGCCGGCGGCACCGCCGAACTCGCCCACCAGCACGCGCGCTTTCAGCTCCTTCAAACGCTGCTTGTGGCGCTCGAAGGCCGCGAGCATGGTCGCCATCTTGTAGCCGAAGGTGATCGGCACCGCCTGCTGCAGGTTGCTGCGCCCGACCATCGGGGTGTCGCGGTATTTCTTGGCGAGTTCGGCAAGCGCGTCGCAGATGCCGTCGATCTCCGTCTCGACGATGGCGAGCGCTTCCTTGATCTGCAGCACGGTGGCGGTGTCGGTGACGTCCTGCGTGGTGGCGCCCCAATGGCACCATTCGCCCAAACCGTCCTTGCACAATTTGACGAGCTGCTGCACCACTGGCAGCACCGGGTAGCCGATGCGCTCGGTCGCCTCCTTCAGCTTCGCCATGTCGATCTTGTCGGCCGAGCAGTGGCGCACGATCTCGTCGGCGGCGTCCTTCGGAATGATGCCGAGCTTGGCTTGCGCCCGAGCCAGCCCTGCCTCGAAGTCGAGATATTTCTGCACGCGGCTCTCGTCGGAGAACACGGTGCGCATCGCTTCGGTGGTGAAGACGTTCCGGAATACGTCGGAATCGAAGATGGTGGCTGGCATTCGGCTCTCCTGATGCGTATCGCGGCCGCACGTTAGCGTGTCCCGCGCCGGGATCAACTCGCGCGTCCCGCCGCATTGCCTTCAATACGATTTCAGGCCCAAATGGCGAGACTACTTTCGCCAGGGAGGCAAGCATGAACGTGATGAGCAAGACGCAGGACTTCAAGCTCGAGCCAGTCCATCCCAAGCCGGAGGAGGCGCATACGATGCCCTATGCGCCGGCCGTCCGCATCGTGGGGGCCTGCGACCTGATGTTCCTGTCGGGTGCGACGCCGTCGCCGCTCTACCACAAGCACCCGCATGTGGATTCCGAGCACGTGCATCCGCACTCGATCGAGGAACAGACCGACCGCGCCATGGCGGCGATCAAGTCGATCCTCGACGAGACCGGCGCCACCTGGCACGACGTGATCAAGGTGACCAAATATCTGACCGACTTCCGCGACGCCGACGCCATGCACAAGACGATGCATAAATATTTCGGCGATTGGCTGCCGGCGAGCACGACGGTCTGCATCAACTCGCTGTCGTCGCCCGGCGCGCGCATCGAGCTTGACATGATTGTCGCCTTGCCGAAGAAGGCGGGGTAAGAGAAGCGCCGTCACCCTGAGGTGCGAGGCCAGCGGAGCTGGCCGAGCCTCGAAAGGCGACGGCGCGCCCGCATCCACCAATGTCGGGTTCACTCGACATTGGATTTATAATTGCCCAAGTCGGCTATAGCCGACTTGGGATGGCTCGCTCGCTTTGCTCGCTCGCACCTCAGGATGACGGTCGCGTAAAAGGCCCTTTGAAATGACCCCTCTCCCTTCCCACCTCGCCAGCATCGTCGCATCCAACTATCCGCGCTACTCCGACACTGAGATGGCGCGCCGGCGCGCGGCCATCGAAAACCTGCTCGCGGAAGCGGGCTGCGATCATCTCGTCTTCTGCGGCGCCAACCGCTTCGGCTCGGCGGTGCAATGGCTGACGCAATGGCCGGTAACGGCCGAGGCGGTCGGCGTCCTCACGCCGGGCATGCGCGACGCGATGTTCGTGCAATACGTCAATCATGCGCGGCTGGCCTCGCAGCTCGCGGAGAAGGCCGATATCGCCTGGGGCGGCGAGTCCGGCATCAAGGCGGCGCTCGCCGTTTTGGAAAAGCGCGCGAAGCCGGATGCCCGCATCGCCTATATCGGTCCGCTGACCGCCGATCAGCACGCAGTCTTGTCCGCGCGCTTTGCCAAGATCGTCAATCTCTCGCGCGCCTATACGACACTGCGCCAGGTGAAGTCCGCCGAGGAACTGGATTGGTTCCTCATCGGCGCGCATTTCACCGATCTCGGCATGGCGGCGCTGCGCGACGGCGTGAAACCGGGCCTGAACGAGCGCGAACTCGGCGCGCTGGTCGAAAGCGCCTATGTGGCGCAGG
Source organism: Pseudolabrys sp. (assembly GCA_036264375.1). Classification (GTDB taxonomy): domain Bacteria; phylum Pseudomonadota; class Alphaproteobacteria; order Rhizobiales; family Xanthobacteraceae; genus Pseudolabrys. The sequence continues at coordinate 6,850 of DATARB010000221.1, forward strand.
GCGCCATCAACGCCATCCACTACTTCGGCGTCACGTCGATGGCCGCGCCCGACCTGCCGGTGCCGCGGCAGTATCCGTCCATGCGCCGCGTGCAGGCGGGCGACGTCGTCGTCGCCGAGATCAGCGCCGCGTTCTGGGAGCATTCGGGGCAAGTGCTGCGCAGCTTCGCACTCGGCGAGCCGACGCAGCTCTATCGCGATCTCCATGCCACGGCCGATGCGGCCTTCGATGCGATCGCCAAGGTGCTGAAGGCGGGCGCGACGCCGGCGCAGGTGATCGAGGCCTCAGGCGTGATCGAGGAGGCCGGCTTCACCATCATCGACGACCTGCTGCACGGCTATGGCGGCGGTTATCTGCCGCCGATCCTCGGCTGCAAGAGCCGTCCCGGCGGGCCCATTCCCGAGGCGCCCTTCCGCGCTGGGCAGACGGTGGTGATCCAGCCCAATGTCGTGACGCTGGATCACACGGCGGGTGTGCAGACCGGCGAGATGGTGCTGATCACCGAGACGGGCATCGAGCGCATGCATTCGCTGCCGAGGGGGTTTGTGCGGTTGTAGTTGTCATCACCGGGCCGCCGCGAAGCGGCGCGACCCGGTGATCTCGCTCAGGAAGGCAAAGCCGTGCCCTCCTAAGCGAGATGGCCGGGACAAGCCCGGCCATGACAGAAGGTGTCCGCAAAACTACCCCAACTGCTCCTTCATCCAGTCCGCGCTCTGCGAGCGCCAGCGGTAGGCGCGGTTGTTGGCAATGTGGTTGCCGTCCTCGATCATCATCAGCTCCACCGGGCCCTTGGCCTCGCGCGCGAGGCGTTCGGCGTCGGCGGCCGGGACGATGCGGTCGAGCCGCCCGTTCACGATGAACAGCGGGCAGGTGATGTTCTGCGCCACGCCTTCGAGCGACAGCGTCAGCGCGTTCTTGCGCGCCTCGTCCTGCGTCTTGCAATGGCTGCGCACGCGGAACGCTTCGCGCGTCAGCTCGGGCAGGCCGTCCCAGGCCGCGCCCCAGTTGAACGGTCCGCCGAGCGCGATGCAGGCCTTGATGCGCTTCTCGAAGGCTGTCGCGCGCGGCGCGTAATAGCCGCCTAAGCTCACGCCCCACATGCCGATGCGCGTGGCGTCCAGGTCGGAGCGCGTCTCGACATAATCGATCACCGCCTTCACCGGCACTTCGTAGTCGCCGCGGATGGCGAAGTCGTATTGCGCTTCGCCCTGGCCCGGGCCTTCGAACATCAAGGTCGCCATGCCGCGCGCGAGGAACGGCGCTTCGTAAGCGTCGCCTTCCTCCTTCGCCGAGTCGAGCCCGACCGCCATCACGACGACGGGCGGCTTCTCGACGCCGACCGGCTTGCGCAGCGCGCCCGCGAGCGTCTTGCCCTGATAGGGAATGGTGACACGCTCGCCCGGCGGCCGCAGATAAGGCAGCGCCGCCTGCCGGCAGGCGACACCCTTCAAATGTGCGACCTTCATCTGCGGCACGTCGTTCACGAACAGGAATGACGCGAAATGATAGTAGACGCCGGCGCGCTGCAGGCATTCGGCGGCGGTGAGGAAGTGCTTCTTCGCCAGCGCGTCGCGCCCGATCTGCTCGTGATGCGCGGCGCGCGCCGACCAGGCGGCGCACCAGCCGTCATAGTTTTCGAGCGAGGCGGTGATCTCTTCGAAATCGGTGAGCACGACGCCGTTGGCGACGAAGCGCGCGCCCCAATGGGAAATCGCCGCCTTGAGCGTGGGGTCGGATGACATGGATGCAGTCCTTGTGGTGGGGAATCAGCTCTTATCGCCGCGCCGGTACCAGGGCATGAAACGCCGTGTCACCCATTGCACGAGCAATTCGAAGCCGACGCCGAAGGCGGCGAGCAGGAGCACGCCGACGAAGGCTTCGCTGTGTTTGTAGATGCGCGAATTGTAGAGGATGTAATAGCCGACGCCGCCGACCGAGAGGAAGAACTCGGCTACTACTGCGCCGATCAGCGCGCGGCCGGCGGCGAGGCGGAAGCCGGCGAGCAGATACGGCGTCGCCGACGGCAGCACAATGCCGACGAGCACGCTCAAGCGGTTCGAACGGAACGAGCGCGCCACTTCAAGATATTCGCGCGGCACGGCGCGGGCGCCGTCGGCGACGTTGATGATGATGGAAAAAACGGCGGCGAAGATGATCGTGGCGATCCGCGTGGCGGAGGAATAACCGAACCACAGTGAGAACAGCGGCAGCACGACGACCATAGGCACGGCGTAGAAGCCGTTGACGTAGTGGCGGATGGCGCGCTCGAGCATTGCGCTGCGTCCCATCACGAGACCGATGACCGTGCCGATCACCAGTGCGACGGCGAGACCCTCGGCCACCGCCAGCAGCGTCTGACCGGTGGCGCTCAGGAAGGCGGGATCGGTGATCACGCGCGGGATCGCCATCACCACCGTCGACGGCTTGGCGACATAGGCGGGCGCCAGCGCGCGCACGACGAATTCCCACAGCAGCAGGATGGCCACGCCGACGACGATGCGCGGCACGGCATTGGCCAAGAGCCACTGCGCGCGCGGCGAAGCCTTGGGCGCAACGGCCCTCGACACGGAGACGCCGATGGTCTGGTCGCTCATCGACTATTGCCTCCAGTGCGCGAAATGCTGCTCGATCTTGAGCCCGACGCGCATCAGCCCGACGCCGATGAGGCCGATGACGAAGACCGAAGCGAACACGCCGCCGGTATCGAAATTCTGCGACGCAGTCATGATGAGCTGGCCGAGGCCGGTCGAGGACAGGAAGAACTCCGCCGCAATCATGCCTACCAGCGCACGGCCGATCGACTGGCGCACGCCGGTCATGATGTACGGCAATGTGTAAGGCAGCATCACCTCGGCCCACAACGCCCGCTCGCTGGAACGATAGGACTTCGCCACCTCGATCAGTTCGGGCTTGATGCTGCGCGCGCCTTCCACGGTGTTGTAGAGCACCGGAAATACGGCGAACAGAAATACGACCAGCACCTTGGGCGCGAAGCCGAAGCCCATCATCGACAGGATGAACGGGATCAGCGCCACCATCGGCGTGGCATAGAGAATCATGATGTACGGCTCGATCCCGATGCGCAGGAAGCGCACGCGTGCCAGCAGCAGGCCGAGCGGCGCGCCGATGACGAGCGCCAGCACGAAGCCGGTGAGGAACAGCTGCGCCGAGTCGAGGAATTGCCCGATGAACTCGCCGCTCCTGATGAGCTGCCAGAGCCGGACCAGCGTTTCGGAGAAGGGCACCATGAAGGCCGCACTGGTACTGCGCCCGGCGATCTCCCAGATGGCGATGCCGGCAAGGATGCTGATCCAGAACGGCGCGTGGCGGCGGAGGTATGTGTTCGTCACTGACTTCGATCTACCTTACTGACTCACGGCGAAATACAGCCTATCTCCGTCATCCTGAGGTGCGAGCCGCATTGGCGGCGAGCCTCGAAGGATGAACGGCCGCCACCCTTCGAGGCTCGCGCTGCGCGCAAGCACCTCAGGGTGACGGCGATAGGCCGCAGCACGTTGCACTGTCCTACTTCACCATCGCATTCGCGTCAGTCCAGACGCTGGCGTCGACGAACTTCTCGAACGTCACCGGCTCCTTGTCCTCTTTGATGGCGCCGATCTTCTTCATCAGCTTGGCGCTGGCCTCGATCTTCCCGCGCGGCAGGCCATCGTCCTTCGTCGCCCAGAAATCGGTGGCGAGGAATTCCTTGAGCGCGGCCTTGTTCACCTCTTTCGTGTGCCCGGTGACAAGGGCCGCCTCTGCGACTGCATCGGCGTTCTTTGGGTCCTGCATGAAGCGCGCGGCCTCGATCATCCCGGCGACCGTGCGCACGATCGCGTCACGGTTCTTGGCGAGATTGTCCTTGCGCACGACCAACGTCAGATAGTGACTGTTCGGGTCGGTGTTCTTCATCGCCAGCAGGATGTACAGCTTTTTGCCCTGCGTTTCGATTTCGGCCAAGTCGTCGAGATGCAGCACGGCGTATTTCAGGCGGCCGGCGATCATGGCCGGACCTGCGGTCGAGCCGAGCGCGATCTGCTTGGTGTCCTCGAGCTTCACGCCGGGGCAGCCGGTCAACATCGCGCGCAGCGCCACGGAGCGCGCGCCGCCGACCGAGTCGACGCCCACGTCCTGGCCGAGGATGTCCTTGCAGGTCTTGCCGTCTTCCGTCGTGCCGATGACCCAGTCGGGATTCGGCATGCCGTAGATCGCGACCAGCGGCACGTCGGCATTGGACACCTGGTTGATGACCGGCGGCGTCGGCGACCAGGCCAGGTCGATATCGCCGGCCACCACCGCGCGCGCGGCGGCGGTGCCGTTATCGAACGGACGGATTTCGACATCGGCGCCGTACTTCTTGAAGAAGCCCTGCTTCTCCGCGACATAAGCGATGGTCACCGAGAAGACCGGCGGAATACCGGGAACGGCGATAATGACTTTCTTGCCTTGCGCCGAGGCGGGCGCGGCACTCATCATCAGTGCGGCAACGAGCGCGCCGCCGGCGGCGAGCGAGAATAGTCTGCTGAGCATTGAATCCTCCGTGCGATTGATCTGGTTGTTCGTTTTTTGACGTCTAACGTTCGAGAACGAATTCGGCCTCGCGCGCCTCGCGCATCAGCGTGCTCCAGACGCGCTCGCGCAATTCGGCGAAGCGCGGCTCGCGCAGCGTGTCGCGCGTGCGCGGGTTCGGCAGATCGATGGTGATGGTCTCGTGGATGCTCGAGGGCCGCCCCTTGAGCACGATCACACGGTGGCCGAGCAGCACGGCTTCTTCGATGGAATGGGTGACGAAGATCATTGCCGTCGGCCGCTCTTCCCAGATCCGCAGCAGCTCGAACTGCAGGATTTCTCGCGTCTGCGCGTCGACCGCGGCAAAAGGCTCGTCCATCAGCAGCACGTTCGGCTCGACGGCGAGCGCGCGGGCAAGTCCGCAGCGCTGCTGCATGCCGCCCGACATCTGATAGGGAAACGCGTGCTCGAAGCCGGCGAGGCCGACCAGCTTGATGAACTCCGGCACCTTGCGGTCGATGTCGGCCTTCGGCGCGCCGGCCATGCGCAGGCCGTAGGCGACGTTCTCGGTTACCGTCTTCCACGGGAACAGGCCGAAGTGCTGGAACACCATGGCGACGCCGGCGATCGGCTCGGTCACGAGTTCGTTGCCCACTCTGATCTCGCCGACATCGACCGGGATCAGTCCATCGATGCAACGCAGCAGCGTGGTTTTGCCGCAGCCTGACGGACCGACGATGGCGACGATTTCACGGGCGCCGACGTCGAAGTCGATATTGCGGAAGACTTCGAGGGTTCCGTAGTGCTTCCCCAGGCCCTTGACGCGAATGCGCGGCGCGTCGCCCGCCGCCTGAGGGGCCGTGGCCGGACGCGTGGCGGGGGCCGCCGTCTGTTGTGTTGTCACTCTGCCGCCTGTTTGGTTGTTGGCTTGACGTTGTTTTTTGCCCAGTAGTCGTCGGCCTGCTTGGATGCCTGCAAAGCGTCCGCCGTCTCGAATCCCGGCGCCATGGAGCCGTCGGTGCCGGCAAGGATCTGATGGTGCTCGATGTTCAAGGTGCGCAGCCAGCGCTGCTGCCCCATGGTGATGGCGACGAAATAGCCGATCTCGACCAGCTCGGGCTCGCTGAAGTGCTTATGCAGACGATCCCATAATTCGTCGCCGGCCGGCAGATCCCAGGTGATCGCCTCGGCATAAGCGAGCGCGGCCTTTTGCCGCTCGTCGTAGCGCGACGAGCTCTCGAAATTGATCAGGTCGGAATAGTCGTCTTCCTTCAGGCCGGATTTGGCCGCCTTGATCGAACGCTGATTGCCGCAGAATTCGCACAGCACCGAGCGCGAGACGTAGATGCGGCACAGTTCCTTGATGGTGTGGTCGGCGACGCCGTTCTTGAACACGTCGCGCCAGGTATTGGCGAAGGACCAGAACGTAGCCGGCACGTGCGCGCGCACGGCCTGGCTTTCCGGCCGCGGCGTGCCCTCGCGCGCGCAACGCTCGAACTCCGCGACCATGGCCGGGTCTTTCACCGTGGCCGGATCGACATAGCTAATGCGTGGTTTACCCATCAGCGTTTCCTCTCAATTTTTGTTTTTGCGTCGCACCGGTTCTCCGATGCGACGGAAGCGCGCGTTCTTTAGACGGCTGCGTATGTTGCCGCAATGCCGCAGCGCGAGCAACGCTGCGCCGGTAACCTTGCGCCCAATCTCGGTGCGCTCCCATCGTGCCCGTCATCACCTGCGTTGCGTGGGCGATTGCCCCGCGGGCCCGTATTTCAACGGAGCAACGGACCATTAGGCTGAATCCCCGGTTACCAGCGAGGCGCAGAAACGGATCAGTATTGTTAATGGGCCGAAAGGTTACCCTAAAGTTGATCGGTTCCTAGATACCACATGTAAACGATAGATACCGTTGGTCATCAGCATAGGCCGAGATGCGCCGGCGGTTTTAGTAATTGAATACTTTCTCGGACCTAGTGTTCTCCGCAAGAAGACCAGAGAAAAAATTCGTCTTTCGCGTCAAACGGAAAGCCAGGTCCCGTGCGTGCCAGCACCATCGTCATGATCGGCTTCGCGGTCGTCTTCGGCCTGCTCGCCGTGTTCATCGCCCAAGTCTGGCTCAGCAACCAGGCCAACATGCAGGCGAAGAACCTCGAGGCAAACAAGCCTGCCGTGGCGACGCAGACCATCGTCGTCGCCAAGCAGCCGCTGCGCTTCGGCGCGGAACTCAATGCCGCCATGCTCGAAGAGATACCGTGGCCGGCCGAAGCCATGCCGGCCGGTGCCTTCGCTAAAGT
>DATARB010000335.1:0-13906 GCA_036264375.1 Pseudolabrys sp.
ACGACCGGATATCCGATCGCGTCGGCGATGGCGCGCGCGACGCCCGGCGAGGTGGCGATGCCGTTCTGCGGCTGGCGCAGCTTGAGCTGATCGAGCAGCTTCTTGAAGCGGTCGCGATCCTCGGCGAGGTCGATGGCGTCCGGCGATGTGCCGAGGATCGGCACTTTCGCCTTCTCCAGCGACTCGGCCAGCTTCAGCGGCGTCTGGCCGCCGAACTGCACGATCACGCCATGCAGCGTGCCGTTCGAGCGCTCGGTCTCGATGATCTCCAGCACGTCTTCCGGCGTGAGCGGCTCGAAATAAAGCCGATCGGAGGTATCGTAGTCGGTCGACACCGTTTCCGGATTGCAGTTGACCATGATGGTCTCGTAGCCGGCCTCCTTCAGCGCGAAGGCGGCATGGCAGCAGCAGTAGTCGAACTCGATGCCCTGGCCGATGCGGTTCGGGCCGCCGCCGAGGATGACGACCTTCTTCTTGTCGGAGGGCTTGGCCTCGTCGATGACCTTGCCGGCGAACGGCGCCTCGTAAGTCGAATACATATAAGCGGTGGGCGACGCGAATTCGGCCGCGCACGTGTCGATACGCTTGAACACAGGCCGCACGCCGAGCGCGCGGCGCTTGGCCTGCACAGTGTCGGCGTCGGTCCCGGTCAGCTTGCCCAGCCGCTTGTCCGAGAAGCCCATCGACTTGAGCCGGCGGAACGGGCCGGGTGTCCCCGGCAGGCCCTTGGCCTTGATCTCGGCTTCGGCCTCGACGATGCCGCGCAGTTCGGCGAGGAACCACGGATCGATGCGGCAGGCATTGTGGATCAGCTCGTCGCTGGCGCCGACGCGCATGGCCTGCGCCACCTTCAACAGCCGCTCCGGCGTCGGCGTGCCGAGCGCCGCGCGGATCGCGTTCTTGTTGTCGTTGTCCTCGACGCTCTTTTCCGGATCGAACCCTTCGATGGTGATCTCGTCGAGGCCGGTGAGGCCGGTCTCCAGCGAGCGCAGCGCCTTCTGCAAGCTCTCCTGGAAGGTGCGGCCGATCGCCATCGCCTCGCCCACCGACTTCATCGAGGTGGTGAGCACGTTGGAGGCGCCGGGGAACTTCTCGAAGGCGAAGCGCGGGATCTTGGTGACCACGTAATCGATGGTCGGTTCGAACGAGGCCGGCGTGGCGCCGCCGGTGATGTCGTTGGCGATCTCGTCGAGCGTATAGCCGACCGCGAGCTTGGCCGCGACCTTGGCGATCGGGAAGCCCGTCGCCTTCGACGCCAGCGCCGAGGACCGCGACACGCGCGGGTTCATCTCGATCACCACCAGCCGCCCGTCGGCCGGGTTGATGGCGAATTGCACGTTCGAGCCGCCGGTCTCGACGCCGATCTCGCGCAGCACCGCGATCGAGGCGTCGCGCAGGATCTGGTATTCCTTGTCGGTCAGCGTCAGCGCCGGCGCGATGGTGATGGAATCGCCGGTGTGCACGCCCATCGGATCGACGTTCTCGATCGAGCAGATGATGATGCAGTTGTCTTTCTTGTCGCGCACCACCTCCATCTCGAATTCCTTCCAGCCCAGCACCGATTCTTCGATCAGCACTTCGCTGGTGGGGGAGGCGTCGATGCCGCCTTCGACGATCTCGATGAATTCGGCCTTGTTGTAGGCGATGCCGCCGCCGGTGCCGCCGAGCGTGAAGGACGGCCGGATGATAGCCGGCAGCCCGATGTCCTCGAGCGCTTCCAGCGCCTGCGCCAGCGACTTGATCTGGTGCGAGCGCGGCGTCGGCAGCCCGATCTTGGTCATGGCGTTGCGGAACAGCTCGCGGTCTTCCGCCTTGTCGATCGCCTCGGCGGTGGCGCCGATCATCTTGACGTTGAACTTGTCGAGCGCGCCCATCTTCTTGAGCGACAGCGCGCAGTTGAGCGCCGTCTGCCCGCCCATCGTCGGCAGCAGCGCGTCCGGCCGCTCCTTCTCGATGATCTTGGCGACGATTTCCGGCGTGATCGGCTCGATATAGGTCGCGTCGGCGAGATCGGGATCGGTCATGATCGTCGCCGGATTGGAATTGACCAGAATGACGCGGTAGCCCTCTTCGCGCAGCGCCTTGCAGGCCTGCGTGCCGGAATAATCGAACTCACACGCCTGGCCGATGACGATCGGGCCGGCGCCGATGATCAGGATCGATTTGATGTCGGTGCGTTTGGGCATTGGCTAGGCAACTATCCTTTGCCGGTCGTCATTCCGGAGCGCTCGCCGCCCCAAGTCGGCTTTTGCCCACTTGGGTGCTTTCTAACTCTGATCTCGGGTAAACCCGAGATCAGATGGAGCGGACCCGGAATCCAGAGGCGCCGGCTAGGCTTGCGTCTGGATTCCGGGTCCGGCCTTCGGCCGTCCCGGAATGACCCGAGTCATTGGGGCACACAAAAAAAGGGCGCGCTTTTCGCGCGTCCTTTTTTCCCCAGGCGGGGTTAGCCCCGCGCGAGGGGGTGCTTAGACCAGAATCGGCGGGGAGGGAAGGGTGCCGATCCCCAGGCCGGTGGACAGCGGCGTTTACGGCCTTTCTGCCAAGCCCGGCCGAAACCATAATCCGGCCGTGCGGTTAACCCTGTATGAGCCAACCCAGCCGCGTCCTAGCAGCCGCCAAACCTCAACCGGGATGGTCGTTGCCGGCGGGGCTGGCGCTGATTGCGGCCTATGCGCTCGGCCTCGCCTTGCGGCGCAGCGGGTCGCCGTGGAGCCGCCACCGCGACACCCGGCTGACCGAGAGCCCGGCGGCGAAAGTCCACCGCCGCGGCTGGCCGTTCTGGAAACACGTTTTCTATTGTACCTACGTGGGGATCGGCGAGCACCGGCTGCTGGCGCTCGCCGCCGGTGTCGTCTTCTACGGCCTGCTCGCGATATTCCCCGCGATCACCGCGCTGGTGTCGAGCTATGCCCTCTTCACCAACCCTTCGACGATCATCGGCCACCTCGCCGCGCTCTCGAGCGTGATGCCCGCCGGCGCCTACTCGATCGTCGCCGAGCAGGTCACCCGCATCGTCAGCCATGCCGCGGGCACGTTGAGTTTCACCTTCTTGTCCGGCCTGGCTCTGGCGCTGTGGAGCGCCAATGCCGGCGTGAAGGCAGTGATCGACGCGCTTAACATCGTCTATGACGCCAAGGAGCGCCGCGGCTTCATCCGCCTGAACCTCGTGTCGCTCGCGTTCACGGTGGGCACCATCGCCGGACTCCTGCTGGCGATCGCAGGGATCGTCGTGTTGCCGCTCGTGATCTCCTATCTGCGGCTCGACGGCTACGGCAATGCCATCAGCACCTGGATGCGCTGGCCGGCGTTGTTCGCACTCCTGCTGATCGGTCTCGCCATCCTCTATCGCTTCGGTCCGGACCGCGACAATGCGCGCTTGCAATGGATCAGCCCCGGCGCGGTCTTCGCCGCGGTTGCCTGGCTCGTGGGTTCGGCGCTGCTGTCGTGGTACTTGGGCAACTTCGCCGACTATGACGCGACCTACGGCTCGCTCGGCGCCGGCATCGGCCTGATGATGTGGCTATGGGTCACCAACATCGTCGTTCTGGTCGGCGCAGAGTTTAATGCGGTGATCGACAAAGCCGATCCCGACGTGCCGGCTTCGCCGCAAACGGGCGCGACTGAGCAATAGCAATCCCGGCGCGACTTGCTCTGCATCGTGGTCGCCTCGTCGGATCGGCGCCTTGACGGGCGCGCCATCGATCGTAGGCTCTCCCAAAACAACGGCTCGGCCGCCGGTGCACGCTTCGAAAGCAACACCGTCGCGGCGGCCCAATACCAAACAGGGAGTGTTACGCAGTGAATGTTCGCCCGACCGTCACCGTCTCCAAGCCTCCGTTCCGCGCCGAGCATGTCGGCAGCCTCCTGCGCCCGGCGGAACTGGTGGAACAGCGCGCGCGCTTTTCGCGCGGCGAGATCGATCAGGCGGAGCTGACCAAGGCGACGGACAAGGCGATCCGCGACGTCATCCGGCTGCAGGAGCAACTCGGCTTCAAGTTCGTCACCGATGGCGAGTTCCGCCGGCACTCGTATCACAGCTTCTTCTATGCCCAGTTGGGCGACCTGAGCATCGACATGGTCGGTGGTGCCCAGGCCGAAGGTGCAAAAGATGGTCACGGAGGTCGCGGCGCGCAGCCTGTGGCGCTCATCCGCAGCCGCGTGCAGTGGACGCATCCGATCAACGCGCCTGACGTCGCCTTCCTCAAGGCGAACTCGGATCGTCTGCCGAAGGTCACGATCCCCGGTCCCTGCGCGCTGCATTTCCGCGGCGGCGACGCCGCCGTCACCGCGACCGCTTATAAGGACACCGATCAGTTCTGGTCGGACACGATTGAAGCCTTCGGCAAGGAGCTTCGCGCGCTGGCCGATGCGGGCTGCAACTACGTGCAGATCGACGAGACGGCCTTCGCCAAGTTCGGCGATCCGGACGTGCAGGCGTCGCTTGCGGCGCGCGGCGACAACTGGAGCGAGCTGATCGATAAATACATCGACGTGACCAACCGCATCCTGCGCGCCGCGCCAAAAGACCTGCACATCGGCATGCATCTGTGCCGCGGCAATCGCGGCGGTCACTGGCACGCCGAAGGCAGCTACGAGGAGGTCGCTGAGCGCCTGTTCAACGTGCTGGAGATACCGTTTTATTTCCTCGAATACGACTCGCCGCGCGCCGGCAGCTTCACGCCGCTCCGCTTCGTCCCCAAGCACAAATCGGTGGTGCTCGGCCTCGTCTCGACCAAGACGCCGGACCTCGAGGACAAGACCGCTCTGCGCAACCGTCTCGACGACGCCACCAGGTTCGTGGCGTTGGAGCGGCTCGCCGTCAGCCCGCAATGCGGCTTCGCCAGCGTCTACACGGGAAACCCGGTGACGCAGGAGGCGCAAAGGCGCAAGCTTGAACTCGTCTGCGACTTGGCTCGCGAGATCTGGGGCGAGACATAAAACAAAAAAGCCGGGGAGGACTATGCAGGACAGGACGTTTGGACGCGCCTTAGGCGCGGTGGCTCTCGGACTTTCGCTCGTCCTTGCGTCGGCGGCCTTCGCGGAGGAGGCCTATCCGACGCATCCCGTTCGCATGCTCGCCGCGTCGGCGCCCGGAGGCAATCCGGACGTGCTGGCGCGGCTGCTCGCCAATCGCCTGAGCGAAATGCTCGGCGCGGCATTCATCGTCGAGGACGTGCCGGGTGCCGGCGGCGTGCTCGCCGCCAAGCAGGAGGCGGCGGCGAAACCGGACGGCTATACGCTCAGCGTGAACGACACGGGCGCCTTGGCCATCAACATCGTGATGAACCCGGATGCCACCTATCGCATCGAGGACTTCACGCCGATCACCGCGCTCGCCACGCTGCCGACCGTGCTCGTGATCAAGCCCGATGTCCCCGCCAAAACGCTCGCGGAATTCGTCGCACTCGCCAAATCCAAGCCCGGCAAGATGAGCTTCGGCTCCGCCGGCGCCGGCTCGATCCATCAGATGACGATGGTCATCTTCGCCAAGCAGGCCGGCATCGATCTCCTGCACGTGCCGTATCGCGGCGGCTCGGCTTTGGTGAACGGGTTGCTCACGGGCGAGATCGACGCCGGCTGGTCGGGGCTTCCGAATGTCATCTCATTGATCAAGGCCGGCAAGCTGCGCGCACTCTGCCTCAGCGTCTTGAAGCGCGACGAGTCGCTGCCCGAGGTCCCGACCTGCGACGAACTCGGCTACAAAGGCTTCAACGTCGCCACCATGCTCGGTCTGCAAGGCCCTGCCGGCATGCCGCCGGCCGTCGTTGCCAAGCTCCAATCGGCGGTCGCCAAGATCCTGCGCGAACCCGATATGGGCAAGCGCATGGTCACGCTCGGGATCCAGATGCAGGAGAACGGCACGGCGAGCTACGCCCAGTTCATGAAGGACGATCTCGCCCGCTACACCAGCGTGATCAACGAGCTGCATTTGAGCGCCAAGTAATTACGCGCCAAGTAATTAAGCGCCAAGATCTTGAGCGCCAAGATCTTGAGCCCCAAGTGACATCGTACCGGAAGCGGATACCTTTAGCCGCTTCCGATTCGCGTATCGCGGCATGACACTTCCGCCGCAATGCGTGCGACATTATCCCCCCGACAACAACAGCCGTGTGCGCAGGGAGGATAATCATGGCAACGTGGCGACCCGACCCCTCGTTCTATCCATCACCGCGAATGGCCGCGAAGGCCCCCGTCGAAAGCCTGGCCTATGTCGCGGCCTTCGATCCCGACCGCCAGAAGCCGGACGCCATCGCGGTGGTCGATGTCGATCCCAAGTCGGCGACCTATTCCAGGATCGTCGGCCAGGTGGACATGCCGAACATCGGCGACGAGCTGCACCATTTCGGCTGGAACGCCTGCTCGTCGTGCCTGTGTCCGAATGCGCCGCATCCGCACATGGAGCGCCGCTATCTCATCGTGCCGGGCCTGCGCTCGTCGCGCCTGCACATCATCGATACCAAGCCCGATCCGCGCAATCCGAAGATCGCGCGCGTGATCGAGCCTGCGGAGATCGCCGAGAAGGCCGGCTACTCGCGCCTGCACACGATTCATTGCGGACCGGAAGGCATCTACGTCAACGCGCTCGGCAACCCGGAAGGCCAAGGTCCGGGCGGCATCTTCCTGCTCGATCCGGAAAGCTTCGACGTGCTCGGCAAATGGGAGCTCGATCGCGGCCCGCAGAAGCTCGCCTACGATTTCTGGTGGCATCTCGGACAGGACGTCATGATCACCAGCGAGTGGGGAACGCCGGACACGTTCGAGAACGGTCTCGTTCCGGAAATCCTGCTCGGCGCCAAGTACGGCCGGCGCCTCCACTTCTGGGACCTGCACAAGCGCAAGCATCTGCAGGAGATCGACTTCGGCGACGAGTATCAGCTCGTGTTCGAGCTGCGGCCCGCGCACGATCCGACCAAGGCCTACGGCTTCGTCGGCTGCGTGATCAGCCTCAAGGATCTCTCGTCGTCGATCTGGACCTGGTATCGCGACGGCAATACGTGGGCGGTGAAGAAGATCATCGACATTCCCGCCGAGCCCGCCGACGCCGACGACCTGCCGCCGCTGCTCAAAGGCTTCAAGGCGGTGCCGCCGCTGGTCACCGACATCGACCTGTCGATGGACGACCGTTTCCTTTACGTGTCGTGCTGGGGCACGGGCGACATGCTGCAATACGATGTTTCCGATCCGATGAGCCCGAAGCTCGTTGGCAAGGTGCGCATCGGCGGCATCGTCTCGCGCGCCACGCATCCGAAGGCGGCGAACGGCGCGCTCAACGGCGGCCCGCAGATGGTCGAGATCAGCCGCGACGGCAAGCGCGTCTACTTCACCAACTCGCTCTATGGCGCGATCGATCCGCAGTTCTATCCCGAAGGCATCGACGGCTGGATGGTGAAGCTGGACGTCGGCACCGATGGCGGCATCGCCTTCGACAAGAACTTCTTCGTCGACTGGCCGAAAGGACATCGTCCGCATCAGGTGCGTCTCGAAGGCGGCGACTGCTCGTCGGATTCGTATTGTTATCCGTGAAGAAGCTTCTTCCGGCGTTGTGAAGACCCAGTGGCGTCATGGCCGGGCTTGTCCCGGCCATCCACGTCTTGCTTACGAACTCGAAGAAGAGCGTGGATGCCCGGCACAAGGCCGGGCATGACGGCGGAGAGGCCAGCGCAAGTGAACAAGAAAATGCGTTAGGCACAGCAATGACCCACCTCTGGCCCTGGCTTGCGATCGCCGGACTCGGCGCCTTCCACGGCATCAACCCGGCCATGGGCTGGCTGTTCGCGGTCGCGCTCGCCATGCACCGCAAGAGCCGCCGCGTGCTCTGGCTCTCACTCGTCCCCATCGCCATCGGACACGCGGCGTCGGTCGCCGCCGTCGTCTTCGCGCTGGTGACACTCGGCATGGTTGTCGACAGGCGTCTTTTGGAAATCGCAGCCGGAGTCTTTCTGCTGAGTTGGGCGGTGTACTTCGCGATCTATGGTCATCGGCATCGTGTGCGAATCGGCATGCAGGCGAGCATGACCGGCCTCGGCGTCTGGTCGTTCTTGATGGCGACGGCGCACGGCGCTGGTCTGATGCTTGTGCCGTTAATTATTCCTTTATGTCTTTCCACGTCTTCCTCACATGAAATGTTCGCGGCAGAATCGTTCTCCATCGCGCTTGCAGCTGTCGGTGTGCATATAACCGTCATTCTTGCTGTCACCGCAGCAATTTCGAACATCGTCTACGAATCACTCGGTGTCGCATTCTTGCGGGTCGGCTGGATAAATCTTGACCGATTTTGGATCGCAGCCTTGGCGGTGACCGGACTCACTCTTCTCGTACCTTAGTCGTTGATGGCCTCTGAGCATTTGATTCTAACGAACAATTTTCGAGTTCACGAAATTGCGAATGCTTCTCGATCTCTCATGTCTGCCCTGCGTCGTGCGCCAGCACGCAACGCTCACATGCGTGTTAGACGCCTGCGCGGGGCGATCAGATTCGAGACTGGGGACGTCACTATGAGCATCACGAAAAAATCATCGACTCTTTTGGTCGCTGTCATCGCGGCGACAAGTTTTGTATCCGGCGCGGCCTACGCGCAGCAGGTTGGCGACAACGACACGCTGGCGCACATCACTCAACCGCGCGCCGACGGCAAGTGCTGGATCGCGACGCAGCAGCCGGTGATGGACAACGGCTACGGCTATTGGGGCGCGTGCAAAACTGCGGCGACGACGGGTTCGGGTTCGACATCGGCGGCGCGCCGCGCCCGCGCTCAGGTTCACAATCAAAACTAAGATTAAAGCCGACCGCATCGCGTCTTGAACGCGGTGCGCTCACCGCGTGGTGGATGCGTGCCGCGAGGCGCGCGCCCACCATTCGGTACGATGTATTTTCGTAGCATCAGAACGATGGCGTTTTTCCGCGTCTCCCGTTACTAGCGTGTTCGCAGCCGGCCTGAAGAGCCGCGCTCGTGATGGGAGAAACATGATGCGATTCTGTTTGCCGCGCGTGGCGTTCGCCGCGCGCCTTTTCGTTGCGTTCTGTGCGTTCGGCTTTTCGATCGTCTCCGCACATGCTGAGACGTTTCCTTCCAGGACCATCACCATCGTTGTCCCTTATCCGCCGGGCGGCGGACTGGACATGACCGCGCGCGTGATGGCGCCGCGTTTGTCGCAGATTCTCGGCGTCCCGGTGATCGTCGAGAATTCCGGTGGCGCCGCCGGCAGCATCGGCGTCGGCAAGGTCGCGCGCGCCAATCCCGACGGCTACACGCTGAGCATCGGCATCACGTCGACGCACGTCTTCAACGGCGCGATGTACAAGCTGCCTTACGATCTGCTCAACGACTTCGAGCCGATCAGTCTGCTCTCGAGCACGCCGCAGCTCATCGTCGTGAGGAAGTCGTTTCCGGCTGACGATCTCAAAGCCTTCATCGCCTGGCTGAAGGCAAATCCCGACAAAGCCATGCAAGGGACCGCCGGCGTCGGCAGCGCGGGACACATCGCCGGCGTCTTCTTTCAGAAGCAGTCCGGCACCACCTTTCGCTTCATCACCTATCGCGGCCTTGGGCCAGCCATGACGGCCCTGCTGTCCGACGAGGTCGACATGATGATCGACGTCCCCGCCAGCTCCTTGCCGCAGCTGCGCGCCGGAAAGATCAAGGCGCTTGCTGTGGCCGGCGATAAAAGGCTGTCGGCCGCGCCGGACGTACCGACGGTCGATGAGGCGGGGCTGCCCGGCTTTTACGCGCCGAGCTGGTACGGACTCTGGGCGCCGAAAGGCACGCCGAAGGATGTCATCGCCAAATTGAATGCGGCGGTCGTCACCACGCTGGCCAATCCCGATGTCATCGCCCGGTTCAAGGATGTCGGATACGACGTCTTTCCGCGCGATCAGCAGACTCCCGAAGCGTTGCACGCGCTCCAGAAGGCGGAGATCGAGAAGTGGTGGCCGATCATCAAGGCCGCCAACATCGCGCCGAAGGAATAAAGCGCGGCGCATCACCGGCAGCCCGCTACCGGCGGGCGCCGGTTTTGTCACAATCACCCATCACCATTGTCATTAGTGTCGTCTGCCCGCTAGGCTCCGCTTCGGCCATGTTCGCCTCCACAACGTCAATAGGGAGCGACAGACATGAAGCGTTACGTGATCGAACGGGAGATACCAGGCGTCGGCGGGCTCAATGGCGCGCAGCTGCAGCAAGCTGCAGCGACCTCCTGCAACGCGCTTTCGAAGTTGTATGGGAAGGTGCAGTGGGATCATTCATATGTCGTGGATGACAAGACCTTCTGCATCTACCTCGCCGACAACGAGGCGTCGATCCAGGAGCACGCCCGCCTGAGCGGCTTTCCTGCGAACAAGGTCACCGAGGTTCGCACCATCATCGATCCGACGACCTCGGCTTCCTGATTGCGTGGGCGCCGCTGCGCCGCGTTAGAGCCGGCGGCGCCTCACATTGAACGGGGCGAGCATGAGCAGGAAGCGCATTGCGCCGCAGGTGCAGGCTGACGTCGATGGCGTGCTCGACGTCACCGTCGTGCTGCTGGACGCAGGCTATGCGTCGACCGCGATCGGCCCGATCGAGGTCTTCCACTCGGCCGGGCAGCTCTGGAACTGGCTGAACGGCGAGGCGATGCAGCCGCGCTTCCGCGTGCGCGTCGCCTCGATCGACGGGAAGAGCGTGACGAGCCTGTGTTCGCTCGGCCTGACGCCCGAATGCGCCATCGCCGACATCAAGAAGACCGACATCATCATCCTTCCCGCATCCGGCTGGGACATCCAGGAACGCATCGCCCGCAACACGGCGCTGCTGCCCTGGCTGCGCAAATGGCACGCCAAAGGCGCCACCATCGCCGGCGTCTGTTCGGGCGTTGCGTTCCTCGCCGAATGCGGGCTGCTCGATGGCCGTCAGGCGACGACGCATTGGGGCATCGCCAACATCTTGCGCGCGCGCTACCCGAAGGTTCTCTGGCGGCCCGAGCAGTTCGTGACCGAAGACGGCCGGCTTTTGTGCAGCGGCGGCATCTATGCCGCGATCGATCTCAGCCTTTATCTGGTGGAGAAGTTTTGCGGCCGCGACATCGCCTTGCAATGCGCCAAGTCGCTGCTCGTGAGCATGCCGCGCAGCCGCCAATCCGGTTATTCGGTGCTGCCGCTGTCGCGCCCGCATTCCGACGCCAAGATCAAGGAGACCGAGGAATACCTGCAACAGAACTTCGATCGCGACGTGCCGATCGATGCACTGGCCGAGCGCATCGGCATGGGCCCGCGCAATTTCATCCGCCGCTTCAAAGCGGCGACGGGCCACGTGCCGCACGCCTACATCCAGACGCTGCGCGTGTCGGCGGCGAAGGACATGCTCGAGCACGGCGCCGCGTCGATCCAGGCGGTCTCGTCGAAGATCGGCTATGAGGATCTCGCGTTCTTCCGCGGCCTGTTCAAGCGCCACACCGGCATGACGCCGGCAGAATACCGCAGCCGCTTCGCGAAGCTGAGCTTCGATCGCGGCGAGTTGTCTGCAGGGGCCGTTGCGCTCGGAGCGTGATCGGCATGCAATGAGGCCACCGGTAATATTGCGCGGTCGCGCCGGTATCTCCATGCAGATTGTGTTGCGAGTTCGGCCAGCAGCGCGGACGTTGCGCTCAACTTCGGCTGCTTGAAGGGTTACCTCCAATACATCGGCTGACACATCGGCCATTCTGTTACGCAGGCCGTTGAGCTTTGAGCACGCGGCACAGTCGACCGCGTCGCGTCTGCATCATCATGAGGAGAGAGTCGCATGAAACAGAACGTGCTGGCCGCAATTATGTGTGCTGGCTTGGCGGCCGCGAGTGTTGGCGCGCCGAGAAGCGCCGCCGCGCAGACCGCCGTGACCGAACAGGAGGCGCATGCCATCGGCGTCGACGCCTATCTCTATTTCTATTCGCTGGTCACCATGGATGTGTCTCGCAGGCAGTTCACCAACATCGAGCCGGGCAAGGAATTGGGCAAAGGCCCGATGAACACGTTCGTGAACGTGCCGGAATATCCGCCCGCAGATTTCAAAGGCGTGGTGCGGCCGAATTTCGATACGCTCTATTCCATCGCCTGGGTTGATCTCACCAAGGAGCCGGTGATCGTCTCCGTCCCGGACACCGGCGGGCGCTATTATCTTCTGCCGATGCTCGACATGTGGACCGATGTGTTCGCGTCACCCGGCTGGCGTACGACCGGCACGGGCGCGGGCAATTTCCTTTTGGCGCCTCAGGGGTGGCGGCCGGACCTGCGCGACCGGTTCGTCGAAGAGTTCAAGCTGCCGAAGGACATTCAGCGTATCGATGCGACGACGCCCTATGTGTGGATCATCGGCCGCACCAAGACGGACGGTCCGGCGGACTATGACGCGGTTCACAAGATCCAGGCCGGCTACAAAGTCACGCTGCTGTCCGACTGGGGCAAAACACCGAAGCCGGTCGAAGTGAAGATCGACCCGAGCGTCGACATGAAGACGCCGCCGAAGATCCAGGTGGACACGATGTCGGCCGAGAAGTTCTTCACCTATGCCTCCGAGCTCCTCAAGACGAACCCGGCGCATGCGACCGACCAGCCGATGATCGCGCGGCTGAAGCGGATCGGGTTCGAGGCCGGCAAGACCTTCGACATGGCCAAGCTCGATCCGGCCGTCCGCAACGGCTTGGCGAATGCGCCAGAGGATGCGCGCAAACTCATGGACTGGAAGGTCCCGACGCTGGCGCGTGTCGTGAACGGCTGGTCGATGAACACCGACACGATGGGCGTCTACGGCAACTACTACCTCAAGCGCGCCATCGTCACGCAACTGGGACTGGGCGCGAATTTGCCCGAGGACGCCATCTACCCGCTCAACATCGGCGACGAGTCCGGCAAGCCGCTCGACGGCGCAAACAAGTACACGCTGCATTTCGAGAAGGAGACGATCCCGCCGGTGAACGCGTTCTGGTCGATCACCTTGTACGATTCGGAAGGCTTCCAGGTCGGCAATGCGCTCAATCGCTTCGCGGTGAGCAGCTGGATGCCGTTCAAATACAATGCCGACGGCTCGCTGGATCTCTATTTCCAGAACGACAATCCCGGCAAGGACAAGGAGGCCAACTGGCTTCCCGCCCCGAAGAGCGCATTCAACCTGACCATGCGCCTGTACAGCCCGAAGTCCGACGCGCTGACCGGAAAATGGAGCCCGCCGGCCGTCACGCGCGTGCAGAACCTTCCGGGTCTGGCGGTGCAATAACGGTCGGTCGCAACGGCTGTTGGAGGCCCGGCCTGGAATCGAACCAGGCTGGAAGACCTTGCATGGCTTCTGCGTCGCCACTCCGCCACCGGGCCGTCGGCAGCAATAGAGCCCTCAGCCTTGACGCAAGGTAACCGGCGGCAGCGCGCCGCCGGGCCACGTCGGTCACGGTTAACTTTTGGTTACCGGCCGCGCCAGGAATGTCATGCGCTGCTGGTTGTGGCCGATATTGTGCTTCGCGCGCTCGGGCGCGTAGCCGGCCTTGCGCAGCCGCTCCAGCATCGCCTTCTCGTCATAGTGCGAGAGGCCGACCGCGCTTTTGATCTTCAGGTAATCCGACACGAAAATGCGCATCAGCCCGCCGACCGCGGCCCAGAAGAAACCGTTGGCGGCGCCGAAGCGCAGCAGCGCCAGCGCGGCAAACGGCGCGGCCAGCCGCGGCTGGATGATGTCGCCTAAGACGAACACGCCGGTCGGCTTGAGCAGGCGGCGGAACGTCGCCAAGAGCTTGTCGAGCTCGTCGCCGCTCAAATATTGCGCCACCGAGTGCAGCACGATCATGTCGAACGAGCCCGCCGGCAGCGCCGCCGCCTGGTCCGGCGTCAGCACGCTGATCTTCGGGTTATCGGCGTTGCGCGCGGCCAGCGCGGCGCGCACGTTGGGCGCGGCCTCGACCAT
>DATARB010000346.1:0-10680 GCA_036264375.1 Pseudolabrys sp.
TCGGATCGAAACTTCCGGTCCGCTGGAATAGGACCGTCCCCCACGGCGGAACCGATGGTTCGCAGACTCGCCGCTGGAGCAAAGCGGATTCGAACCCTTGGTCCCACCTCAAGAACGTACCGATTGCGAGAACAAGTGCCATCATACCAAAGTGGGACCACGAGTTCGAATTCGCTTTGCTCCAGGGGTGAGTCCTCTGCAAACCTAACTTTCCAGGCGCCATCACCTCGTTTTTTGCTGTCGGCAGAGGCGGAGCTGCCGTCGCAGCATTAAGCCCCGCTCGCCATCAATCGTTCATTAACTGTCTGCCTGTAAGGTTAACCAGCTTGTCTCTCACAAGCTGATTCCTCCCGAACTCGGCGTCGGGACCAGCTCTCGACGCCGCCCTTTCAAGTCGCGAGATCCTCGCTCACAGCCGCGTTGGGATCTCCTCGACGGCCGCGATTTCGAACTCGGCGATCGTGCGCAGGCCCGCCGCTCGTCTGCGACGAGCCCGCGGCGACCTACGAGCGCGCCTCCGACGAGCACGGCAGGCTCGCCGTTTCGGCCGCCACCAACCGGCTCGGGCTCGGTGACAAGATTCGGCTGATCCCCGGCCACTGCGACCCGACGCCGGAGACCGGTACCGAGACTGCGTCGTTGCGGCCGGCCAGCGGGGCTCACTAATCGCGTAATGGCAAAGTTGACCGTCCGCGCGACGGGCCGCTCTTTGACCTGCCGCCTGTTATCCGGGAGACGCTATTTTCGCTCCCAGTACCCCGCCGCCGCGGGAAATACGGTCTGGCATCGTGTCGCCTGGGGCGCGCCGTCTAGCGTGTCCGCGGCCGCCTGCCAGGCGGCGAAATGCGGAGCCGCCCGATGCGTCTCCAGAGCCGCTTCGTCCCGGTAGACCTCGTAGAAGTAGTAGACGTTCTGGTCCTGGGCGTCCTGAAGAACGTTGAAGCGCATGCAGCCCGGCTCGTCCCGCTCGGAGCCGAGGGCATCCACCTCGATCGCCTTCAGGGTTGGACGCCGTTGCAGCAGCGTGAGACCCGATCTGCCCTTGCCCCCTTTCAATCCCACCCTCGTTGCCGTGACAAAGCCCGATACGCTTATCCGCCGTTCACATGCATACGTTAAGCAGCGTCGTCGCGCCAAGGGTAAAGACCGTGGTAGCGAATGCGGCGATGGTCGCCCAGACGGCCGCCATGTGGAAGAATGCGCCGGTCTGGCCGAAATCGCGGATTTGGTCGGCACCACCGAGACGGTGCCACATCCAGCCGATCACGGCCAGATGCGCGAAGAGCACAAGGGTAAGGCCAAGCCGCAGCGGACCGGCCGACCAGGCAAAGGTGCAGCCGATGGCATGGACGGCATAGACAGAGACGAGCGCGCTGCACCAGACGAGGAACCCGGCCGCGAGCCACCAGAGATATCCGGGCGGCAGGGGACACGTGCGCGCGGTCATGTCCCTAGACTCCTCACTAGGGCGGGCAGTGCCGACACAAGGCCGAGCGCGATCACGCCGGTTACGACGGTGTAATCGAGCCAGAGCCGCGTCAGGTGTGGATCCATCGACCGCCGGGACGACAGAAATCCGCCGCGGAGGCGCAGGAGATTGCTGAGAAGGAAGAGCAGGCCGATGCCGGCGTGAAAGGCGACATAGGCCAAGAGCGCGGCCGCGGTTGCGCCGAGGGCGTGCTCGGTCGGACGCGGGACGATGTCGCCGATCAGCCCAACGACCACGGCGATGGCAACGACAAGCCCGAGCGCGGCGAGACCGATCCAGCCGCGCGCCGTGCCGCCGGCGCTGATCGACCGCTGTGATCCACGGGCCGCCGCGGCGGCGACGAGGAGGGCCACGACGGTTGCGAAGGCGAGCCCGAGGTCGGGTGTAAATGTTTGCGGCGGCGGCCAGTTCGGAGCAGAGATCCAGAGATAGAGCGTCCCGAACAGCAGGGACGCGAACAGCGTGCCATCGGCGATCAGCGTAAAGACTAATGCCCACCACGGCGGCGAACCGGCCAGCTCGGTATGCGGCGGCACGCTCACGCCCTGGCCCACGGGCAGCGGGCCGTAGTCCCGGCTCAGACCGGCACTCTGCCCCGCCAACACAAACAGTCCGGCGACCACCAGCGCCGCGGCGAGCGCCGGCAAATAGAAGTGGAAAAGCATCGCCAACACCGCTACCGCGATGGCGAGCGCCGTGTAGAGCGGCAGGTAGGTCGAGCGCGACAGCACAATGAGCTGCTCGGGTGCGCCGGACGTCATGTGCACGCCCAGCGTTTCCTGCCAGCCGTTGCGCGCGAAGCCGAGGTAACCCTCGCCTCGCGCCAGCGACGGCGCAAGTCCGTCAGGGGCAGGACGGTCGGGTCCGATCTCGACATGCGGTATCGAGGCGAAATTATACGGCGCCGGTGGAATCGGCATGGCCCATTCCAGTGTCTCCGCTTTCCAAGGGTCGCGCCGCACGCGACGCCCGTAGCGGAGTTGCGCCAGAAGGTCGATCACCACCAATGCGAAGCCGATCGTCATAATGAACCCGCCCACCGAGGACAGCAGGTTGAGCCAGTTCCAGCCTTCTTCCCCCGTATAGGTATAGATGCGCCGCGGCATGCCGCGCAGTCCGGTCAGGTGCATCAGGAAGAAAGTCAGGTTGAAGCCGACAAAGACCAGCCAGAAAGCAGGCACCGACAGCTGGTGGATCGCCATGCGTCCGGTCAGCAGCGGCAGCCAGTAATAGAGCGCCGCCAGCATTGGAAAAGCGAGCGCACCGGCCACGACGTAGTGCATGTGGGCGACGACAAAGTAGGTGTTATGCGCCTGCCAATCGAACGGCACCATGGCAAGCATCACACCGGTTAGCCCGCCCAGCGCGAAGATGAAGAAGAAGCCGAACACGTACAGCATCGGCACATTCCAGCGTGGCCTGCCATGCGCCAATGTTGCGAGCCAGGCGAAGACCTGGACCGCCGTCGGCACCGCGACGATCGCCGAACTCGCGGAGAAGAAGGCGAGTGCCAGATGCGGGATGCCCACAGTGAACATGTGATGCACCCAGATGCCAAAACTCACAAAGGCGAGGGCAATGATCGCGACGACGATCGCCCGGTAGCCGACGAGCGGCCCGCCGGCAAGGACCGGGATGATGGTGGACAGCGCACCGGCCATTGGCAGAAAGATGATGTAGACATCCGGGTGGCCGAACAGCCAGAACAGGTGCTGCCACAGCAGCGCATCGCCACCCCGCGTCGGGTCAAAAAATGGCAGATGAAAGGCCCGCTCGACCTCGAGCAGGATCGAACCGAGGATCAGCGGCGGGAACGCCGCCACCATCATCAGCGCGGTGATCAGCATATACCAGCCGAAGATCGGCATCCGGTCGAGCGACATGCCCGGCGCCCGAATTTTGAGAATCGAGACGATGATCTCGACGGCAAACGCCAGCGCCGAGATTTCGACGAAGGTCACGCCGAGCAGCCAGACATCGGCGTTGACGCCCGGTGTGTAAACATTCGAACTGAGCGGCGTGTACATGAACCAGCCGCCGTCCGGCGCGACTCCGAAGAGCAGCGCCCCTGTCAGGATCGAACCCCCGAACAGGTAGCACCAGTAGCCAAAGGCCGTCAGACGCGGGAAAGCGAGGTCGCGCGCGCCGAGAATCTTTGGTGTCAGGTAGACCCCCATGCCCTCCACGAGAGGGATGGCGAACAAAAACAGCATCACCGACCCGTGCAGGGTGAAAACCTGGTTGTAGGTCCCAGGCGTCATGAAGTCCGCCGTGGGCGTCGCAAGCTGGACACGGGTCAACATGCCGAGCACGCCGCCGATCGCGAAGAACACAAACGCGGTAGCCATGAAGCGCCGGCCGATGATGGAGTGGTTGACCGCGGCCAGGCGCTGCAGCCCTGGCCCAGTCCCCCATATCGCGGCGAGTTGCCGGTGCAGCTGCAACGCCGGGCTTCCCTGCGCCGACTGGTCGACGGACGCGCTCATTCTTTCGCCTTTGTCGACGCGGGCGACGACGCGGCCGCTTGGGCGAGCGCGGCGGAAAAGTCCTTCGCCGGATGGACGATCACGGCGAACCGCATCAGGGCGTGGCCGATACCGCAGAACTCGGAGCATTGTCCTTCGTACCGGCCCGGTTCATCGGCCTGGATGCGCAGGACGTTCACATGCCCCGGCACGGCATCGATCTTGCCGGCAAAGCGCGGAATCCAGAAAGAATGGATGACGTCGAAGCCGCTGACCGCCATGTCGACAGAGACGCCTGCGGGCAGATGCAGGACATTCACCGTCTGCACCCCACCTTCGCCGGGATAGCGGAACGTCCAGCTCCATTGCCGGCCCTCGGCTTCGATGCGCTGCCGCGCAATCCCCGCTAGCGGTAGAAGCCGCTCGCCCGTGATCAGCGCATAGGCAACGAGCGGTGTTAGGACCATGCCCGGCAGAACGAGGCCACCGAGCACGATCCAGCGTGCCGGCGATACGCTCGAACCCCAGCCGGGCCGCAGAATCACCAGCGCAAAGAGGCCGAGGACCAGCGCGAAGATCGCCGCGGAGCCCCCCAGCATCACCCACCACAGTGTCGCGATCGCATCCGCCGCCGGCCCGGCGGCAGAAAGCGTCGACAGCGGCCCACCGCAGCCGGTCAGCGCCACGGTCGATCCGAGTTGAATCATTGGACTCGAGAGGTTACGAATCCTGCGTGAGAGGTGGGGAGGCCGAGGAGCATGGCGGCACAAGACGATCCGGCGATCGCGCGCGAAAGTCCGGTTCTGCTGGAGCTGCTCCGGCTCGATGTCGGATCGGCGGTCGCCGTGGTCGGTCATCCGATCCACGTCATGATGGTTCATTTCCCGATTGCGTTCGTGCTCGCGACTCTCGGCGTCGATGTCTTCTATTGGTGGTCGGGTGACCCGTTTTGGGTGCGGGTCGGCATCTGGTCGGCCGGCATCGCCTTCTTGACCGGTGTTGCGGCCAGCATCGCCGGCACGGCCGAACTCCTGCTCGTGCGTGGTATCCGCGTCCTGGAGGCAAGCTGGTCGCACGCCGTGGCGGCGATGACCTTGGTCGCGATCGCAGCGGCCAGTTGGGGCCTGCGGCTGACCGATCCCCAATCGATCCTGCCGCACGGCCTCGCATTGTCGGGTTTGGCCGCGGTGATGACGAGCTTCGCTGGCTGGCACGGGGGCAAGCTCGTCTTCGATCATGGCGTCGGTGTTCTTGTGTCGCCGAAGAACTGACCAAGCGCCCCGGGCCTGAACAGCTCAGTCGCAAACCGGTTGGAGTCGATGTGCGGCTTGGCAAGCACAATCCAGATGATTGCCGTGATCAGCACGATATAGGCGGTGGATAGTGCGACATAGGAAACGCGGCCAAAGCGGCCATCTGCGAGGAAGAGCCGCCCAAGCACAAGGCCGGCGACGACGTGCAGCATCGCCATCGCAGCGACAAGGACCATCTTAGTGGAAAACCACTCCTGAAACGTGGCCTGCAGAAAGATCAGCGCGGTGCCGCTGGCGATGGCAACGAAGGCGGCGGGAGAAGCTATCTCAACATAGACGAAACGCGTCATCCGGTGGAGCCGGTCCAGTTCCCAGCCCAGGTCGACCGTCCGCCGCTGCCGGAACATGAAGGGCAGGACAATCAGCCCGGCCGACCAGATCGCGATCGCCGCGAGATGAACGAATTTGAGTAGGAGGGTCAGCGGACCGGTGTCGCCGGCCGCAGGCTCGACCAGGCGAGCCAGAGCCCCGCGCCGACATAGGGCAGCATCGCCGGCACCCACATCAGCAGCCCGGCAAGTTGCTGGTCGGCGAGCGGAGAGAGACCCCACGGCCACGTGGTTGCGAAATGCACTGCGTAAAGCGGCCGGGACGCAAACACGATCAGCGCGCCGAGAAGCCCCATCTGCCCGACCGTCGCCACGAGCGCGACCAGCGCCGGGCCGGGCTGTGCCCGCAGCGCTAGGATCGCCCGCCACATAAGCCAGCCGCTCCCCAGCAGCGAACCCTGCATCAGCCAGTAGGTCGGCACGCTGGCGAGGCCCCAATCGTAGGGGCCCGGCGCGTGCCAGAGCCAAAGGATGACCGCATGCGCGGCGACGAGCAGGGAGAGCGGCGGCGAGCCTGCACGTCGCAGCGGAAACGCCAACGCTAGCAGCGGCGCGACGGCGGCGACCAGAAGGACATGGTGGAATACCCGCGCCGAGAACAGCGCCGATGCCAGCGCGCAAAGCGGAGAGACGAAGATGACGGCCATCAGCGCGATCGCTCCGCAACCTGCACCGGCGTTGGATGAACGGCCGCGACCCACCACGAAAGCCAAGGCCGCGAGCGCCGCGATCAGCAGCGGATCGAGATTCCAGCGTGCCCACAAATCGTCCGGGACCGCCGCGGGGCCGCAATATGCGATCAGAGTATCCGGCACGATCTCCCCACTAGCGTCATGGTACGGCGTCCATCCCAACTATGGCGAGTGGCAAATCGAATGGCGATCGGCAAATCGAATAGCCACAGGGAAAGCAGCAACCGCAACGTTCGCGACGCGCCTGCGTCCGCCGCCGGCGCGCATCCGGTCCGGCCCGCCGATCATCCTCGTCGCAAGAAGCTGCAGCAGACCGCATGATAGCGAAGGCCGACCCATAACTCCGCGGATCGTCTCACATTTCCTGCCGCGTGGACATTCCCTGCTTCGGTCGGGCGTGTCACACCTATAGTACGCACCTGCGTTCTCGTTTCGCGGGCGGGGGGCGCATTGGGGAGGACAGGGTTCATGCGCCTTGGCTATGCGCTGCACGGTACGATCTGGATTGCGCTTTATCTTCTGTTCATTCTCGCCCCGTTGTTCGCGCTGCTGGCGGGGATGTGGCCGCCCGCGCGCGACTTCTGGACCGAGTTCGCGGTCGCGCTCGGCTATTCCGGTCTGGCGATGATGGGCCTGCAAATCGGCCTGACGGCGCGCTTCCGCTACGTGACCAAGCCATGGGGCGAGGATGTGATCTATCACTTCCATCGTCAGATCTCGCTCATCGCGGTGGGCCTGATCGTGACGCATGCGGTGATCTTGACAGCCGGCCGACCGGAAACGCTCGTGCCGCGCAATATGCTCCAGGCGCCGTGGAGCGCGCGTTTCGCAATCGTTTCGATCGGAGCGCTGATCGCGCTGGTGGTGGCGGCGCTTTGGCGCGTACGGCTGAAGATCGGCTACGAGGCATGGCACCTTTCTCATATCGTGCTCGCGGTTGTCGCCATCGCGGCCGGGGTCGCGCACATGGTGGGATCGGGCTTCTACCTGGTCGACCCGTGGAAGCGGGCTCTGTGGATCGGCCTGACGATCTTCTGGATCGGACTGCTGCTTTACGTGCGCATCGTCAAGCCGCTGTTCATGCTCCGCCGACCTTACCGCGTCTCGGAAGTGCGCAGGGAACGCAGCGACACCTCGACGTTGGTGATGCGGCCGGACGGCCACCCTGGCTTCCGCTTCAGCCCTGGCCAATTCGGCTGGCTGACGGTGTGGGGAAGCCCTTTCAAGATCACCGGGCACCCGTTCTCATTCTCGTCCAGCGCTGCGGTTACCAACGGTCTCGTTGAGATGTCGATCAGGAACCTGGGCGACTTCACCAGCGAGATTCACAAGATGCCGGTGGGGCAGCGCGTCTACCTCGATGGGCCTTACGGCGCCTTCACCATCGGCAACCCGGCGGACATGCACGTGCTGATCGGCGGAGGCATTGGCGTCACGCCGATGATGAGCATGATCCGGACGCTCGCCGACCGCGGCGACACGCGGCCCGTGATTCTGCTCTACGGCAACAGGGACTGGGAATCGATTACCTTCCGTGAGGAACTGGAGGCGCTGCAAGCGCGGCTCAACCTGACGATAGTCCACGTGCTGGCGAACCCGCCGGCCGGCTGGACGGGCGAGCAGGGCTTCATCACCGCCGAGATGTTCAAGCGCCACCTGCCGCCGCCTTATGCCGACCACGAATACTTCATCTGCGGGCCGGACGTGATGATGGACGCGATCGAAAAGGCGCTCGGTGAGCTCGACGTGCCGCTGTCGAAGTACCATTCCGAGCGCTACAGCTTCGTCTAGGGAGACCCCGATGCGTCGTTTGTTTGCTGACCGATTGGTCTTCGCCACGGGGGTGATTGTGATCTTGATGTCAATCCTGTTCGCGCTCTTACGCGTGGCCGGGTTCTGACTTCGTTACGTACCGTCGCGGCTTGGGAATTCCGAGCCCTTCTGAAAGCTACGTCATGAGCGCTTACGTCGTCGAACTGCTCGGCATCCTGATCGCTCTCGGCTTGCTCATCTTCCTCGCCTTTCGGGGCTACACGCTGCTGTTGGCAGCGCCAGTGGCGGCGATGGTGGCCGCCGCCTTCTCGGGAGAGCCGCTCCTCGCCAAATGGACGCTGACCTTCATGCAGGGTACGGGGCGCTTCATCACCAATTTCTTCCCGCTTTTCCTGCTTGGCGGTGTCTTCGGCAAACTAATGGATGACAGCGGAGCGGCGCTTTCCATTGCCCGCACCATCACCGAGCGGCTGGGAGAGACGCGTGCGGTCATGGCGGCGGTGCTCGCGTGCGCAGCTCTCACATATGGCGGTGTCAGCCTCTTTGTCGTAGCCTTCGCCGTGTTCCCGGTGGCGGACGCATTGTTCCGGCAGGCGGCGGTTCCGCATCGGCTGATCCCGCCAGCAATCGCGCTTGGTGCCTTTACCTTCACGATGACGGCTCTGCCAGGCACCCCCGCAATCCAGAACGCGATCCCGATGGCGTATTTCGGCACCACGCTCTTTGCGGCGCCTGGTCTCGGCATCCTGGCGTCTGCAACCATCTTGGGCTTTGGCCTGTGGTGGCTGAGCGTGATAGAGGCGCGTGCGCGCCGCGCCGGCGAGGGTTACAGCGCCGAGACGGCGGCAGCTGCCGATGAACAGTTCGTGCGCGAGCGCGCCACGAACGCCGACAACTTCGACCCTGCCGAACTGCCGCACGGCCATCGAAGCGAGCAGTTGCCGCCCTTTGCTCTCGCAGCGGCGCCAATCCTTGTCGTGCTCGCAGTCAACCTCATCATGAGTCTGTTAGTGCTGCCGCGGGTGTATACCGGGTTCCTCGCCGAGCCGCGGTTCGGTGAAACCTCGCTCTCCGCGGTGAGCGGAGTGTGGTCCGTCGTGACGGCGCTGGCGGTTGCCGCGCTGGTTCTGGTGCTGATCCTCCGCAGGCGTCTGCCGGAGCTGCGCAAGACCCTCGACGCCGGCGCCAACGCCTCCGTGCTGCCCGTGCTCAACACGGCCAGCCTGGTGGGTTTCGGTGCGGTGGTGGCGGCGTTGCCTGCGTTCGCCGTGGTCCGCGACGGATTCCTGGCGGTTCCGGGCGGGCCGCTCGTATCGATTGCCGTCGCTGCCAATGTAATGGGCGGCATCACCGGTTCTGCTTCGGGCGGATTGACGATTGCCCTGAACTCGTTGGGCGAAACCTACGCCCAACTGGCCGCAGGCATGAGCATTCACCCTGAATTGATGCACCGCGTGGCCGCCATCAGCTCCGGTGCGCTTGCCATGCTGCCGCACAATGGCGCGGTCGTTACCCTGCTGGCGATCTGCGGCGCCACTCAGCGGGGGAGCTACCGCGAGATCATGATGGTGGGACTAGTGGGACCGCTGATCGCACTGGTGGTCGTCATCGCGCTGGGAAAGCTAATCGGGGCCTTTTGAATCCCTTCGCGTCAGCGTGCGAGCCAGCCACCGTCCACCGGTAGTGGCACGCCGTTAAGCTGCGACGCCGCATCCGAGCAGAGAAAATACGGCGAGCGCGCCGAGTTGCTTCGGGGTGGTGAACTCGATAGGGCGTCCGGCCTTGCACACGTCACTCTTCAGACCTAGCCTGGATTTTTGACGAAAGCGTGGAGCCGGCGAATCTGCCGGAAAGCGTCGACCGAAATTATGCGACCGGCGCAGCCGCTCGATGACGAGTTTGGCAGCGATCGTCGTTACACTAGCATCGCCGTGCTGGATCCAATTGCTGATGCAGCACGGCAGCGGACGCCCTTGACCGCCTTCCGCTATCGACGGGTGCAGTGCGGATTTGCTGCCGCTCCGCGACGCGGCTCCGGCGGGGCATAGCAAGGGCCCGCCAGCGGACGGCGAGAAACAGAGAAGGATCGGAATGACACGGTTGCGCAGCTTGGTGCTGGGGATGGTGATACTCGGTACGCTACTGGCCGTGCCGTTCGGCGCTATCGCCGCTGGGCAGGATGCGCCGGCATCCGAACGGGAACTGGTGCTGGGCCTGCGGGTAGCGCCTCCCTTCGCCCTGAAGACCCCGGATGGGATCTGGACCGGGATCAGCGTTGAGCTCTGGCGACACTTGGCCGAGCAGCTCAGCCTTCGCTTTCGCTTCGAGGAGACCACGCAGGAGGGGTTGCGCAGGGGCCTTGCCGACGGCACGCTGGATGCCTCGGGTGGGGCGCTGACGGTCACCGCCGAGCGCCTGCGCGAGATGGATTTCTCTCTGCCCTATGTGGTGACGGGACTCGGCGTGGCGGTCCCGCTCCGTGCATCATTGGATTGGATCGGCGTCGCGGCGAGCTTCCTCTCCATCCGCTTCCTCTCGACTCTCCTCGTAATCGTTGGGCTGGTGCTGTTGGTCAGCGTCATCGTCTGGCTGCTGGAGCGGCGGCGAACGGCGGAATTC
>DATARB010000347.1:0-5740 GCA_036264375.1 Pseudolabrys sp.
CGGCAAGACCGCCATCGTCGAAGGCCTGGCCAAGCGCATCGTCGACGGCGACGTGCCGGAGAGCCTGCAGGACAAGAAGCTCCTCGCGCTCGACCTTGGCGCCATGATTGCCGGCGCGAAATATCGCGGCGAATTCGAGGAACGCCTCAAGGCCGTGCTGCAGGAGGTGACGTCGTCCGACGGCGGCATCATTTTGTTCATCGACGAGATGCACACGCTTGTCGGCGCCGGCAAAGCCGACGGCGCGATGGACGCGTCCAACCTGCTGAAACCCGCGCTGGCGCGCGGCGAATTGCACTGCATCGGCGCGACCACGCTCGACGAATACAAGAAGCACGTGGAAAAGGATGCCGCTCTGGCGCGGCGCTTCCAGCCCGTGTTCGTGTCCGAGCCGACGGTCGAGGACACGATTTCGATCCTGCGCGGCTTGAAGGACAAGTATGAGCAGCATCACGGTGTGCGCATCGCGGATTCCGCGATCGTGGCCGCAGCGACGCTGTCCAACCGCTACATCACCGACCGCTTCCTGCCCGACAAGGCCATCGACCTGATCGATGAAGCCGCGGCGCGGCTGAAGATGCAGGTCGATTCCAAGCCGGAAGAGCTCGATTCCATCGACCGCGAGATCGTGCGGCTAAAAATCGAGCAGGAGGCGCTCAAGAAAGAAACCGATCCCGGTTCGAAAGATCGCCTGCAGCGCCTCGAAGGCGAGCTGAAGAATCTGGAGAAACAGTCGGCCGATCTGACCAGCCGCTGGAAATCCGAGAAGGAAAAGCTCTCGGAAGCCCAGAAGCTCAAGACCGAGCTCGATGGCTTGCGCGCGGAGCTCGCCAATGCTCAGCGGCGCGGCGAATATCAACGCGCCGGCGAGCTGGCCTATGGCCGTATCCCCGAACTCGAGAAGAAGCTCAAGGACATCGAGGCCGCCGAAGCCAACAGCGGGGCCATGGTCGACGAGACCGTGACCGCCGATCGCGTGGCGCAGGTCGTCTCGCGCTGGACCGGGGTGCCGATCGACAAGATGCTCGAGGGTGAGAAGGAAAAACTTCTGCGCATGGAAGACGAACTCGCCAAGCGCGTCATCGGCCAGCAGGAAGCGGTGCACGCGGTCTCGACCGCGGTGCGGCGGGCGCGTGCCGGCTTGCAGGACCCGCACCGGCCGATCGGCTCGTTCATGTTCTTAGGTCCCACCGGCGTCGGCAAGACCGAGCTGACAAAAGCCTTGGCGGAATATCTGTTCGACGACGAAAACGCGCTGCTGCGTATCGACATGTCGGAATACATGGAGAAGCACGCGGTCGCGCGGCTGATCGGCGCGCCACCGGGTTATGTCGGTTACGACGAAGGCGGCGCGCTCACGGAAGCCGTGCGGCGCAGGCCTTACCAGGTCATTTTGTTCGACGAGATCGAGAAGGCGCATCCGGATGTGTTCAACATCCTCTTGCAGGTGCTCGATGACGGACGGCTGACCGACGGGCAGGGCCACACGGTCGACTTCCGCAACACGCTGATCATCATGACGTCGAATCTAGGCGCCGATTTCCTGGTCAACCAGCCGGACGGCCAGGATACCGACGCCGTGCGCGAGCAGGTGATGGCCGTGGTGCGCGCTGCGTTCCGGCCGGAGTTCCTGAACCGCGTCGACGAGATCATCCTCTTCCACCGGCTCAAGAAGTCGGAGATGGGACGTATCGTCGACATCCAGATGAAGCGGCTGCAGAAGCTGTTGGACGATCGCAAGATCACCCTCACGCTCAAGCCGAGCGCGCGCGACTGGCTGGCCGAAAAGGGCTGGGATCCGGCCTACGGCGCGCGGCCTTTGAAGCGCGTGATTCAGAAGTCGGTCCAGGATCCGCTCGCCGAGATGATCCTCGCCGGCAAGATCAGAGACGGCGAGACTGTCGTCATCTCCGGCGACAAGCTGGGGCTGACCTTCAACGGCAAGCTCGCCCAGGCCGCGTAAGTCCTTTCTTTCCCTCCCCCGCTTGCGGGGGAGGGTGCCGCCACGCAAGTCGCATATATGCGACTTGCGCAACAAAATCGCTGAACGCGGGCATGCCCGCGTTCAGTGGCGGCCGGTGGGGGCTCGCAATGTGACGCCACCCGGCTCGCGGAGCCTGTCATCGGGCCGCGCTTC
This sequence comes from Pseudolabrys sp., assembly GCA_036264375.1. Lineage (GTDB taxonomy): Bacteria > Pseudomonadota > Alphaproteobacteria > Rhizobiales > Xanthobacteraceae > Pseudolabrys. The sequence continues at coordinate 2,138 of DATARB010000347.1, forward strand.
GCGCGGACCCGTACCCTCCCCTTTCAGGGGAGGGATAAGAAAGTGCAGAAACCGCGCAGTAATGGGCTGTTTTACCGCCCGGCCGGGCCGTTAGACGCCACGCGCGCGGGCTTGCGGGCCATGATGCCGTCGAGCCGATCGCGCTCCTGGTCGAAGTCGGCGAGCATCTTGCCCTGCAACTCGCGGCCGCGCGGCAGCTTGATGCGCATCGGATCGACGAAGCGGCCGTTGATGCGGATTTCGTAGTGCACATGCGAGCCGGTCGACAGGCCGGTCGAGCCGACGAAGCCGATCACCTGACCCTGGCGCACGCGCGTGCCCTCTTCGGTGCCCTTGGCATAGGCGCTCATGTGGCCGTAGGCGGTCTCGTAACCGTTGTTGTGGCGGATCAGGATGAACTTCCCGTAGCCGCTTTCCCAGCCTTCTTTTTCGATCACGCCGTTGCCGGCGGCATAGATCGGCGTGCCGGTCGGCGCCGCCCAGTCCACGCCCGTGTGCATCTTGGTGTAGCCAAGGATCGGATGGCGGCGGATACCGAAGGCAGAGCGCATGATGCCGTCGGCGACAGGCTTGCGCACCAGGAACTTCTTCGCACTCTTGCCACTCTCGTCGTAGTAGTCGACCAGGCCATCGTCAGGGGACTGGAAGCGGTAGAACTTCTTCTGCTCGCCGCCGACAGTGAGCGAGGCAAACAGCACCTCGTTGCGGCTGTCCGAATTGGGCTGCTCGTCCTCGCCCGCATAGAGCACTTCAAACGAGTCGCCTGGCTGCGCCTTGCGCTGGAAGTCGACGTCGTAGGAGTAGATACGGATGAGATCGTCGATGATTGGCTTGGGAATCTGATTGCGGAGCGCGGTCTCGTAGATGCTCTGGTAGAGCCTGATTCCGGACGTGTCTGTGTCGTCGGTATTGTCCTCGGAACTCTGCGCCACTTCCTCGGTATCGACATTGCGCACGTCCACCGGCACGTATGAGCCGGTATCGGCGAGCGCGACAACTGCGTCGATCGAGGAATCGTTGGCGATGATCACGCGGATCGGCTGCAGGCGCTGCGTGCCGGGTACAGGCGCCATGAGCACGCGCAACTTCTGACCTTCCTTGATGCCGCCGTCGCGGGCGCGCGGGCCGAGCACCTGGCTCACCGCGGCGATGTCGTCGGCGTTGGCGCCGAGATCGCGCAAAATACTGCCGACGGTATCGCCTTTTTTGGCGAAAACGATTTTCTCGTTGAAGGAGTTGCCGCCGGTCGTCTCATTCGTGGTCTTCGGCAGCAGCGTGATGTTCTCAGGCACGATGCGCGCTTCGAAGCCGGCGTAGGGATCCGGTGTAGCGTCGCCGGCATAAGCGAGCTTGACGCCCGTGATGTCGGCCGCGACCGGCATGTGGTTGGCGGCTTTCTCGCTCCAGTCGGCGGCCTCGCGCACGCGCGCCATCACCTCGTCATTCGGCGTAAGCACCGCGATCTTCATCTTCGGCAGCATCGGCGCGAGGTCGCGCATGACGAAGGACACCTCGGCATCCGGTTCGGCGGCCGGCGCGTCTTCCGGGGTAGCGGTTCCGCCGGGCGTGTTCTCGGCGAGCATGCGCTGCGGATTGAAGGGCGGGATGTTGGCGGAGAGATCGGAGGCGCTGAGCGAGAGGTTTCCGGCGACGCGGACAAAGGGCCTTACGCGGACAACCTCATGATTGCCGGAACGCGTGATCGTGGAGACGCGGATCACCTGGCGGGCGAACGAGGGCTCTTCCAAGGTCGGCAGCCGGTCGCTCTTGCGGGCGCCGAGCCGGTCGCTGGCGACGCTGAGCGCGCCGCGCAAGGCCACTTCGACCCGCTCGGGGAGCGTTGCGAAATTGGCTTCGCCGTCGAGCGAGGTGAAAACGGCGCCGCCCATCAGCGCTGCGCCGCACAACGCGGTCAGGATCGTGCCGGCAAACCATTGGACGGAAACGCGGCGGCGATCGACGAATCCGCTCGTGCCACCGTCGACCGAGAGCGGCGGCTCATTGCCGAGCTCGATGATATCGGCTGGCCTCGATCGTATTGCGCCGCGCGACCTTGATTGGTCCAAGCTCACCGTCCCTTGCGCTGCGATCGAAGATGGCTTGCCGAAGCCACGAAACAGAGCCCCACGCGCCCCCGGCAGGCCGCTGATTCAAGACCGGCACGATGCCGGTTGGCCCACGAACCGTCAATCGCGGACGCGGGCCCTTTCGTTAATCGGCTTTGCGAGTAGCGGCGGGGGGCGCCCCCCGTTCGCAAGTCCATCCCTCGAATAGGAGGCAAAGGACGCCCCAGGAATATGGCCTCAGTACGGCCTCCACAGCCTCGAACCCTCGCTAAGATGCGATTCGTGCGGGCTTTTTCGCACATGCACGACGCCGCCATGACAATTTCAAAACTTTCCGATTTTTGCAGTTGACTCCGGAAAGGGCCCCAGCCTATATACGGCCCATCGGCGCGCTGCACCGCGTTTCGCCGCGATGACGCGCCTTTGAAGCTCCTCACTGGAACAGTGAAACGGCATCCGACAGTTCTCGGATGGCGGGCTTCGACGGCCCTTCGGGTCACCGAAGGGTGGGAGATCCTCGTGATTTCCGGTTGTTTGACAAGTGAATATGAAGAAAGAGAAACGCAGGCGGCGGAGTCCTTGCGGACCGCGTCTTGGCGAGGAAGAAATTCTTCGATGAGCGTGGTTTTGGAAGAGACTTCGGCGGTCTGACGTTTCAAGGTACATCGCTGGTTGAGCAATCAATCAGTGGGTGGACCTCGTCAAACGTTGTGACTAATGCCGGAATCAAATCTCGTCCAACTTGAGAGTTTGATCCTGGCTCAGAGCGAACGCTGGCGGCAGGCTTAACACATGCAAGTCGAGCGGATGTAGCAATACATCAGCGGCAGACGGGAGAGTAACACGTGGGAACGCGCCCTTCGGTTCGGAATAACTCAGGGAAACTTGAGCTAATACCGGATACGCCCTAACGGGGAAAGATTTATTGCCGAAGGAACGGCCCGCGTCGGATTAGCTAGTTGGTGAGGTAATGGCTCACCAAGGCGACGATCCGTAGCTGGTCTGAGAGGATGACCAGCCTCACTGGGACTGAGACACGGCCCAGACTCCTACGGGAGGCAGCAGTGGGTAATATTGGACAATGGGCGCAAGCCTGATCCAGCCATGCCGCGTGGGTGAGGTGGGACCTCGTCAATGTTGCGACACGCGAGTGTCGCGCGACGCGCAAACGTGAGTGACCAGCCGGGAAAAGTTCTCAGTTCAACTTGAGAGTTTGATCCTGGCTCAGAGCGAACGCTGGCGGCAGGCTTAATACATGCAAGTCGAGCGCCTGTAGCAATACAGGAGCGGCAGACGGGTGAGTAACGCGTGGGAACGTACCCTTTGGTTCGGAACAACACAGGGAAACTTGTGCTAATACCGGATAAGCCCTTACGGGGAAAGATTTATCGCCAAAGGATCGGCCCGCGTCTGATTAGCTAGTTGGTGGGGTAACGGCCCACCAAGGCGACGATCAGTAGCTGGTCTGAGAGGATGATCAGCCTCACTGGGACTGAGACACGGCCCAGACTCCTACGGGAGGCAGCAGTGGGGAATA
>DATARB010000284.1:0-5459 GCA_036264375.1 Pseudolabrys sp.
CCGTGGCGTTTATGTCATCCAATAAGGCCAGCATGTCTTCGGGCGGTTCGCCACCGGGTCCGCGCACAACGTCGATCCGCCGCGGATTGTCGACTTTGTCGATGCGTGCTTCGGTGAAATAGACAGGGCGCGTGTCCCCGATCGACGCATCCTGCGTTACTGTTGTGTTCATAGCTGCCGATCCGATCGACGGTGAAATCTCATTGGGCACATGCAACGGGCGGCTATTTCTGGCCGCGCAGGCGGCGCCACCATCGTTTCAACCGTTCTCGCCATCCATCCTTTCCAGAGTTCTTGTCATCGTTCTGCTTGAACGGCGACTTCCATCCCTGTGGAAGCTCGTATCTCGCCACAACGTTGAGCGCACTTTTGGTCGGCGCAGCCATTGCCAGCCCTCCGCAAGAGCATCGGCACCGCAAAAGGTCTTCGGCATTGTGGCGTCATGCACGGCGTCGCAGAGCGCCAGCCGAATAACAGGGAATGTCCCGGGGGTGCAGTCTGACTCACTCAATCTATAGTTGCAATCGGAATGGTGTCCGCCACCACATTCGGGTGAGCCATCGCCGGGTCAAAAACACCGTTTCGCGCTGAGCACGCGGCGTCCGAAGCGTCGTCTGCCGGCGCGATGAGGCGGAATCGCCGCCCCATCGCTCGTGCGCCATGCCTTTATTGAGCCGCCGCCGGCGCCTCGGTGAAGAAGCCGGTCACGCTGTGCAGCTTGCCGTCCTCGGACAGGGTGGCGAAGTCGATGCCCTTCACGAGGGCAGGGCCGTCGGCCGGTCCAAGCTCCCAGGCAAACCGCGCGCGGTCATGATGGGCATCAACGTCGCTGGTGCGCGTGAACCGGTGACCGGGGAACCGTTCGTGCACGGTCTTCACCATTGCGTCGATGCCGTCGCGGCCCTCGCCTTGCAGGACCGGGTCGAGGTAACGGGCGTCCTCGGTATAGGTCCAGGCAATCAGATTACGGCGCGCGGCGGCGTCGGTTTCATTCCAGATGGCGATGTAGCGGTCGACGAGTTCGACAAGCTTGTCGTTGGATGCGGTCGTCATGATGCGTCTCCTTCGGTTGCGGGCGCGGTCTTGCCTGACCGGCCTTGGCGTCGTTCTCGCGCAGGCGGAGAGGCGGGTCGATTACCTGTGAGGTCATGGAGCGCGTGTTTCATCTTGGGTAATGTCCGGGCATGCAAACGACCACCACACAGCCCCAAGACATCGGCGGCCACCTGCGGGAATGGCGGCAACGCCGGCGTATGACGCAAATGGACCTCGCTTTGGAAGCCGAGATATCGACGCGGCATTTGAGCTTCGTCGAGACGGGCAGGGCGCACCCCTCGCGCGAGATGGTGCTGCATCTCTGCGACCGCCTTGGTGTGCCGCTGCGCGACCGCAACACGCTGCTGATCGCCGCAGGCTACGCACCGGTCTACGCCCAACGTCCGCTCACCGATCCGGCCCTTCAGCACGCGCGCGCGGCGGTGGATTTGGTGCTCAAGGGGCACGAGCCTTACCCGGCTCTGGCCCTCGACCGGCATTGGACGCTCGTGAACGCCAACAGTGCGGTAGCGCCGCTGCTCGCCGGCGCCGATGCGCTGCTGCTCAAGCCGCCGGTGAACGTGCTGCGGCTGAGCCTGCATCCGCAGGGTCTGGCGCCACGCATCGCCAATCTCTCGGAATGGCGCGCGCATCTTCTCGAGCGCCTGCGTCAGCAAATCGAGATCACCGCCGACGCGACGCTGACCGCGCTGATGGAGGAACTGCGCGGCTATCCGGTGCCGGTCAGCCGCACGCCGCCGCGCTCGCCCGATGCGTTCGGCGGCGTCGTCGCGCCGCTGCAATTAGTGACCGAGAACGGCGCGCTCTCGTTTTTCAGCACGACGACGATCTTCGGCACGCCGGTCGATGTGACTTTGTCGGAGCTGGCGATCGAATCGTTCTTTCCGGCCGATGCGCAGACGGCGGAGGCGTTGCGCCGTCTGGCGCTCGATTAGAAGGCTCGCATCCGGCGCAGCGCCCAGTAGCAGGCGCCGCCGGAGACGGCCGCGACGCAGAGCGCGATCCAGGTGCCACCGTCGGTGCCGGCGAAGGGCAGGTCCTTGGTGTTCATGCCGAAGAAGCCGGTGACCAGCGTCGGCGGCAGCAGGCACGCGGTGAGGATCGAGAGCGTGAACAGGCGCCGGTTGGTCACCGCCATCATCTTCGCGTCGAGTTCATCGAGCAGGAGCCGCGCGCGCTCGTGCAGCGAGCCGACCTCGTGGTCGATGGAGTCGAGCTTCTGCGCCAAAGTGCGGATCGTCTGCGCGATCGGCGCATTGTCGGCGGCGACGCGCGGCTCGAGCCGGTGGAACATGGTGCGCAGCTGCGCGAGCTGGCGATGCACGCGCACCGACTGCATGCGCACGCGGCTGATCTTGTGTCGTTCGTCCGCCGGCTCGTCGTGCATCACGTGCTCCTCGACGCTGTCGAGCTCGGCGCCCAACGTCTCGGCCATGCGGCCGACGGCGTCGGCGAACTGGTCGATCACCGCGTCGAGGAACGAGATGGCGGTGGGGAAACGCTTGCCGCTCTCCAGCGCGCGGCGGGTGTTCTCGAGCGAATGCACCGGCTTCTGCCGGGCGGTGATCAGCATGCGCTCGGTCATCACGAAGCGCAGGCGCACGAGGTCCTCGCCGGGCTTGGCGAAGTCCTGGTGCAGGTCGGGCACGACGCCGACGATCTCGTCGCCGAGGATGTCGAGGCGCACGTGCTGGTCCGGCCCGGCCAGCACCTCGCGCGCGAGCTCGGACACCGGCGCCTTCTGCGCGATCCAGGCGCGGCAGCGCGTGTCGGCAAGGCCGAGATGGACCCAGGTCCAGCCGGCGCCGTGCTCGGCGAGCGCCTCATCGACCTTGTCGTTGGGGATCGTCTGCGCGGTGCCGTCGGGCCCGAAGCGGTAGATCCAGACAATCCCGGTGGCGGGGGTGGCGTCGGCCAGATCGGCTGCGGCGGTCATGGAGCGCGTCCTCTCGCTGCTGTTTGCGTGAGTGGTCGCGGTGTTGATGACAGGAGGATGACGCCTTTCTTTACCTCCCCCTGAAAGGGGGAGGTCGACCGCCCGAGCGAAGCGAAGGCGGGCGGGTGGGGGTCGATGCACCGCGACGGGCCCCCACCCGGTCGCCTTCGGCGACCACCCTCCCTCGCAAGCGGGGGAGGGATAAGAAGATTACTCCGCCGCCTGCTGCTCGGTTTCGACGTCGAGGAAGCCGCCGGACTGGCGGCGCCAGAGCGACGCGTAGTGGCCGCCGGTGCGCAGCAGGCTCTCGTGCGAGCCCTGCTCGACGATGCGGCCGTGATCCATGATCACCAGCCGGTCCATCTGCGCAATCGTGGAAAGCCGGTGCGCGATGGCGATCACCGTCTTGCCCTGCATCAGCGTGCCGAGGCTCGACTGGATCGCGGCCTCGACCTCGCTGTCGAGCGCGGAGGTGGCTTCGTCCAGCACCAGGATCGGCGCGTTCTTCAGGATCACGCGCGCGATGGCGATGCGCTGGCGCTGGCCGCCGGAGAGCTTGACGCCGCGCTCGCCGACATGCGCGTCGTAGCCGAAGCGGCCGAGCTGGTCCTCGAGCCCCAAGATGAACTCGTGCGCATGCGCCATCTCGGCGGCGGCGACGATTTCGGCGTCGGTCGCGCCCGGCTTGCCGTAGCGGATGTTGTCGCGGATCGAGCGATGCAGCAGCGAGGTGTCCTGCGTCACGACGGAGATCTGCGAGCGCAGGCTCTCCTGCGTCACGGCCGCGATGTCCTGGCCGTCGATGAGGATGCGGCCGCCTTCGAGATCGAAGAAGCGCAGCAGCAGATTGACCAGCGTCGACTTGCCGGCGCCGGAGCGGCCGACGAGCCCGATCTTCTCGCCCGGCTTCACGTCGAGCGTGAGCCCGTCGATCAGCCCGCTCTGGCGGCCATAGCCGAAGCGCACATGGTCGAAGAGGACCTCGCCGCGCGGCACGGTGAGCGCCGGTGCCTGGGGACCGTCCACCAGCGTGTGCGGACGGGCAATCGTCATCATGCCTTCCTGCACCACACCGATGTTCTCAAAGATGCCGGTCACCTGCCAGGCCACCCAGCCGGAGGCGGAGACGATCTGCGTCGTCATCGGCAAAGCCATCGCGACCGTGCCGACGCCGATATGGCCGTGCCGCCAGAGCACGACGGCGAAGGCGCCGGTGCCGGTGATCAGCATCGCGTTGAGCAGGTTGAGCGTCAGGCCGAACATCGTGTTCAGCCGCACCTGGTTCTGGAAGCGGTCGGTATGATAATCGACCGCCTCGCGCACATAGGCGTCCTCATCCTTGGCGCGGGCGAACAGCTTCACCGTGACGATATTTGTATAGGTGTCGACGATACGGCCGGTGAGCATCGAACGCGCCTCGGACGTGGTCTTCGAGCGGTCGCGCATGCGCGGCACGAACCAGCGCAGCATCACGGTGTAGCTCAAGAACCACAGCACGATCGGCAGCGCGAGCCAGCGGTCGGCCGATGCGAGCAGGATCAGCGACGAGGTGCCGTAGATCAGAATGAACCAGACAGCGGTGAGCAGCGCGACCAGGCTTTCGCGGATGGCCGGCCCCGTCTGCATCACGCGGTTGGCGATGCGGCCGGCGAAGTCGTTCTGGAAGAAGGCCCAGGATTGCCGCACCACGTGCCAGTGGTTCTGCCAGCGGATGCGGTTGGAGACGTTGGCGGCGATCGCCTGGTTCATCACCAGTTGCTGCATGACATAGACGGCGGGCCGCACGATCAGCAGCACGGCGCCCATGCCGAGCAGCATGGTCCCGGCCTCGGCGAACAGGTCCTCGGGCTTGGTGTGGGTCACCAGCGTGACCACCTTGCCGATGAACACCGGGATCATCACGTCGAGCAGCGCGACAGCAAAGCCGACCGCGAACAAAGCGAGGAACACGCCCTTGGTCTGGCGGGCGAAGTACCAATAGAACGCGACCAGTCCGGCCGGCGGCGTCGTGGACTCGCCGGGCAGGACCGTCGTCTTCACCCAGCGCTCGAAGGGCCGGAACATCTCTTTTCACCAATGCAGGTGCGCGCGACGCAACGGCGCCGCGCGCGGACATGTCATATAGGTTCGATTTGCGGCGCTGTTTAGGAGCGCTTCTTGTCGATAGCGTGGCGATTGCGGCCACCGGCCTCTCGGTCGTCATGCCCCGCCTTGTGCCGGGCATCCACGTCTTTCGGCGACCACAGCAAGCAAGGCGTGGATGGCCGGGACAAGCCCGGCCATGACCGAGTGCATCGTGGCCGGGCGTCAAGTTAACGTCAGGATTACGCCAGCGCGTATTTCCCGCGGCCGAAGAAACGGTCCTTCTGCTCGGGGCTGGCGGTGTCGCGGCTGGATTTCACGGTCGCGACCTTGGCCAGCGCGGCCTTCACGGCGTCACGGGCGCCGATCTTGTCCACCCAGGCTT
>DATARB010000008.1:0-8942 GCA_036264375.1 Pseudolabrys sp.
CCGAAGACCACCACCATGAAGCTGTCGATGATGTAGCCCTGCCCCAGGTTGGGCGACACGTTGTCGATCTGCGACAGCGCCACGCCGGCGATGCCGGCGATGCCGGAGCCGAGGCCGAAGGTGAGCGCGTCGATGCGCGCGGTGCGGATGCCCATCGCCGCGGCCATGCCGCGGTTCTGCGTCACCGCCCGCATCTCGAGGCCAAGGCGCGTGAAGCGCAACATGCCGAGCAGCGCGACGAACACGGCCAGCGCAAAGACGATGATCCAGAGCCGGTTATAGGTGATGGTGATGCCGCCGAGGTCGAAGGCGCCGCTCATGAACGACGGATTGTCGACCTCGCGATTGTTCGGGCCGAACATGGTGCGCACCGCCTGCTGCAGGATCAGCGACAGTCCCCAGGTGGCCAGCAGCGTCTCCAGCGGCCGTCCATACAGAAACCGGATGATGCTGCGCTCGATGACGATACCGGCGGCGCCGGCGACGATGAACGCGAGCGGCACGGCGATCACCAGCGAATAGTCGAACAGCGCCGGATTGTGCGAGCGGATGAACTCCTGCACCACGAAGGTGGTGTAGGCGCCGAGCATCACCATCTCGCCGTGGGCCATGTTGATGATGCCCATGACGCCGAAGGTGATGGCGAGGCCGATGGCGGCGAGCAGCAGCACCGAGCCGAGCGAGAGCCCGTACCAGGCGTTCTGCACCGCGTTCCAGATCGCCAGCGAGCTGTTGATTTTCGCCTTGGCCGCGGTCACAGCCTGCACCACTTCCGGCGGCTGATTGCCGGAGAGCCCGTCGAGCAGGCCGAGCGCGTCCTGATCGCCACGGTCGCGGATCACGGCGATGGCAGCGACCTTGTCCTCGATGCTGGCGTCGTCCGAACTCACGATAACGGCAGCGCGCGCCTCCTGGAGCGCCTTCTTCACGCGCGCATCTTTCTCCGCGGCGAGCGCCTTGTCGAGCGCCGGCAGGACCGCCTGTTCGTGCGATTTGAAGACGGACTGCGCGGCTTCGAAGCGCTTGTTGGGATCCGCCGCCATCAGCGTCAGGCCACCGAGCGCGGCATCGATGATGTTGCGCACCCGATTATTGAGACGGACATTGTCGGCGTCATCCGGCGGCGCGCCCGTAATCGGCTTGCCGGTCGCGGCGTCGAGCACTTTGCCGTCGGTGGTCTTGATGAAGACCTTCTTCTCGGCCGCGCTGTACAGGAGACGGCCATCCTGTAGCGCCTGAATGAGCGGCGCCGACAGCGGATTGCCGCTCGTCGCCACGGCATTGATGCCGTCGATGGTATCGTCGAATTCGTCGGTGGTGAATTTGGCCAAGGCATCGTCGTAGGCGTCGGCGTGCGCGAGCCCGGCTGTGGCAATCGCCACGCAGAAAACGAATGCGAGGGCGATCAGACGATCGAAAAAGCCACGCATCGGCGCCATTCCCGGCTGATTGCGCACGATCTTTTTGCGACAGCCTGACTGCCGGGGACCGTGCTTTCTTGGCGGAGATCGAGGCGGCGTCGCCGCCGCCTCCCAATTCGCAAGGCTCGTCAGCGCGAACGGATCAGGAGCCCTGACCGCCGCACTTCTTGGTGACCTTGTTGTAGTTGCCGCACTTCAGCTTGACCCAGTCGGACTCCAGATCCTTCGAGCCCGGCAGATAGTCGGACCAGGCATCGCCCGGGACCAGACCCTTGGTCTTCCACACCACGTCGAATTGACCGTCGCCACGGATTTCGCCGATGAAGACGGGCTTGGTGATGTGATGGTTCGGCAGCATTTCGGAGACGCCGCCGGTGAGATTGGCTTGCTGGATGCCGGGCAGTGCGTCGATGACCTTGTCGGCGTCCGTCGACTTCACCTTCTCGACCGCCTTCACCCACATATTGAAGCCGATGTAGTGAGCCTCCATCGGGTCATTCGTGGTGCGCTTGTCGTTCTTGGTGTAGGCGTGCCACTCCTTGATGAAGCTGGCATTCGCCGGGGTCTTGATCGACTCGAAGTAGTTCCAGGCGGCGAGATGGCCGACCAGCGGCTTGGTGTCGAGACCGGCGAGTTCTTCTTCGCCGACGGAGAACGCCACCACCGGGATGTCGGTGGCCTTGATGCCTTGATTGCCGAGCTCCTTGTAGAACGGAACGTTGGCGTCGCCGTTCACGGTGGAGACCACGGCGGTCTTCTTGCCGGCCGAGCCGAACTTCTTGATCTTCGACACCTCGGTCTGCCAGTCGGAGAACCCGAAGGGGGTGTAGTTGATCATGATGTCTTCATCCTTGACGCCCTTCTGCTTGAGATAGGCCTCAAGGATCTTGTTGGTGGTGCGCGGATAGACGTAGTCGGTGCCTTCCAGCACCCAGCGCTTCACCGCGCCGCCGTCCTTGCTCATCAGGTAATCGACGGCCGGAATGGCCTGCTGGTTCGGCGCCGCGCCGGTATAGAAGACGTTGCGCTCGCTCTCCTCGCCCTCGTACTGGACGGGATAAAACAGGATCGAGTCGAGCTCCTTGAATACGGGGAGCACCGACTTGCGCGACACCGAGGTCCAGCAGCCGAACACGACGGCGACCTTGTCCTTGGAGATGAGCTCGCGCGCTTTCTCGGCGAACAGCGGCCAATTCGAGGCCGGGTCGACCACGACCGCCTCGAGCTTTTTGCCGAGCAGGCCGCCCTTCTTGTTCTGCTCGTCGATCAGCATCAGCATGACGTCCTTCAGCGTGGTCTCGCTGATCGCCATGGTGCCGGAGAGCGAGTGCAGGATGCCGATCTTGATCGTGTCCTCGGCCTGGGCGCTTTGGACTGCTCCGGCGGCCGTCAATGCCAATCCCGCCGCGGCGGAGAGCCACCCGCGGGCACCCGGTCGCCTGGCGACCGCCTTTATCGTTTTGAACATGAGCGAAATCCCCTGAATAGACGCGCGCGCTTCGGTCCCAACGGACACTTCCGCGCACCAGGGAGTTCGCAAGGCCTATGCCAAGGCGTCACAAAGCGGATAACCCACTGATTTTACTTGGCCGTTAGGACAACTTTGGTTGCATGCCCAGTTTTCAATCAGCCGACAATGGCTACTTTTTGGGCAATTTTGTCTGAATCTTGGCCAGGATGGAGCGGGATTTGGCGTGCGCGTCCGCCGACCAAACCCCGTCGCTTGTTACCAAAGGTCCGCAACCCCAAGACGGTGGGGAATGAGGTCCTGCTGCACTGCATAGGAAATAAGCATCTCCAGGCAAGGCCGATTGGCCTCTTCGCCGAAGGGCGTCGTGTCGATATCTCCCGGCTTGACGCCGGCAGCCTTCTTGCCGGCTTCCAGCAGCCGATAGAGCTCGGCGACTGCTGGGGGATTGTCGCGAGCCAAATCCTCGGTGACGACCACCATGTGATTGACCGGAACCACGCCGTGTTTGCGATACCAGACGAGCGCGGCCGTGTCCGGATCGGGGACGATGCTCCTGAGCTGCGGCTCCTTCGGCATGGCGGCCCCGTAGATCGCCGCGTCGAGCTCACCGTCGAGGAGCATCTTGGTGATGTCCTGCCCCGCCTTTGCCCGGATGACGCCTGGCGGGTCCTTGGCCTCGGCAACATGGCCGTCTTCGAAGGTGACCCATTGGACGCCGGAGAAATTGACGCCGTAGTCGTTTTCAAGGATGCCGCGCATCCAGGCGCCGGTCGTCTGGCTGTAGGAGCGCATGCCGATGCGCTTGCCGGCGAGATCGGCCGGCGTGAGCGTGCCGCGGTCGCTGTTGTAGAGGACCGTGCCATGCTGGAATCGGCCGAGCATCGCCGCCGGCAGCAGCTTCAGCCCTTTATTGTAGACTTTCGCCTGCAAGTAGCTGACCAGCGCCAGTTCGCTGGCGTCAAAGGCATGCTCGCGCACCATGGGTTTGAACGCCGTGTGCATCGGCTTTACCTCGACGAAATCGAGCGTCAGCCAAGGTGACGTGATCTCGCCCCGCTTGAGCGGCAGCGTGTGCGGGTAGTCGCCGATGGCAATGCGCAGTGTGGTCGGGGTCTCGGTCATGGCATGAGCTTTCCGTATGACGCCCGCGCGGTTGTCCGGCGCGGGCCAACAGGAAGCTTGACCGGACGGCCCGGATTGTCAACAATTTGGGCAACCAGATTGTCGATAAGCCAATGGACACCGCACCCCGCCCCCCTCCCGATGTCGCCGCGCGCCTGCGCGACGCCATCACGCGTGGACAGTTGATGCCGAACGAGCGGTTGATCGAGGCGGATTTGACCAAGGTCTATGGCGTCAATCGCGCCAATATCCGCATGGCGCTGGCGATGCTCGACCAGGAAGGCTTGGTCGTGCGCGAGCCGAACCGCGGCGCCCGGGTGCGTGCCATCACCGACGCCGAGGCGATCGAGATCGCCGACACACGGTTAGCCATCGAGGTGATGGTGGCGCGGCAGGCGGCGGCGCGTGCGATGGACACCGACCGCACGGCCCTACGCGGACGCTTCGGCGAAATGCGCGACGCGGTTACGGCGGCCGATTATTCCGCCTTCTCGCAGAGCAACGCCGCGCTGCATCGGGAAATCCACCGCATCGCCGGCAACGCCACCGCGACGCGCATCCTCACGACGCTGAAATCGCACCTCATGCGGCTGCAATACCGCGTCATCCTGCTGCCCGGCCGGCCTGACCAATCGCTGGCCGAGCACCAGGCGATCGTCGACGCCATTTGCGCCGGCGACGGCGACGCCGCGGAAGCGGCGATGCGGCGGCATCTTACGAGTTTCAAACATCACCTGACGCAGGCGATCGAGGCGGCCCGCCACGGCGGCTTCTGATCGCGACGCGGGCCCCTGCCCGCTCACCCGAGACACAACAACGAGAGAATGGAGTGTTCATGGCTGACCAGAAGACCGGGCTCGTCGTCACGGCCCATCCGGGCGACTTCGTCTGGCGCGCGGGCGGCGCCATCGCGCTGCACGCCAAGCGCGGCTACAAGATGAAGATCGTGTGCATGTCCTTCGGCGAGCGCGGCGAAAGCCAATTCGCCTGGAAGGAGCCCGGCGCGACGTTGGAGAGCGTCAAGGCGGGCCGCAAGGACGAGGCCGAGCGCGCCGCCGCTTTGCTGGGCGCCGAGATCGAGTTCTTCGACTGCGGCGACTATCCGCTGAAGCTGACCGAGGCGCATTTTGACCGCATGGTCGACATCTACCGCGAGACCAATCCGGCCTTCGTGCTCACGCACGCGCTGAAAGACCCCTACAATTTCGACCACCCGAACGCCGCGCACTTCGCGCAGGAGACGCGCGTCGTCGCGCAGGCAATGGGCCATAAGCCCGGCGCCAAGTACAAATACTCGGCGCCGCCGGTCTATCTGTTCGAGCCGCACCAGCCCGAGCAGTGCGACTACAAGCCCGACCTGATCCTGAAGATCGATGACGTCTGGGAGACGAAGTACAAGGCCTTCCAGATCCTCGCCGCGCAGAAACACCTCTGGCATTACTATGAGCGCGTCGCGCTCAATCGCGGCATCCAGGGCTCGCGCAATACCGGCATCCCGATGACGTACGGGGAAGCTTATCAGACGCTCTTCCCGCGCGTCGTCACTGAAACGCTCGGCTAGGCTGGCAAGGAAACACTATGAAAAACGTCGTCGTCCGCAACATCAAACGCGCCGATGCCAAGTCGCTGGCCACGTTCGAAAAGCTCGGCGCCTCGACCGTGCACGAGGCGCTTGGCCGCTATCAACTGATGAAGCCCTACATCCGCCCGGTCTGGGCGGGGGCGTCGATTGCGGGGCCCGCGGTGACCATCCTGGCGCAACCCGGCGACAACTGGATGCTTCACGTCGCGATCGAGCAGTGCCAACCCGGCGATGTCGTCGTGCTCGGCTGCACCGCCGACAACACCGACGGCATGATCGGCGACCTCATCGCCACATCGTTGAAGGCGCGCGGTGTGAAGGGCGTCGTCATCGATGCCGGCTGCCGCGACGTGGCCACGCTCAAGGAGATGGGCTTCCCGATCTGGGCGCGCGCGATCTCGTCCAAAGGTACCGTCAAGGCGACCTTGGGCTCGGTGAACATCCCCGTCGTCTGTGCCGGCGTGTATGTGGAGCCTGGCGACGCCGTGGTGGCGGACGACGATGGCGTCGTCGTCGTGCCGAAGAAGTATGTCGTGGAGACCGCGGCGAAAGCACAGAAGCGCTTCGATGACGAAGACGCCAAGCGCCAGAAGCTTGCTTCCGGCGTGCTCGGCCTCGACATGTACAATATGCGCGAGCCGTTGGCGAAAGCCGGGCTCGTCTACGTCGATAATCCGGAAGACGTCTAAGGACGCCCCCACGGTCGGTCGCGGCCCATCAGCGGCCGCGGCCGATCATGTAATCCAGCGTGTAGGCGTTCGGGCAATAGGTGCGATAATGCGCGGCAGCCGTGCCCGTCGCGAGTTCGCGCCCGCATTGACGCTTGAAAACGCATACAGAACAAAGGCGCTGGAGATCGCGGACCAGCGCCGGCTCGCTAAAATGGGCGCCGCAAGCGATCGACGCCGAGCGCGGCCAGCAGTTGGTCTATCGCGGAAGCTGAATCGGGACTTTTCCCGGCCAGCACCTTCAATTCTTCGGGCGTGACGCTCAGATCGTGCGCGATCTGCGCCACCTCGCTCGGCTCGCACTGATCGAGTTCGCCGCGGGCGTCTAACGTCCGGCGGTTTCCAATGACCAACCCGACGATCGCACCCAAGATGCGGTCAATCGTCGGGAAGCGTGCCTGTTCGGCGGGTCGAGCGTTCATTGCCTTGTCCTCCATGATGGAGGCTCGCACGCCCAGCGCTTACCGCATTGATGTGGGTCATTGATACAGATCAACGAGATCAGGCTGGCATGACCGCGCCATGCGCATGCGGGATCGCCAAACGGCCCTGCCGGAGCTTCGTTCCGGTCACAGCGAAAGCGATCATCCAATATCGGTAACAGGCGGTTAACGGATTTCGTCCCCGTTGGTGCGCATCGTCACACATTGTGCACTCTTGGCCGCTCCTCCCGTGCGGCCGAACATCGGCCGCTGGCGCACGGCCGGGCAAATTCACGCTCGATTGCTGCGGAAACGAGAGAAACTGGCGGCCGGCAGTGCGTCCCGGCGCCGTAGCGTTAATAGATTTTTGTCCCCCTACATACATTTGCACCTACAGCCGCAAGCTTTCGTTTGCAGCCTAGTGAGGACCGATTGAAGGCATTTTTAACGCCCGGGCCGTAGCTTGCCCCCACTGTTCCTCGTGGAGTGTGTCACATGTCCAAGCTTGTTGCGTTTCTCAAGAATGAGTCGGGGGCGACTGCGATCGAATACGGTCTTATTGCCGCCGGCATCTCCGTGGCGATCATCGCCATCGTCAATGGCCTGGGTACCAAGCTGAACACCAGCTTCAACAGCATCTCGACCCAGCTCAAATAAGCTGATGCGCCTGTACAGAATTGCGGAAAAGCCGCCGGCGACGGCGGCTTTTTCTATTTTGCGGCCACGTGATCCGCCGCGCGGCCCGTGAATGCGCGCAAGCAGCCGGCAGCAGCTTTAGCTTGGCGAAATATCGAACGGCCGCGGCAGGAGTAGGTCAACCGCCGCCGCTCGTTTCAATAGCGCGGCGTCAGCATTGCGCCAGGGCGGAACTTGATGACCGCAAAGATGCCGAGCAGAACGAACACCACCAGCGCCGCAGTCTGCGCGATGGCGAACTGGGTGTTGGTCGCCCCGGCGAAAGGCGGCCCGACCTGCGGCGCCAGCGGGTTCAAGAACGCCACCTTCTGGAAGGACTGCACGATCAACACGAACACATTGAACCAGAGCGCGGCAATGGCGGTGACGACGTAGATCCAGCGCCAGGCGCCGGCCAGCTTCTTCACATAGAGCGCCAGCAAGGCGACCGCGAGCAGCACGATCGAGATCACGCCGACCCCCAAAGCCGGCGTGAAGCCGTGAATGGGAAACAAGAACCCGGTCACGCTGGTGAGGATCGTCATCAGGAGAAAGATCGCCGTCCAGCGCGGCTGCGGCTGCGACCCGAACATACCGATAACGACGATAATGCCCGAGGCGATTGCGATGAGGCTGATGACGACGTGAAGTATCGTGAAGGTCTGAACCGACATGCCGAGGATCATGACACAACTCCCAAACAAGATGTGACGGTGAGGACGAAGCGTATCCTAGCGGTCGAAGTCTCCGCATCATACTTTTTAAGTGCGTTATGAGCGTTCACGCCTCCGGCGCTGCGACGAACAGCCGGCGCGCTCCGTGCATGTCGAGCCACAGCCCGGCCGGCGTGTGCGCGATGCGCAAGACCGCTGTGTCGCAATGACCGCAGCGAAGGATGGCCCCCATCGTGCCGCCATAGACGCGGATGGCGCCGATTGGCGCGGACGCGCCGCAGCCGCCGCAGGTGATTTCCGCCGCGGTGAGATCGAGCGCGAACAATTCCCGTAGCAGGCCGCCGGCGGCATTGCCGTCGAGCGGGAGCATATCGTGCTGTTGCAGGCTCATCGTCACCTCCCTGTGGGCCCGAAGCGCTCCGTCTTGATCAAGTTCGGCGCATGGCCGAGATCGCGCAGGTCGCGGGCGGCCGCTTCGACCATCGGCGTCGGCCCGCAGATGAAGATGCGCGGATGCTCGGCCGCGCCAAACCCTGTGCTCTCAAGCATGGCGCGGTCGATGCGCCGCGACAGACCGCGCCAGCCTTGCGGTTGCGTCCGCGTCAGGGTGTGGACGACGCTGACGCCTTGTCCGGCAAGTCCATCGAGTTCGGCACGATAGATGATGTCTTCGGCGCTGCGGGAGGAATAGAGTAAGGTCGCCGGCACATTGGTGTTCGTCGCAGCGCGTTGGCGCAGCATGGCCATCAGCGGCACGATACCGGAGCCGCCGGCGACGAGAAACAAAGGCCCCCCAAGCGCTGGCGTCCAGACGAAATAGCCGCCGATCGGGCCGCGCAATTCGAAT